>CAZTQK010000134.1:0-14229 GCA_964615635.1 uncultured Planctomycetales bacterium
AGGCGGCCGGGCCGATCGGCCGGTTCTACGAGCATTGGGAACGGTGCTGGGAGCGGCAGCCCAAAGGGAGGTGGCTCTGGGGCTTGGACACGATCGGCGGGGAGATGGAGATCTACAAGTGGGAGGATTTCCAGCGCGGCCGTGAACTGCTCGAAGAAGCGGCCCAACTCGCGGACGACGACAACGTCCGCCGTCGGATCGATTTCCTGCGCCGGCGTTACGATTTCACGTATACCAGTGCCGCCGCCTACCTCGTGTCGATGGATGCCATCAACTGGCAACCGACCGACAACCACGAAGACGCGATTGCCAAATCGAACGCTGTTGTCGAGTCCTGGCACGCATGGGCCAGACAGTACCACATTGCTCAGGCGTTACCGGGCTTGCCGGTATCGGGCTGGCCCGGAAAGACCGGTCTCGTGCGGATGTGGGGACTCAAGCAGCAGATGCGCGACGCGGCCCTGGCCCCGTTAGTTCGCTGGGCCTGCGCCAACGAAGGCAGACTCGAACCCAGCCGACTGAGATTCATCGAACAGACGCTTGCCGGAATGGGCATCCTTAACCGTGAGCGGATCGAACACCACGTTACCCACGAAGCCAATGCATCGCATCGCAAACCGCGGGCCGACGGGTTGCGAGTGGCGGACGTGCCTCATGTCGACGACAAGCTGAGACTCAGCGCAGCGGCGGAGGACTGGCCGAGCATTCCTCACGTGGACGAGTTGCCATGGATCTTTCATGCTCGACCGGCCGACCCGAACCTTGGCAAGTACGATGAACCGATACGGTTCTACTACAGCGATCCACCCGTTCCGGATGATCAGTCCATGACCTGGCAGTGTGCGTGGGACAAGGACCGGCTGTACCTGCGTGTGGTCGTGAAAGACCAGACGCACGTTCAGAATCAGCCGGCTGCCGACATGTGGAAAGAAGACAGCCTGCAGGTCGCTTTCAATCCACAGCGTGACAACTTCGAGTTGAAAGCAGGTTCATGGGACTACATCTGGGGCGGCTACAAGCGAAATGAAGTGGAATTCGGCATCTCGCTTCGGGACAAAGTGGTCCAGCAGCATGTTTGGCGATCGCCGACACTGCCGGAGGGCGTCAAAGCTGACGACCTGATCGACACGGCCGCAGCCCGGCAGGGTGGGCAAACCATCTACGAGGTTGCTGTGAAGTGGCCGCTCTTGTCAGGCTTCATCCCCGAGCCACGCAAGAGCTTCGGCATCTGCCTGGTGGTCAACGACGTTGACAAGGGCGATCGCCGCAGCGCCGAATACGGCAGCGGTGTCATCCATGCCAAGCGGCCCACGGAGTTTGCCGCTCTGCGCCTGGCGGAGTGAGACGCCTGGGGCTCGAAGGTCCTGAGTTCAGGTGGTAGGTCGGGCTTCGCCCGACGACGATGGGGTGCCCCACCTCCTTCTTGGAGGTGGGGTAGCGATGATGCCACATTTCAGTTGGTGGGTCGGGCTTTGTCCGATGCGGTTGATGATCTCTGGCTGGCCAGAAAGCGCTGCCTTGTCGCCTCCGCGCGGCAAAGAGACTTCTTCCCCGGACAACTCTCACATTCTATCATACCTCGCGAGGAGCCGCTCAGCACGGCTACCTGCTCGTGAGTGGGCCTGCGGTGTTGTCAGTTGCCGCGTTCGGTCCCTGCGACCCGGCTTCGGAGAGCGAAATAGAGATCCCATAATTTCCCCAAGGAGAGCGTCATCATGAAGTCATCTGATCAGCAAGTGCGCCGACACAAACCGGCTCAACGAGCCGATCGCAAGCGTGCGGCACGCGGTCAAGCGTGGACCGTTCTGCTGCTGGCAATGTGGCTGTGTGGATGCACCGGCCAGCCGTCTCAGACGCGACCCCAGATTGGTCCGCAGCAGTATGCCTCAACAGCAGAGATGAATGAGGTGGCGGAGAAGATTCGCGGGTTCGTGGACTACTTCAGGGCGACGGTGGAGCGGACCGCGACCGAACTTGAACAGAAGGCCACATCCAGAGAGCAGCGCCAGGTGGCCGCCTTGTTCCGTGTTCGATTGATGGCTCAATGTCGAACCGCCGCCAACCAGGCGGATTCTGGGGAGGCCTTACTTGACTTGTGGGCCTTGGCTTACAGAACCCTTGACTATCTTTCCACAGGCGAGGGCAGACAGTTGTTCGGAGATCAGCAGGCTGTCGCATTGCGCGCGGCAGACGAAATCCGGACGGCGATCGACGAGATTGCCCGCAAGAGCCTTGCCGAGAGTGCGTTTGACCGAGCCCGTCAGGATGTAGTCACGTACGCAAGGCAGAACCCCATGCGGGAGGGCTTCTCGGTGCAGCCGGCAGAGAACTTCAGCGACATTCCTCAGGGTGAGCGGGTTCTTGAGCAACTGGTTGCCATTCCGCTGGCACCGATTGCCGCCCTCGGAGGCGTGAGCAGGACACCCGAGTCGGTCCATGCGGTAGCGCGTTCGGTGGACCGCTTCAGCGACACCGTGGAGGATTTCCCAGCCAACAGCCGCTGGCAGCTCCAACTGCTGGGGACAAGCCTGGGCCAGACGCCTCAGTTCATGGACGCGATGGACAGCGTGCGCCAGTTCTCGGATAGCTCCGCGCGAATGGCGGACACTACGGCCGAATTCGTGGAAGTGGTGAAGCAGATGCCTCGGGAGGTTCGGACTGAGGCCGAGACCATGCTCGATCGTGTCGATACCTCTCAGCCGGAGCTTCGTACGACGCTCGCGGAGGCGCGCGAGACCGTGGTTGAGAGCAGAACGACTCTCCGCAGCGTCGAAGAGGCGTCGCAGGCTCTGGAGAAAGCCGCCCAGGCCGTGCAGGGGACGGCACAGGAGATCCTCAAGTTCGTCCCGGCATCGATGAAGGATGAGACGGGGCAGATCATCGGAGAACGGCCCGAGGCTCACGAGGATAACGCCGCGCAAGAGGATACGAAATTCAGTTTCCAGGCGGTCACTCGCAGTGCGAGCGAGTTGGGCGATGCCTCGGACAAGCTGCGGGGTCTGGTGGCCGATGTCCGTTCGCTTCTGGACACCAAGCCCCTGTCCAGCGAAGTTGGCGCGGTCGAGACCCAGTTGCACATCGCGACTGATCTTGCGAGTTCCAGCATGCGCGGTGTCGTCGATCATGCCGCCAAACGCACTGCCCAGTTGCTGCTGCTGTTCTTCGTGCTGCTGGTCATGTATCGTCTGCTCAACCGCCGGCTGCAGCGGGCGAGGGTCGCGACGTAACCGGGCTTCGGGAGCCGTAAAGGACTGTCGGCCTGGTCGCAGGTGACGGCCTGCAGGCGGGAGGAGGCCGGCCCAGCTCCCTGATGTCAGCGTGACCGGACAGTCCAAGTCGTCGGCACAACAGGCCCCGATTGCCCATGTTGCCGCCGGATGGAGCCGTGATAGGATGGTCTCATGACAAGACGACCTCGCACGAGGGTGGGTGCGCCGGCATCCCATATGATGAACCGGTCGCGGCAGGAGCGGTAACCGCGGTAGCCGGGGCACTTCGTGCGCCGGGGCCGGCCCTGCCGAAGTGTTGCCGGTGTCAAGGCAACAGCGGTGCGGCCGGGTTTAGAAAGCAGTCTTCGGCCCGTCGGCCGGCCGCAACAGGCGCGGAAGAAAACGTGAATGGATTCTGACCCCCCTTATTCGTCCGATGAGCCCGTGAATGTGCCCATGGTTTACCACGACGGCCGGCGCAAGCTTGTGCACATGTTGCCGGGCTTCATCCCGTTCATCATGTGGTTCGTCTATCACGAGGATCCGCTGCCGTTGTGGAATCTGGGCGTGGTAGCGGGAGTGGTGGCTTTGCTGACCATAATCGGCGTCTGCTATCCGCGGAACGTGCGGCGGGGCCATTCAGAAAACTGGCTCCGGACGTGCCTGACCTACGCCGTTCCGCCGACCATCGTACTCTGTGTCTTTCCAGCCAATGCCGAGTATGCCGCGGTGGTGCTGGTGGTGCTTGCCTTCGGCGATCCGGCAGCCGCCACGGCCGGCCGGGCCTGGGGTCGAAGCAAGCTTCCCTGGAACGCGGAGAAGACGGTCGTGGGTTTGGTCAGCTTCGTTTTGGTTGCCGGTGTCATGGGCAGTGTGGCCTATTGGGGGGAGGCGCGTGACCCCCATGTGTCGTTTGGCACGGCCGTGGCGTGCGGGACCACTGCCGCCCTGCTGGGCGGGCTGGCCGAGTCCCTGGCCTCCCGTGTGGATGATAATCTGCGGATCAGCATCGCCGCGACGGTAGGAGTCGTGACAGCGAGTCGCTTGCTGATATGATCGCATTCGGATTGGGACGAGCATAGACCATGCGACCGAGAAGGACTCTGCAAGACCGGATGACGCACCTTGCCCTTCCTTGAAACACACAACTTGCGCAAGCGATACGACGGCACACCGGCCGTGGACGGCGTCAGCCTGACGATCGAGCGGGGCGAAGTGCTGGGTCTGCTTGGTCCGAACGGGGCGGGCAAGACGACGACCCTGATGATACTGGCCGGCCTGCTCCAGGCGGATTCGGGGCAACTCCTCCTTGAAGGCCGGCCTCTTCATCCGACCGCACCGGCCTATCGCCGGATCCTCGGTCTCGTACCCCAGAGCCTCGCCGTTTACCCCGAATTGACCGCGATGGAGAATCTGAGATTCTTCGGCAGGCTGTATGGACTGAGAGGATCGAGGCTTTCAATGCTGGCCGCGGAAGTGCTTGCACTGACCGGTCTGACATCCCGCCAGGGCAGCCGGGTGGATACTTTCTCAGGCGGAATGAAACGCAGGCTCAATTTTGGCATCGCGTTGATGCACGAACCGCGCCTGCTGATTCTCGACGAACCCACGGTAGGTGTCGATCCGCAGTCGCGAGCCCATCTGCTTGCCCAGACGCGTGTGCTCCGCGACCGGGGTGTCAGCGTAGTCTACGCGACTCACTACATGGAGGAGGTGCAGGCAGTCTGCGATCGTGTGGCCATCATGGACCAGGGGCGGGTGCTTGTCTGCGATACTCTCGATAGTCTGCTGCGTCAGCTCGATGCCCAGACAGTCGTGGAGGTTCCGGTGTCCGCCGTGGAGCATCTGCAGACCATGGGGCAGATCGCAGACTGCGTCGATCACCGTGGCGACCGGATCGCGCTGGGCATCCGTCGGGACGGCGGGAGTGCTGAGAACGGGATCGGCCCGGCACTGAGTCGTTTACTGGCGACGCTTAACCAGAAGGGAATTGCTGTTCTCGACGTCACCACCCGGAGGCCGGACCTCGAGAAGCTGTTCATGCAGTTGACCGGGCACGAACTTCGCGATTAAACGAAGGCTTTGCACGCCGTTTGTCAGGAGCCCCCGGCGAATGAGTTGTCTCGGTATCATGGCCAAGGATCTTCGGCTGCTCACGCGCGATCATCGCGCCCTGGCCGTGCTCTTGCTCATGCCGATGGTGTTTATCGCGATTCTCGGCCTCCCGACCGGGCACTTGATTGCCTGGCGGAACGAGAGCACCGCCTTGACCTTGGTGGTGCACTGTCCTTTGACCAACCCGCTCGCCAAGCGTTTCCTGGGTCTGCTGCGGCAGCGCGAGGGGCTTGTTGTCAGCACAGCCCAGGACGCGGATGACGCCAGGCGGCAGGTGCAGCAGGGCGATCAGACGATCGCTGTACTGATCGGGTCCGAATTCGCGGACCGCGTCGGCAGACTGCGCTTGCGGGATGCGCTGCAGCCTGAGCAGGGGCCGCTCGCCTCGGGCTTGGCCGGTCTGGACATCACGATTCATGCCCAGCACACGCAGCCGATCGCCGAGGCACTGGCTCGCCAGCTCGTGTGGGTCACCGCCCTGCGCCTGGTGGTGAATGAATCAATGGATCGCGACCCGGTCGCCCGAGTTTGGCTGGCCCGTGCGGCATCCGCACCATCGACACAGCCGTTGCCTGCAGAGGATCGTCTGTCGCCCGCTTCATTCGCCTCGCCCGATTTGCGTACCATGGCCTATCAGATCATCGTGCCGGCCTATACCGTGCTCTTTGCCTACTTCCTGATCAACATCATGGCTCGCTCGTTCCTGGCGGAACAGAAGCTGGGAACGCTGGATCGGATTCGCGTTGCACCAGTGGGTAAGTCGGCCGTGCTGGTCGGCAAGACCGCTCCGTTCTACCTCGTGTCGGTTCTCCAGGGTGTGATCCTCCTTGCTTTCGGAAGAGTGGTGTTCGGTATGTCCTGGGGGCGCGAACCGGCGATGCTGCTTGTGGTTGTGGCCTCGACGTCATTGGCAGCCACCACATTGGGACTGCTGGTGGCCGTGCTGGTCCGAACAGATGCCCAGGTATCGGCGTATGCCAACCTGCTGGTCATCACGCTGGGCGGCTTGAGCGGCTGCTTCATGCCCCGGGCGTGGCTGCCAGAAGCGATGAGGCAGGCCAGCCTGGCGATTCCGCACGCCTGGTCGCTGATCGCGTACGATCAGTTGCTGATCGCACCAGTGCCGGACATGAGCCTGGTCGCATCTTGCTGCGGGATGTTGGTGCTCTATAGCCTCGCGTTCTTCGCCGCCGGCTGCTGGGGCTTCCGTCGCATGTGCCGACTCCACACCTCCTGACCGCTCGGCCGATCAAAGGGGACGCAGCTCTTTTACGAGGGTGGCAGAAACTCTATCGAAGCATCTTTTGACTATTGTCCGGACGAACGGTGTTTCAGCGCAGCAGAAGCAGAAGGCCACAGCTGCTCGTTCACGTAATGCTCAATGACTTTGAGGAGATCGCAGACCGGCAGTCTATTCTCAGGGAGCCAGTCACGCCCCGATCGGAGAGCCGTTCGTGCGTACCGGCTTCCAGCCAATCGAAGTATTGCGGTGCGGTGAGTTAGGCGGTATGGTCCTTCTTGCCCGTTTGGCGACGATAACCATGCAGGGGCGCGATGATCCCCGCGTCGATCTGAGGCGGCATCTGAAGCCCGAGGTGATGGCCAATGGTTCATGACGCGAGCGAGTCCTTGAATCGCCGAGAGATGCTGGCGACGTCCGCTCTCGCCGTGGGGGCGGCAACGATTGGCAAAGGTGCGGATCCTCCTGCGCGAGCCGCCGAGCGGCCGATGCCCTGCTTGTTCATCAAGCCGCTGCACAATCGTCATTTCAAGGATCTGCCGGCCGTCCTGAACGACTTGGGCATCAACGCGGTCGATTTGACGTGTCGGAAGGGGGGGCACGTGGCCCCCGAACGGGTGACAGGGGATCTGCCGGCGGCCGTGGAGCTGCTCAAGAAAGCCGGCATCAGCGTGCCGATGGTCACGACCGAGATCACCGATGCGGGCCGAGACCATGCCGGAACGATCGTCAAGACGGTGTCGAGCCTGGGTATCGGCTTCATCAAGCTGGGATACTACCAATATGGTGATCTGCACAAGCTGCACGAACGACTGGCCGAGGTGAAGCGCAGGCTCAAGGACATCGCGGCCTTGTGCGGCCAGCACAAGGTGAAGGTCGGGTTCCACAATCACAGCGGCATGACGGTGGGCGGCCCCATGTGGGATCTCTGGCAGCTTCTGCAGGACCTGCCGGCCGATCAGATCGGGTCGTACTTTGATCTGCGACATGCCACGGTCGAGGGCAGTGAGGGCGGCTGGCGGATCGGGTTGGCCCTGCTGGCCCCGCGGATCATCATGGTCTCGGTCAAGGATTGCATCTGGCAGAGAGAGCCGAAAGGCTGGCGTGTCAAGGATGTCCCGCTCGGCCAGGGGGCGGTTCGAGTCGAGGAGGGCTTTCGGCAACTCAAGGATGCCGGCTTCGCGGGGCCGATCTCCCTCCACGTGGAATATGCGTCGGGGAATGCGGCCGTTGGTTCCGATGAAGACAAGCAGAAGCTCGAATCCGTCCGAAAGGATTGGCGAACGCTGGCGGACCTTATGAAGACCGTTGGTTGGAAGGCATGAGCCCGATTCGGGACGGACAGGATTGGCTTGACCAGGAGATGATGCGCATCGCCCTGCGCGAAGCCGAGCGGGCCCTCGACACCGAAGATGTACCGGTGGGGGCGGTGGTGGTCCGTGACGGCCGGGTCATCGGCCGGGGCTGTAACCAGCGCGAGGCCCTGCAGGACCCGACCGCTCACGCTGAGATGATCGCCCTGACCGCCGCGGCCGCCGAGATGCGCTCCTGGCGGCTGGAGGCTTGCACGCTGTACGTGACGCTGGAACCATGCACGATGTGCGCGGGGGCTATTGTGCTGGCCCGGATTGAGCGGGTGGTTTTCGGGGCCGACGATCCCAAGGCCGGGGCCTGCGGCTCGGTCTACAACATTCTGGAAGACGGGCGACTGAACCACCGGCCGCAGATGACCACGGGTGTTCTGGCGGCCGAGTGCGGCGACCTGCTGCGGGTCTTCTTTGCGCAGCAGCGGGCCAGGGGGAAGAAGTAGGGCATCGGCTCTCACCCTCGCCAAGGGGGCTCGGGGACGCGACGGAAAGGACGAGATGAAGGCGCAAGGCGAAGGGCTGAAGGGTGAGGAGTCAAGGCGGCGACACGTTGTCGAGAGTCTTTCGCCAAGAGCCAAGAGCTAACCGCAAGGATCTCCGGAGGTTGTGATGGGTATTGCAGTAAAAACCACATAGCCTCTTACGGAGATCCAGATCATGTGTGCACGTGTCAAGGATGGCACGTGTCTGGCGGCACTGGTCAGGATGGCCAAGCCGTTGTGTCGGGCGGCGGAACACCAGTGTCCCAGAACGGGCCCAGCACGACCACCGGAGTTCCCCGATTGGCCGATGGCGGCTATGACAATAACGAGTATGGCGACCGCATCGAACACGACTCGCAGGGACGGTCGACAGGGCGTCATTTCGTTTGCCCTCTTCAGCCTCGCAACACAATTCGACGGGACGGGATCGCGCAACCCCACCGCGGGCGTGCTCGGCGCCAAAGCCACGAGCGTCGCGGTCGACGAATGGCGTTCTACCGCAGTGCGAGGGGACGTCGGCTTTATGCTCGGCGAGGGCAAACGGTGGAGCCGTTCAACGATTGGTTCAAAGCGTTGTTCGAACTCGACGAGCACGCTTGGCACCGGGGCTTCGACAACAACAAGACCCAGGTACTTGCCGCGATCTTCTGCTATCAACTGCTCGTGCGGTACAACCATCGCGAAGGTCGACAAAATGGTCAGATACAATGGATACTCGATCAGCTATAATTCCCGGACGGCCTCAGCTTGTCTGCCAGTGTCTTCTGCTTCTCAGGCATGCACTGGCGGCCAAGCCGCTCGACGTGGCTCGCGATAAACCGCCAGTGGCACCCCCAGAGCATGCCCGCCTAATCTGTCACGGACCCGACCGGAAGTGTGCGGCCGGTTTGCCGTTGTTTTGACGGCACGGTAGACTTCGCGAGACGGGTCGACGAGTCTTTTTCCGCAGCACGAGGCCACGCCCCTGGAAATGAACGACACTGAACTACGGGCAACGGCTGAGACGAGCGCATCGACCGACGTCAAACGGCGGCGGGCCGGGCGAGCGGCTGTTCGTCTTCTCGGAGTGTTGGCGGCGGCTTACCTCGCTTGGTGTGCGGTGCTGTTCTATTGCCAGGATGGCATGATCTTTCCCCGTTACAGTGCTCCGGCGCCGTTGTCCTCCCCGCCTTTCGCCGACACCGAGATCGTGCGTATTGATGTTGGCGAACAGGGGCAGATGGAGGCTTGGTTCATCCCTGCTCGACCACAGCGCTCATTTTCGCCGGCTCCTCTGGTGATCTACTGCCACGGCAACGCCGAGATCATCGACCAGCAGGACTGGTTTGTAGAGAACTATCATCGAATGGGGTGCTCGGTCTTCCTGCCCGAGTACCGGGGCTATGGGCGTTCGCCCGGCAAGCCCTCCGAAAGGGCGATCGTCGAAGACTGTGTCCGGTTTCATGATGAATTGCTCAAGCGTGGGGATGTGGATCCTGCCAGGATCGCCATCCACGGCCGGTCGCTGGGAGGGGGAGTGGCCGCTCAGATCGCGGCGAGGCGGAAGCCGGCCGCCTTGATTCTCGAGTCGACCTTCTCCAGTGTGGCCTCGTATGCAGGAAAGTACTGCGTGCCCGAACTGCTGGTCAGGCACCCTTTCAGAACCGATCGGGTCTTGCCTGAGCTGGAGGTTCCCATTCTGATTTTCCACGGTACGCACGACCGGATTGTTCCGGTTCGGCACGGACGTCGGTTGGCGGAACTGGCCCGCGACGGTGTCTATATCGAGTACGATTGTGGGCACAACGATTCTCCGGGGCGAGAGAATGCGGCGGACTATTGGGCGCAAATCGAACGGCACCTTGCGAAGGCAGGGGTTATCGACGCGGGTGCGACCAGCAAGGCAAAGTGAGGGTTCGCGGTGCCGGGGCGTCAGCCGAGCTCGGCAATCCGGCTCTGATCGAGACCGCTGGTTGTCGTGCGCGGGCCGGACGGCTACGATGGAAGATATGTCGGCGTGAAACGAACGCCGGCGTCTCGGAAGGGGGTCACATGAATACCATCCATCGGCGCGAGTTTCTCGGCAAAGCTGCGGGGGTTATGGGGGCTGCTCTCGCTCCGGGGGTTTTCGGTGCCCAGACGACGGTGGCTCCGGCTTCGCGGCCAACCAGCGCGCCGTCAAGGTTGAAGGCCAGCGATGTGGTCACGCTTGGCAGAACGGGCATCAAGGCTTCTCGTCTGGCTATAGGTACGGGTACCGAGTCGGGAGCGGAGCAGCGCCGTCTGGGCATCGGAGGATTGGTCAGACTGTTCCGTCATGGATTCGACCAGGGCGTCCGCTGGTGGGACGTGGCCGATTCGTACAAGACACATCCTCATGTCGGCGCCGCTCTCAAGGAGATGCGCCGGGATGAGGTCACGATCACGTCCAAGACCTCCGCGAAGGACAGCGAGGGTGTGAAGGCGGACATTGAGCGTTTTCGCCGGGAGATGGGCACCGACTACATCGATATCGTTCTTCTCCACTGCATGATGGACGGCAATTGGCCCGAGAAGCTCAAGGGGGCGATGGATGCACTGAGCGAGGCGAGACAGAAGGGGCATGTCCGGGCGGTCGGCTGCTCGTGTCACACGTATGACGCTCTGCAGGCCGCCGCCGACAGCGACTGGGTGGATGTTGACCTTGCGAGGATCAACCCCTACGGCGCGGTCATGGACATCAACAAGAAAGAGGAGGTGCCGCAGGTATTGCAGACTTTGCGGCGCATGCACCAACGGGGCAAGGCGGTCTACGGGATGAAGATCCTGGGGGCTGGCATATTCAAGGGCGACATGATCGAACAATCGGTTCGCTTCATTCTCCAGCAGAGATTTGTGAGCGGTTTCGTGATTGGCTTCAGCAAAACCGACCATATCGACGACATCGTCCGTCGCATTGAGCGGGTTCAGTAACAGGATGGCTCAACGGTTCATCGCCGCGACTCAGGCCCCGGTCTCATCCTCGTCGCCGAGATCCGGTTCTGAGAACTCTTCCCACTGAGTGGCCACCGGCTGCGGCGTGGCGGGCTGGTTCCTCTTGCACAAGGCCGCATGGCACGCCAGCCGAATCGCGGATTTCATGCTTTCGGGGCTGGCGGTGTTCTGGCCGGCGATGTCGAAGGCCGTCCCGTGATCGACGCTTGTGCGGATGATCGGCAGGCCGAGCGTGGTCTGACACGCGTTGTCGAAAGCCAGCAGTTTGACGGGTATGAGCCCCTGATCGTGGTACATGGCCACCACGCCGTCGAATCGGCCGCGAGATGCGTGCCAGAAGATCGTGTCGGCCGGGTAGGGGCCTTCGACAAACCATCCGGCCTCGCGGGCCATGACGATTGCAGGTTCGATGACTCGCTTTTCCTCGTCGCCGAACAGCCCGTTCTCTCCGGCATGAGGGTTGAGCCCGCACACCGCGATCCGCGGGTACTCGATGCCGAACCAATTGCGCAAAGCGCCGGCCATCAGGTCGATCGGTTGAAAAACGCGACCGATGGTGAAGGAGTTGCGGAGATCAAACAGCGCCTGGTGGATGCTCGCCAGAGCCACACGCAGTTTGCCGCCGACGAACATCATGGTGAGGCGCTCGGTCTTGAAGGCATGCCCCAGCTTCTCGGTATGGCCGGGGTAGCGGTACCCGGCCAGGTGCCAGCTCTCTTTGCAGATGGGAGCGGTGACAATGGCCTCGACCACCTCGTCGCGTGCCGATTTGATGGCCGCGTCGAGGAAACGCATCGAGGCGTGCCCGGCCTCGGCGGTGGCGCAGTGAGCGTGCGGGCTGAAGACGGGGCAGTCGTCGAAGTCGGCGACGATGACGCCGCTCTCGATACGAGCCGCCGCCTCGTGGGGCACGCGGAACCAGAAAGGGTTGATCTCTGCCTGATCGGCGGCGTATTCCAGGGCTTCATCCAGGCCGAAAACGATGAACCGTCCGAGCCGGCGAACGTCGGGGTCGGCCAGGGCCTTGACGATGACCTCCGCTCCGATACCGGCGGGGTCGCCCATGGTGATGCCCACCAACGGCTTGGGGTTGGCTCCATTCGGCACGGCGTTGGCGGGGGGCATCTGGGTCATGGTCAGGTCAAGCGTATCCCTGCTGACGAAGCATTTCCATTGTGATTCCGTGGCCGGAGTTCCCGTCGCGCCACCGTTGCAGGGTGGTCACAATGGTCCGGGCTACGAGATCGGTTTCGATGTTGACGCGATCGCCCAGCCGCAAGCTCGCCAGGGTGGTTTCGGCGAGAGTGGTAGGAATGAGTGCCACAGTAAATTGCCTGCCGGATACGGCCGCGATCGTTAATGAAACACCGTCGATGGCGATCGAGCCTTTCGGAATGAGATAGGGGCTCAATGTGTCGGCGGTTTCAAGAGTCACCATGTGATCGCTGCTGATACGACAGACGGCGGCGGTGCCATCCACGTGGCCCTGTACCATGTGTCCATCCAGGCCGTCGCCGGCTCGCAGACTACGCTCAAGATTGACGCGGTCACCCGGTTTCAGATCGGCCAGTGTGCTGCGTGAAAGGGTCTCTTTGACCACGTCGAACTCGACGATCTGAGCGTCGCACCGGGCGACCGTGAGGCAGACGCCGCTCACGCAGATGCTGGCACCGGTTGGTATCGGACGCGCCAGACGGGGTGCGTCCAGCACCAACCGGGCTTCGCTGCCGGTGGAGCGAATCGAACGGACGACCCCCGTGGCTTGCACTATGCCCGTAAACATCGCCTTTGGCCCGCTGGAGAACTCGATGCGGTTTGCCACCTCTCTGTCTCATGCTAGTGCTGTGCGTGTTGGAGTGTCAAGGAATCGAGCCAAGCCCCTATCCTGGCTCAAGTTGGCCGCTTGCAGGGCCCTGGCCGGGAACTGCATGTCAGATATCCCTGGAATTCGCGTTCATCGCTTGGGCTCGCCTATGATATAATGCCGAAGATCGGGGGTTTTGTCAGTCTACGGGGGCGGAGGGATGATCTCATGCAATTGCGGACTGGCCGCTGGTGTTTCTGTTGTTTTTCAGTAGTTATCGGTCTGGTTTCGGTTGCTCGGCTGTGCCTCGGGGAGGATCCGACTTCGCAAGCACTCTCTTCTGGAGATGGCTTGGTTGCCCCGGAGCCTGCAATCGAGAATATCGAGAGCCAAGTCATGCTCGTCGTTCAGCAAGCGAGTGAGCCGGATCCGCAAACCGGCGAGGCGCTGCTGCCTGCCGGAACGTGCCTGGATCGATTCGAGTGGGTCAATAGCCAGGCTCACATTGACTTGACGTTTCCGGTCGAGACGGCCCCCGATACCATTCAGCCGCTCCAGCTTGAGGGAATCTACGAGGTTCTGGCCAACGCGGTCGATCCGCTCCGGATAAGCCGCGGCTTGGTCATCCGAGTCCGCCGAGGGCCGACCGCTGCATACCTTCCGTTGGAGACGTATGCCCCGCGGGCCGTGCTGCCCCCCGAGATAGAAGTTCGCGAGGAACCGGGCATCGCTGTCGAAGAACGGTCCCGCAGCTTCGCCGCGGCTCCCTCTGGCGAGCAAGTCATTGAGGCCTCAATCGGCGGGCCGGTTGCTCACGCGGGCACCCAGCCAGTCGGTGCTCTGACCGGTGTGACCGTGTTCTGTTCGGCAGGCCACGGCTGGACCGCCGGATCGTCCTCCTGGTATCTCCAGCGCCCCTTGCTGCTCGATATGGTCGAGGACTACGGCAACATTGATCAGCTCAACTACCTCGTCCAGTACTTGTACAACGCGGGCGCCACCGTCGTGCCCTTCCGCCCCGTCGGATACCAGGACACCGAAATCGTTCTGGATAACGATG
>CAZTQK010000135.1:0-14143 GCA_964615635.1 uncultured Planctomycetales bacterium
TTGTCGATTGTCTTGGGACCATGGGCGACGCGCAAGCCGGGGGCTGCGGCGGCGATGCGGCTTGCGGTCAAGCACGTGTCGTCGCCACCGATGGTCAGCAGATGGGTGATATTGAGGCGGCTGAGAGAACGGACCACCCGTTTGAGGTCGTCCGGGCGTTTTGTCGGATTTGCGCGAGACGTGCGCAGTACAGAGCCACCGGTCAGGTGGATCCTTGAAACCGCCATAATATCCAGATCCACGGTCTGGGTGACGTCGCCCTTCATGAGGTGCTGGAAGCCGTCGAGAATGCCCACCACCGTCCAGGCCCGCTCGCAGGCCTCGATCGTAGCGGCGGAGATGACTCCATTGATCCCCGGGGCGGGTCCGCCGCCAACAACGATTCCCAGTCGGTTTCGTCTGCGAGGTTTCATTTTGGCCGCCCCTTTTTTCCGACAGACCGCCTTGACTCCGGCTGATCCGGATCGGATTTCCGTTGATATAAGCTCTATTGGCCTTCGCGTCTATGGTTGCCGATGCGAAGAACCACGGCCCAGGCTAAGAGCATGGTCGCAACGCACAGCATGAAGACCGGCAGAGCCTGGTGATGACTCCAATAGTCAACTCGAGCAGCAACACGGCACCGAAGATCATTGCACTGATGATGACCAGGCACAGCAAGATAATGAACGTTCTCATTTGCCGCCCTCAGATCGGTGACCGGTTCACACCTCGTTTCGACCGGACGATGCTGTCTAGCTCAACAACCAATGGGCAAGGTTGAAGTAGAAGAGCAGCGTCGCGATGTCCGCCGAGGCCAGAACGATCGGTCCGGCGGCCACCTTCGGGTCGATCTTCATCTTGTGAATGGCTGTCGGAATCGCCACGCCCAGGAAACAGGCCGTGATAATGGAAAGGCAGATGCCGCCGCCGACGGTAATGGCCTGCAGGGACGCGCCCCGCCAGACCCAGGCAGTGATGCCGACGATGCCCCCGCAGCCCAGTCCGAGCATGACGGAAGTGGTGAACTCCTTGCGCGCCGAGAGCAGGATCTGCCCCCAGCCGGTCTGGCGCCCCAGCAAGCTCTGGAGTGTGATGGTCATCGACTGCATGCTGACGCTCTCCCCAAGAGCCAACACCACCGTGAGGAACATGGCCAGCAGCACCACCTGGCTGAGCAGCAGCTCGAACCGACTGGCGATGAAAGCGCAGACGATCCCGCTGGCTATGTTGCAGAGCAGCCAGGGGAAGCGATCGCGAAAGCTCCTCCAGGATGAGACGCGGCGTCCCAGTGCGACGTGCACGCCGATCAACTGAAATGCGCTGTCCATCTGCTGCTGGGCGCTGGTGAGCACTTCATCGGTGAACTGACTCAGGTCAATGATACCTTGCAGTCGATTCTCGGCGTCGACGACCGGCAAGGCCAGAAAGCGGTGGTCCAGCAGCATCTCGCATGCCTCAAGCACCGAATTGGACGTCTGGACCGACAGAACGGGTGAGACCATGATGGACTCGATCGTCGCGCCCGGCTCACTCCCCAACAACCGTCGCACCGGCACCACTCCGACGAGTCGATCGTTCTTGTCCAGCACGTACAGATAGACGATCTTGTCGGAGATGTTCATCTGGCGAATTGCGCGCACGGCGTCGGCTGCGGTCTGGTCTTGGCGTAGTGTGACCATGTCGGTGTGGATGTGAACCGTAATCGGGTCGGCCAGATTCTCTGCACCGATTCTCGTGGTCATGGGCGCTCCCTAGCGAGACGAATTCATGCGGACCGAAGGACCATGCCAGTTCAGATGTCCCTTCTGCAGACATTATGGATGTTTTCGCGTTTTTGGCAAACGAGTAAGGCCCGAGCCAGCCTCATTGGGTCCGTACAGTCTCGGCGGCTTTTTCAGAACCCCAAGCGTAAGCGAGGGGCCCTTGACCGACCATTGCCTGTCGGTAGAGGGCAGGCCAGGCCAGAAAGCGGTCACGTCACAAAGGGGCCGCTCCCTTACGGTCGCGGTTCTGAAAGAGCCGTAGCGATTTGCTGCCCAAACGGTCACAGGCCCGACCTCAGTCCGCACACAGTGGGTCGGTGGTGACGTCCGGTCCGCTCAGGCAGCGCCGAAAGATCGTGAAATCGTCCGCATCCACATCCTCGTCGTCGTCTAGTCGCGCGCCGGCGCACTGCTGGGCGCGCTGAGCGATGCCTGCACCGCTCAAGCAGGCCTGGAACCGGCCGAAATCCTGCTGGTCGACGTCCAAATCGACATCGAGATCGCCCGGGACCGGTTTGATCTGCAGTTGCACGTCGAGCATGACAGGCGAGTTGAACGCAAGCGGGTCGCGGACCTCGATAGTTGTCTCGTAGCTTCCCGGCAGCAGCCCCGCCACGCTGTAGATGGCGCTGATGTCGTCGTATTCGCCGCTACTGCTCCCGGACGTCGGCTGCACGCTGATCCAGGCCGCATGGGTGATGATCTCGTAGTTCAACGTTCCGCCGCCCCCGTTGCGCACGCTGAAGTGATCAGCCGGCGGGTCGATGCTCCAGATCGTGGTTGCTGCAAGGCTGTCGGGTTCAACGATGATGTGTGGGCCTATTCCGGTGATCGGTTTGTTGATCAGGGCGTCGGCCCGCCAGGAGTTGTTGTACCAGTCATAGCCGATGCCGGCCAGTTGTGTGTCCCTGATGCGCACGACTGAGAAGGCCTGATTTCCGTGGACGACCTTGCAGTCGGAGGTTACAAGATAGTCGTATCCTCGCCACCCGCCCACCCGCGGGTAGTGCTCGTGGCCGTGACACATGAGGATGATGTTGTGTCCCTGCACGGCATTGAAGAACCGGTCCCACTGCGTATGCGGCGGATCGCGCGGGGTATAGTGGCTGAAAATGACGACCGGCTGCTGTGCTGGAACAAGGGGCATGTGTGCTTCGAGAAACGGCAGCGATGAAGCGTGAAAGGGTTCCTCACCGCTGGTCCAGCCGTCAAGGCCGATGAAGTGGACGCCTTGATGGTCGAAGCTGTAAGAGGTGCCTCCGTGCCGGTTCGTGATGGCCGTGCGGATTTGTGTGGCTCCCGGTTCGTTGTAGGAATCATGGTTGCCGGTGATCTCATAGACCGGCATCCTGAACCAGCGGTTGATGCACGAAATGAAGTCGTCGTCGGTCA
This sequence comes from uncultured Planctomycetales bacterium, assembly GCA_964615635.1. Taxonomy (GTDB): domain Bacteria; phylum Planctomycetota; class Phycisphaerae; order UBA1845; family PWPN01; genus JAUCQB01. The sequence goes on from CAZTQK010000135.1 coordinate 3,138, forward strand.
TCCCGTCGTTGTCGTGATACTGCTCGTAAGCGGTGTTATCGGTGATGTCGCCGGGGACCAGGACAAACTCGATCGTGCCGACCGTGCCGCCGATCTGAGGCGGGTAGGGTGTCCCCGCCAGCGAGGCAATGTCTCCAGCGGAGTTATCGCGATAACCGCCGCCGTCGTAGGCTCCGAAGTGCGTGTCGGACCAGATGGCAAAAGTGAAGTCGACGCCGGCAGCCTTGTTGCCCCAAACGGCTGCCAGCAGGACGGCCAAAGCCCATGTCCAGCGACTCATGATGGCCTGCTCCACGCATTCGCGATTGCCCGGCAAGTCTCCAGCACCCGCTCGTGTGGAAAGTCCCTTCTCGACTCCTCCGTTCATCTTAAGACAATCGATGCCCGCAAACAACAGTTTTTGTCGTAGGCTGCTCAGATGTCCTCGTCAGCATTGAACCGCCCTTGGCATACGCGACGCTCATCGCATCACGCAGGAACAGAACAGCGGCGTCAAGAGCACGGTCTGCGGGGCTGACGGCTGAACGCTGACTGCCGACAGCTTTTGACTTGAGGCTCTGGCACCCCTCCCGCGCCGGTGTTACCATCTCCCGCGGCACGTGTTTGGAGAGTTCGTATGACCAGCAAGGAACGCATGCTCTGTGCGTTGAATCGCGGCAAGCCCGATCGTTTGCCGGTGTCGGCTCACCAGTGGCAGCCGTATCATCTGGACACTTACCTGGGGGGGATCAGTCCCCTGCAGGCCTTCCGGCAGTTCGGCATGGATGCCCAGATTCAGTATTTCCAGCTCATGGGGCAGTTCTGGCTGGTGGACGCCGACTTCGCGAAGTTCTCCGAACGGCAGTGGGTGGACGAGGTCAAGGTGATCAGCGACGAGCCGGACAACCGCATTGCCCACCACACGATCCGCACGCCGGAAGGCACGATGACCTATAAGACGGCCGGGGACCGCAAGACGACCTGGATTACCGAGTACCTCATCAAGCACGATGAAGACATCGACCTGATCCGCAAGTACATGCCCGTGCCGGCGCTTGATCCCAGGCCGATCGCACAGGCGTATGACGAGGTCAGCGACGACGGCATCTTGCGGGGTTTCGTGTGGGGCGATCAGGCCGGATGCTGGCAACATGCCTGTTGCCTGATGGACGTGAGCGAGCTGATCTATCGCTGCGTCGACATGCCCGACTGGGTGCATGCACTGCTTCGGGTGCTGCTCGACAAGAAGATGCGTTTCATCGAGTCGATGAAGGGGGCGAAGTTTGACCTTGTCGAGACCGGCGGCGGTGCCGGCTCATCGACGCTGATCTCGCCGAAGATGCACGAGGAGTTTTGCCTTCCGTACGACCGCAAGATGCACGACGCCCTGCACGAACTCGGATTCAAGATCACCTATCATACCTGCGGCGGCACGCTGGGCATCGAGGAGCTGATCGTTGCCAACGGCTGCGACGCATCCGAGACACTCGCTCCGCCGAGTGTCGGCGGAAACCAGGAGCCGTGGGAGTTCAAGAGAAAAGTCGGCAACCGCCTGGCGATGATCGGCGGCGTTGACCAGTTCAACATCCTGACCACCGGCAGTCGGCAGGCTATTCGAGAGACCGTTCTCAAGCTGTTCGAAACCGTGGGGCGCGACGGCGGGTACATTTGCTCGCTCAGCGATCACTTCTTCGAGACGCCGCCGGAGAACCTGCAGATGTTTGCGGATGCGGCCCGCGAATGTACCTACTGAAGTGGCCGCTTGCTGGCCCCAGAATCCGTTCTGGGGCCTTCCGCACGGAAGATTCCCATCCTCATTCTCACGGAATGCGGGATGGATTCCGCCAGGTGAGACGGCCCGGAAGGGATTCCGGGCCGAGCGGGCGGCGCTGGTCTTGGGCCGAGCGGTGTGGAATCCGGGCCGAGCGGGGGAGCGGTCGTTACGGGGCATCTTGAACGCGGCACAGTGCGTACGGGACCCCTTCGTGGTCCTGTTCCTGGACAACCGGCACGAGGCCCTTGCGTTGCAGGGAGACGGCCAGCCTGGCCTGTTCCTCGGCTAGGACCACATATGCCGGCGGCGGCGGCAGCGGCTCGCCGATGTCCCATGCGCCGTGGACCGGGCGACCGAGGTACCAGAACAGCGAGCTGTAGCCATCCTGAGAGTCCACATAAACGGTCTCGTTCGGTGCCACGTGCTCGGCGAACCGCGACGCGATATCCCGCAGCGAGTTGCTGTAGGCGCGACGCGGCTCCACCGATCCCACATAGACCAGCCAATAGATGCAGCCCGCAACGACCATCCACAACGCCGGATCGGCAATCGTCGCTGTCCAGCGGTTCTTCTTGAAGAATGCTGCTGCCGGGAGCCGGGATGATTCGGCGTAGAGTCCAGCCAACATGGCCAAAGGGGTCATCAGCGGGAGGTAGTAACGCGTGTTGCTCACCGGTGAGAGCATGAACAATGCCACGCCGGCAAGCAGAAAGCTCCACGCCGCGACCCGAAGTCTCGTCACGGCGGGGTCGGGCACGTCCGACGATTGTGGGGCAAATCGCAGCAGGAGCAGCGGCGATCCGGGCAGATAGGCGACGAACATCACGGCCGGCGTGAGCAATGTTTGCAGCAGCATCGCGGGCTTCCAATGGGTGCCGCGAAACAGGATTTCGACGATGTGCTGGTGAAAGACGAGAACTCCACCTTCGCGGTAGGCCAGCACGGAGTAGACTCCTGCGGCGACGATGAACAACCCGACGGATGCCACGTGTTGCCAACGCAAGAGGAGGCGAGCCTGCCGAAGCGCGATAGCCGCCGTCAGCAGGCCGGTGGCGTAGATCGCGATTGCGGGTAGACCCTTGGCCAGGAAGCCGAACAGGAGGCCCAGGCTGGCCAGCATCCACCACCCCAGGTTCGATTCCGCTCTTGCCAGATTCCGGATGGCCGCGAGCATGGCAACGCCGACGCCCAGGGCCATCGGCATCTCGAAACCAATGATCCGAGCCTGTTCAAAAAAGAGACAGGACGTGGTCGCCGCAAGCCCGCTGACCAGACCACATCGAGAGGATACCCAGCGGCCCATGAGCAGGCAGATGACCAGCCCCAACAGCAGCCCGCAGGCAGCGGTCGGCAGACGCAGCGAGAACTCCGACCAGCCAAACGCCGAGCCGGCAGTTGCGGCCAGCCAGTAGGCCAGCCCAGGCTTGAACGCATAGACTTCGCCGTACAGGTGCGGCACGAACCAGTCACCGTGCTCAAGCATATGTCGTGCACCCAATGCGATGATCGGCTCCATCCGGATGAGATCGGTGCTGCCCAACAAGACCAGAGCCAGAGGGATGGCCAGAGCCAGATAGACGAGCACGGACGTGGATCGCGATGAAGTCATCGAGGTTGTTGCGGCAGGCCGCATAGGTCTCCCTGATCCATCGTGCGAGGTGAGAGGCGTCTCTTGTGTGTGCGGATCGACTCCCACCCATCTGCCACGGAGAGACGGTCCGCCCGGGCGGCCCGGCCGCTTCCCGTTGGTCTGGTTACCGCCAGAACGACAGAAATCCCCAGGGAGTTCTACCAGGAAAGCCGGCTCCGCACAACAGATGCAGGCTTTGCAGCTCGGGTCGGGTTCCATGGTAGATTCGCTCAGGCAACGCTGCGGCTGTGACAGAGGAATCTTTCAGAACCGCGACCGTCAGGGAGCGGCGTCTTCTGCAGGCCACGGTGGGGCCCGGCCCCTCGCTCACGCTCGGGGTTCTGAAAGAGAAGTGACCGTCAGGGAGCGGTGCCTTCTGCAGGCCACGGCGTGGCCTGGCCGCTCGCTTACGCTCGGGGTTCTGAAAGAGAAGCGACCGTCAGGGAGCGGCGCCTTCTGCAGGCCACGGTGGGGCCTGGCCCCTCGCTGACGCTCGGGGTGCTGAAAGAGAGGCTCACCATCTCGCGGACCCCGCGTGCTACCCGATGCTGCCTGGCGGCCTTTGACTAGGCAGGGGTTCAGGGGCGAGGCGGGACAGAAGAAGGGATAACGACTACAATCGCTCAGCGTTGTTCCGGTTTGAAAGGAGCACAGAGGTTTCATGTCAGAACAGCCTCCGATTACGCCGCCGCCGGCGGGCGCTCACCGCAAACGCATCCAGGTGCTCGAACAGGCGACCGTTCGGTTCGCGGGTGACTCCGGCGACGGTATGCAACTGGCCGGCGCGCAGTTCACGACGTCGACCGCCGTTTTCGGCAACGACCTGGCGACGCTGCCCGACTACCCGGCCGAGATCCGGGCCCCGGCCAGCAGTCTCGCCGGCATCTCGGGTTTCCAGATCAGCTTTTCGAGCAACGAGATCTACACGCCGGGCGACGTGATCCAGACGCTGGTGGTCATGAACGCCGCCGCGCTCAAGGTCAATATCGGCGATCTGGAGGAGGACGGGATTCTGATCGCCAACACGGACGGTTTCGCCAAGCACAACCTGCGACTGGCGGGCTGCACCACCAATCCGCTGGAAGATGGCAGCCTGTCGAAGTACCGCGTGTTCGCAGTCCCAATCGCGACTCTGGCCGAGCAGGCCATCGACACGAGCGGCCTGACCCGCAAGGAAGCCGACCGCTGCAAGAACTTCTTCGCTCTCGGCCTGGTTTGCTGGTTGTACGAGCGGGCATTGGAGCCGACGCTCCAGTGGCTGAGGCAGAAGTTCGCCGCGTCGCCCGCACTTCTCAAGGCGAATGAGTCGGCGCTTCAGGCAGGTTACAACTTTGGCGAGACGACCGACTTGCTTCCCGAGCAGTTCCATGTCGAGCCGGCCAAGCTCAAGCCCGGTCTGTATCGCAAGATTCGCGGCAACGAGGCAATCGCTCTCGGCCTGATGGCGGCGGCCCATAGGGCCGGCCGGCAACTCTTCTATGCGTCTTACCCCATCACGCCGGCCACCGACATTTTCCATGAGCTGGCTCGGCATGAAGCGCTGGGCGTCAAGGTATTTCAGGCTGAGGACGAGATTGCTGCCATGTGCTCGGTGATTGGGGCGGCCTATGGCGGGGCTTTTGCCGCTACCGGCACCAGCGGTCCCGGTCTGGACCTGAAAATCGAGGCGATCGGCCTGGCCGTCATGCTCGAATTGCCGTGCGTGATCATCGACGTCCAGCGTGGCGGACCGAGCACCGGGTTGCCCACCAAGACCGAGCAGGCGGATCTGCTACAGGTCTACGCAGGGCGGCACGGCGAGTGTCCGGTGCCGATCATCGCCCCGCAACTGCCGTCGGACTGTTTTATGGCCGCCTATGAGGCCTTCCAGATCGCTGTGAAGTACATGACGCCGGTGTTCGTGCTGAGCGATGCATATCTGGGCAACGGTGCCGAGCCTTGGCATGTGCCGACGGTTGCAGATCTGCCGCCGTTCGGCCTTCGGACCGACTATTCGAGGGAGGGGTTTGAGCCATACGCTCGTGACGAAAACCTCTCCCGGCCGTGGGCGGTGCCGGGCATGCCGGGTCTGGCGCACCGTGTCGGCGGCCTGGAGAAAGAGGATGTCACCGGCGACATTTCGTATGACCCGCAAAATCATCAGAAGATGGTGTCGCTCCGGGCGGCCAAGGTGGCGAAGGTTGCCGAGAGCATTCCTGATCTGGAGCTGCTTGGCCCATCGACAGGAGAACTGCTCGTGGTCAGTTGGGGCAGCACCTATGGGGCAGCCAGAATGGCCATTGAGCGGGCTCAACGCAAGGGCTTGCCCGTTTCCCATGCCCACCTGCGGTGGCTGAATCCGATGCCCCGAAACCTCGGCGACGTTCTCAGGGGTTTCCGCAAGGTGTTGGTGCCCGAACTCAACCTCGGTCACCTCGCCAGGCTGCTTCGGGCGGAGTATCTGGTGAACGCTCGTCGTCTGAACCGAGTCACGGGTCGCCCCTTCACGCTCACTGAGATCTTCGACGCCGTCGAACAGGCACTGAAGGAGGATGTGGCATCATGGTGAGTGCCTCGGCCAATGCCGGTCGCAAGAGAGAGCCCAAGGACTACGCCAGCGATCAGGAGGTCCGCTGGTGCCCCGGCTGCGGTGACTACTCCGTATTGACGCAGATTCGCAAGGTTCTCGCGAAGCACAAGGCGGACCCCGACCACGTGGTCTTCATTTCCGGCATCGGCTGCGCGGGCCGTCTTCCATACTACATGGCCACCTACGGCATTCACGGCATTCACGGGCGGGCCCCGGCCATTGCCTCGGGGTTGCGGTTGGTGCGGCCCGACCTGGACATCTGGGTCATTACCAGCGACGGAGACGGGCTGGCCATTGGCGGCAACCACCTGATGCACGCCATCCGCCGCAACCTGGACCTCAAGATCATCCTGATGAACAACCGGGTCTACGGGCTGACCAAGGGACAGGCCTCGCCGACGTCGGAGCAGGACAAGGTCACCATCTCGACGCCGCATGGTTCGCTCATCGGGCAGATCAGCCCCTGCACGTTCGCAGTCGGTTGCGAGGCGACGTTCGTGGCCCGGACTGTGGACATGATCCCGGATCACCTGGAATACGTGCTGGAGCGGGCGATGGCGCATCGGGGCGTGGCCTTCGTCGAGGTGTATCAGAATTGCATCGTCTTCAACGACGGGGCATTCAGTCATGCGACCGATCGCCAGATTCGTGCGGACAACCTCATCGAATTGTCTCACGGCCGCACGCTGGTATTCGGGAAGAATCAGAACAAGGGCATTCGCCTAAGCAGCGGTTATCAGCCCGAGGTAGTGTCGATCGGCAAAGACGGTGTGTCGCTGAACGATCTGCTGATCCACGACGAGAAGTGCCTGTCGCCCGCCCTGGCGTTTTTGCTGACTCGTCTGCAATGGCCTGAATTTCCTGAGCCTATCGGCGTGTTCCGGGACATCAGTCTGCCGACCTACGACGGCATGCTCGACCGGCAGATCAGTGGCCTGCGGACCCCGGACAAACCGATCGACGTGCAGGAGGCTATCAACGGTACCGACAACTGGCTCGTCGAGTGAGCCGTCGCTCTGCTATGATGGGTAGGTTCGACGATGTGACCGGAGCCTCACCCGATGTCGGCTGATGTCTCACCTCTCAGAACTCCCGAACTCCTCGCGCCTGCCGGAGACGCCGAGTGCCTGCGCGCGGCCGTGGCAAACGGTGCTGACGCCGTGTACTTCGGCCTGGAGGATTTCAACGCCCGTCGTCGTGCGGCGAACTTCACGCTGGCCCGGCTGCCTGAGGTGATGGGATACCTCCACGATCGGAATGTGCGCGGGTACGTGGCTTTCAACACGCTGATCTTCTCCGAGGAGTTGGAGCGGGCAGCCGGTTTCGTTGCCGGCATCGCCGAGGCAGGGGCTGATGCGATTATTGTGCAGGATCTCGGGCTGCTGAGGCTCATCCGCTCGATTGCCCCGACGCTGCCGGTTCATGGGTCCACTCAGATGACCCAGACACATGCCGAGGGCATCGAGCTGCTTGGCACGATGGGCGTGCAGCGAGTCATACTTGCCCGCGAACTGTCCATCGACGAGATCGCTGGGATTGCGCGCTGCACGACGGTGGAACTGGAGGTGTTCGTTCACGGGGCGATCTGCATCTCATACAGCGGTCAGTGCCTGGCCAGCGAGTCGCTGTGGGGTCGCAGCGCCAACCGGGGCGTATGCGGCCAGGCCTGCCGTTTGCCCTACAAGTTGATTGTCGACGGCCGGCCGCAGGACATGGGCGATCGGTTGTACCTGCTCAGTCCCAAGGACCTGGCGGCGTGGGACCTTGTGCCGCGGTTGATGGCCGGCGGGGTCAGCGGTTTCAAGATTGAGGGGCGTCTCAAAGGTCCGCACTACGTCGCGGCCACCACTGACGCCTATCGCCGGGCAATCGACGCGGCGAAGACCGGGCGGCAGTTCAGCCTTGGCAGCGAGCGGGAGACGGTACTAAAGCAGAGCTTCTCGCGAGGGTTCACGCACGGCTTTCTCGACGGCGATCGGCATCAGGATCTGGTGGATGGCCGTTTTCCGAAAAGTCGGGGAGTCGATGTCGGCAGGGTGATCGGCAAGACTCGACAAGGGGTATTGGTTGAATTGCGGCGCGGCGATGACGGCGGCGAGCGTTTTCCGCTCAAACCTGGCGACGGCGTGCTGTTCGACGCGGGTGAGGCTGAGCCGGACGAGCAGGGCGGGCGGATATACGCAGTTGAGAAAGCAGAGCAGCAGCATTCGGCAGGGGGGCACTCGGCGACTTGCGTGGAGCTACGGTTCGGCCAGGGCGACGTGAATGTGGCGGCTGTGGCGGTTGGCAGCGTGGTGTGGAAGACGGATGACCCGGCCGTCCGACGCGAGCTGGAGAAAACATACGGCAGGGTCGATGCCGTCCGCAGAGTGCCCGTGAGGGTCCGTGCCTCGATCTCGCTGCGGCGGCATTTGCTGATCGAGCTGGAAGATGACCGCGGTCGTGTGGTCCGAGTCGAATCGCAAGGACCGCTCGCCGAGGCCAAACGCCATCCGCTGACGGTCGCTCTTATCGAAGAGCAGTTCAGCCGATTGGGCGATACGCCGTTTGAGCTGGCCTCAGTGCAACTTGTAGCCGAACGTGCAGCTGCCGAGTGCTTGCCGCTCATGGCCCCCAAGAGCGTGTTGAACCAGTTGCGCCGCGAAGCAGTGCGGTTGTTGCTTGAACAAAGGGCGGCCGCGTCTCGCCACAAGATCGCCGATCGCGATGCGTTGACGGTGATGCGAGGGCAACTGCATACCTCACAGTCGAGCGAGGCCGCCGATCCGCTGGCCGTTGGGCCTTCTTTGTGCGTGTTGGCTCGCGACCTTGGTCAACTGGACGCCGTCCTGAAGTGGCGTGCCGAGACCGGCACGGACCGGTTATCGGTGGTGTACGCCGATTTTGCAGATGATGCCGACTGCGCAGAGGCAGTCAGACAGTGCCGTGCCGCGGCCATCCCCCTGGGTCTGGCTACGCCGCGGATCTGCAAACCCGGCGAAGAGGCGATAGTGACACGTCTGGCCGACCTTCGCCCGGACATGATGCTGGTGCGAAATCTGACTGCGCTTCGCTTGTTGCGACAACATGCTCCTGACATGCCGTTGGTCGCTGACCACTCGCTGAATGCGGCCAACGAAATCACGGCTTCGACGTTGATCGCGTTTGGCGCGGTTCGTGTGACGGCCTCCTATGATCTGAACGTTGCCCAACTGGCGCCCCTGGCCGTGATGTTGCCGGGCTCGGCACTTGAAATTGTTGTTCACCAGCACGTTCCGATGTTTCACATGGCTCATTGTCTTGCCGCCGGCCTTTCGGGGGCCGACAACTGCCCGCGGTGCGTTCGTCCGTGCCGGAAACATCGACTTCACCTGCAGGATCGGCTGGGCATCGATCATCCGCTGATCGTCGACAGGGCGGGCCGCAGCACCGTCTACAGCGGCCGCATTCAGTCGGGGGCGGGGCTGCTGGCGAGACTCCGTGCGTTGCCCGTCATGCACTGGCGCGTGGAACTGCTGGACGACAAACCGAGCGACATCCGTCGGCTCCTCGAGATGTACGCCGGTTGGATGGACGGAGCGGTCACAGCCGACGAGCTGGTCGGCCGCCTGAAGGCCCGTAATCCCGGTGGTGTCGCTCCGGGTACGCTCGATTTCCCGTAGGCACCGAGACGCAGGCGATCCGCCACGTCGCTCGTGACAGCCCTTTGCGGCGATGCTATAGTTCGCGGCCATGAGTTCCGACCGGTCCGGCCATTCCGAGCCTTCATGTCCAGATTATGCTGCCTATGCTGCCGCACATCCGACGGCGCGAGTCGGATTTCTGGAGCGTCTGGGGCTGCACCGGCCCGAACTGCGGGCCTGGGCGATGTACGACTGGGCGAACTCGGCGTTTGTGACCACGATCATGACCGCCGTGTTTCCCATCTACTATTCGAGCGTCGCGGGCGCCCATCTGACGCCGGAAGCCTCGCAGATGCGGTTCACGCTTTCGACGACGATCGGCCTGAGCCTCATCGCGGTACTCGCGCCGCTGCTCGGAGCGATGACCGATTTCCTGCCGATGAAGAAGCGGCTGATCAAGCTCTTTCTGGGCATTGGGCTTGCGTCAACCGCCTGCATGTACTTCATTGGCCACAACGATCTCTTGCTGGCGTCGGTACTCTTTGTCGTCGCCAACATCGCCGTGAACGGCAGTTTTGTGTTTTATGACGCCCTGCTCCCGCACATAGCAGGGAAGGACGAGATGGACCGCGTTTCCAGTGCGGGCTATGCCCTTGGCTATGTCGGCGGGGGGGTGCTGCTGGCGATCCAACTGGTCTGGATTGACCCGAGCATCGTCGGCCTGCCTGCCAGACAGCCGGCGACACCCGAGGAGGGGACGTGGCCGGTACGTGTGGCGTTTGTATCTGTGGCCGTGTGGTGGCTGCTCTTTGCGATTCCTTTGTTTCGGCGCGTGCCTGAGCCGCCGGTTCACATGCATTCCGAAGGCCCCGGATTCGGCGATGTTGTCAGGGCATCACTCTCGCAGCTTTGGGCCACGTTGCGCGATCTGCGGGGGTTCAAGGACGCCTTTCTGATGCTGCTGGCATTCCTGATCTACAACGACGGCATCGGCACCATCTATCGCCTGGCCACCATCTACGGAGAGGGGCTGCACTTCAACCGCACGGTCATGATCGGGGCGATTATGATCACGCAGTTCGTCGGCGTGCCGTTTGCATTTCTGTTCGGCGGTCTGGCCGGCAGGATTGGGAGCAGGCCGTGCATCTTCCTGACACTTGTGGTCTACACGTTCATCAGCATCGGCGGGTACTTCATGACCACGTCGCTGCATTTCCTGCTTCTGGCCCTGGGGGTCGGGATGGTGCAGGGCGGGGCACAGGCCCTGAGCCGGTCGCTCTTCGCGAGCATGATTCCTCGGCACAAGTCGGGGCAGTTTTTCGGCCTGTTTGCGGTGATGGAGAAGTTCGCCGGGATCATGGGGCCGTTGGTCTGGACGATCATGCTTGCGGCCGGTGTTTCGGGGCGCACGCCCATCCTGTCGGTCATCGCGTTTTTTGCGGTGGGCGGCGT
>CAZTQK010000136.1:0-14123 GCA_964615635.1 uncultured Planctomycetales bacterium
GGGCGGCGGGGGTCATGGTCGGGTTCGCTGGTGCCGGAGATCGTTTCGCTGCTGATCCCACGGTTGACGATGCGAAAACGCTTGCCAGGGAAACGCGTCAGCAGGAACGTCTCGATGTACTCAACGTAAGTGCCTGCCTCGGTGATGCTGTCGCCGAAGAAGACGACCGTTTCGCCTCCTTTGAGGTGGAACCCGTCGTCGGGCGCCGCCGGCACGGCCGGATTCGCACACAGGAGTGCCAAGGTCAACGAAGCAATCACGGCGGTTCTCCGCATGTCACGACACTCTCACCAAGCCGGTTCGGTCGCCGGCCGCGTGGCGTCGGTTGTCGGCCTGGACACGTCAAGCGGGTACGCCATGAAATGGGGCGAACCGTAGTAAAAGTGGTACTCGGGCGAGTTGAGCGGCTTGTTGAAGACGAACTCCAACTCTCGGATGCCCTCGTCGTCGGCGTCCCTGATGATCACGGTATACCAGTGTCCTGGCGAGGCGGCATTGTCGCCGTCGCGACTGACTATGTATCGGTCGAGATCGGCTTTCAACGTGTCGCCGGTTTTCAGTTCGGGCAGGTCGAGCATGCTGCGGAGGATTTGCCCGTTCAGTCCTTTCAAATAAGGCGATCCTTCCGGAGCCCGAACGCGCAACCTGTGGCTGTCGAGTACGTCCACTGTGGCAGGATTCTCCATGCCCAGCAATTCGGGTGAATAAGTCAGTGCGTGAGCGTACAGCTCGCTCAGGCCCTTTTCGGCTCGCACGGCGCAGGAAGGATATAGGGCCGCCAGGCTTGGGATGTTGATGAAGAACAGGTGATCGCCCGATCGAATCGGTTTCGGGCTCCGCTTGATGATATCCTCCACAACCAGATCTTCCGGCAGGGTGCCCGCCACCAGACCGTGGCCTCGCCATACGGTGACCCCGGTCAAGCCCACGGCGTAAGAGATGAGGACCAGCCCCAGGACCCATTTTCGAAGTCGGCTCAAGCCGTGCCCGGGTGCTTGTCCTATCCCGCCCACCAGGGCTACAAACGACGTCATGAGAATGACTCCGCCAACGCTGGGCAGATAAAGGTGGTGGGCCGACGGATAGATGGGGATGGTCGGGGCCATGGTCAGCAACATGACGGTCGCCGGCCAAAGGACTGCGCGGCCCCAGCCGAACATCTTCCAGATGACCACGAACGTGAGGAATATGGCAGCGGCCATCGCATACAGCGCCAGCGGAGGTCCGCCCGTCTGTCCCACGGTGAGGCCCGGTATGATGGGCACATAGCAGAAAATGCCCATCAGATAGACGAGCGGTTTGTCAAACAGGAACCTCAACATCTCGAGTTGTGAGAGGCCCGCCATTCTGTGCCATGTGAGGCTGTAGAAGCCCTGCAAGGCCCAATGACGGATGCAGATGTAGACGATGACCATGATCACCATGGCAATGTGTTCCCACCGCAGCCATTTTCGCCGGCCCGCCCCGCAGAAGCGGTCGCCGAGCCAGCACGCCAGCGGAAACACGACGGCGTTCTCACGACAGCCCAGCGCCAGTGCGAAGCACAGGAGCGAGAGCATGATGGCCGGAGACAGATGGCGTTCCGAACCACCCATCGACGTCGAGTGTGTCACCGCCGGCCGCAGCAGCCGACCCGCAAACCAAGCCCGGCTCTCGCCGGCAATCGTCGCGTGCGGGTAGGAAAACATCGCCCCCCAGCGGGCGTGGCGGCTGTAAGCGAGGATGGCGATCAACTGAAAAGCGGTGGTCATCAATTCCGTCTGACAGGCGATCCACATCACCGTACCGACGTGTGCCGGGTGAATCGCCATGATGCAGGCCGCCACCGTTGCCCAAGTCCGGCTGCCCAGGAACTTCATGGTGAGCGAACCGACCAGCATGGCGCACAGGAAATGCCAAGCCATGGAGAAGCCATGCATGGTTTTCGGCCGCCAGTCGGCGAGGGTGTATTCGATTTTCATCAGGGTGAACGCGACCGGCCGGTAGTAGCGGATCAGCGGCTCCGATCTGCCCCAGTAGTCCATGACCTCGCCGGGGACCGCCAGATATGCCGCTTCAACCGCATCCCCGTGGCTCCAACCGCCCTTCTTCAGATGAAGGTAGTGTGCGTGGTCGTCGAACCACAAGCCGAACCGCAGCGACTGGGCGTACCCTGTGACGACAAAAAGGGCTACGAGGGCAACCATCAGCGGCCGCGTCACCAGCTCTCTTGCCGGCTGGATGGGGGCCGGTGACAGGTTCGCACCGTACGATTCATTGTCGGGGTCTGTCGCGGGCATAAACGCACTTGGTCCTGCATCAAGCCGCGCGGGCTCTCGGAGGGTGGATGCCGGGTTTCCTGTCCTACCGGCCCACGAAATGCCGGCTGCAGGGAAGGCTAGGTTACCGGGAGCTTGTCTCGGCTGCAACCCATGTGGTTTTCTCGAAAAAAGACGCCTACGATGCCGGCAGCCCACTGGCGTTCTCAGTTGGTCTGGCCGATACTTGTCGCGAACCTGCTGTGAGGCAGCCGGCTTGGTCGCACGTATGACGGGCGGGGCTGCCTGATGCCGCCACGGCGGATGCGTGAGGACACGGGAGCCTGATCATGGGACTGGTTCTTGGGAGCTTCAGACCGGGGCCGAGTCATCGCCGGTGGGCCATAATCGGCGGCACTCTGGTTGCCGTCTTGGTTGGCGTTGGCGGCTGTGATCTCATGGGCTGGATGGGGGGTTCGGGGACGGATGGCAACGTCGGACTGAACCCGGCTCTTTTCCCTGAGCAGCGGATCCAGGGCGAACCCAATGGCACTTTTGCCGATGCGTTGGATGTGGTATTCGATTCGCAGGGCCGGGCCCATCTGGCCGGCACCATCACCCACTCTGACGACGTTGACGTCTATTCGCTGGGTTCACTGGAACCGGGTGACCGGCTGATCATCGATGTCGGCACACCCGGCAGCCTGCTCGATGCGACGATCGTCGTCTTCGACCTCGAAGGCCGGATTACTTTCGAGAACGACGACCGCAACTATGCCCTTCGCCAATACGACCCTTTTCTTAACCAAGTGGTCCGGCGTCAGAGTGCGGTGTACTATCTGGCGATCGCGGCGGCGCCGTTGGGGCAGAACTTCACTCGGCGGGGGACGTACAACATCCTGATCACGATGGCTTCGGGCAATGAGGTGACTGCTCCGGCCGGCCAAGTCGTGGTCCTGGATTTCGACGGCGGATCGGTGACCATACCGGACTACGGCTCATATGATCTCGATCCGTTTGACGCCGCCGATATTGATCCGGTTTACGCCGGGCAGACGGTCGTCCTGCGCCAGCTCATCGCCCAGACGGTGCGGGAGAATTACGACGGCTTGAACCTCGACGTGCGCGTGCTTCCGGATGATCCGTTGCCGGGCGGTGAGTACTCCAGCATCTTCTTTGGAGCAAGCAGCCGTGACGCCTTCGGAGTGGCCGAGGATATCGATTCCTACAACGCCGACCGGGACGACGACGCCGTGATCTTCACCAACCTGTTCACCGAGAGCCTGTTCGGACGTGTCTTAACGATTGAGGAGCTTGGCACGGCGATTGGCAACGTCGCTTCACACGAGATGGGACACTTACTCGGTCTCAACCATGTCGCGGACATTTACGACCTGATGGATACAACTGGCGGGGCGAGCACATTGCTGCTCGACCAGGAGTTCCTGCGGGATTCGCCGCTCGACAGCAGCGTATTCCCCTTTGGAATTCAGGACGCCTGGCTGTGGCTGATGGAAACGCTCGGACCGGATGCCTGAGCAGATCGCTCGCCCATCTCAGCGACGGGTCCCTGTCCGCCTTCTGCCCAGAAGAGCCAACTGCGACAGCCCCAGGAGCAACACGCCCGCCGGCTCCGGCGTGCGGCTGATGACCTTGTCGGAGAGCTCGCCGTCAACCGCCTGGAATCTGGCGACGACCGAGATACGGTCCGGATCGGCGTACCAGTCGCCGAGCGTGGCGCTCAGTTCCTCGGGGGTCAGGCCTGTGCTGCCCAGATTCAGGATGACGCTCTGTGTCTCGCCGGCGCCCGGTGCCTTTTGCGGGTTGCCGCCCTCGAAATTGCCGTCGCTGGTAATCATCACATCGTAGCCGCCGGAGGCATTGAGCCAGCCCGGCGAGACGTTCACGTGAGAATCGATCTCGTCGAAGTAGATGCTTGTCCCGCCCGAAGCAAACGACAGCGGCAACGAGAGCGAAGTCGGCCATTCGAAGCCCACGGCGGTGAGTTTCGAGTCGATTGAAAGCGGCGTGGTGTTGTGGATCGCCACAACAAGCAGGTCGTCGGCCCCGTCCTCGACGAAACTGAATTCGACCAGACCCGTCGCCCCGGTGTTTTCCGTGGAACCATACATTGGATCGATAGTCATGCTGATCATCGCGGCCTGCAAGGAGGACGCGGACCCGATCAGGACAACGTACATGGCAAGACCTGGTATGCAACGCCTCATCGTTCTTTCCCCTCTGATTCTGTTCGGCGAGTGTCCATACGGCTGTGGTCGATCGGCCTTACTAGGGATATATGCTTCGAGCGGGCCGGATTTCCACGTCCGAACAGGCGTTTCCCGGGCTGCCGGATTATCGGAGGTGCCGCCGTCTGAAGAGACCGCCCGAGTGCAGATTGAAAACGATCTTTCCGGACGGTCCGTGAAGCATTCCGCTTTTGGGGTGTAAACCTCCAGGGAGAATCCGCGTAGAGCTCGGCTTCTCGGTATCGCTCAGCGTTGCCATTATCGGAGCGGGAGCGGGGCCCGAGGCTGCAGATCACTGCGGGTAGAGTCCCAGTCGCTCACGGCCGGTCATTTTCTGTCTCGGGTCACGAAAGGGTTTCGCAGGTTGGGGCCACTGCCCGAACGGATCAAACCGCCGGCGACATCTGACCGCTTGCGGCGGCACGCACGCAAGTCCTGAAATGCCGGGCATGTACAGTCCTGGCTCTTGACTGTCAGACGCTGGTCGGGTACGAGTTGGAACGAAGTCGTGCCGCGAGCAGGCACGCGTTCTCAACAGGAGCGTCGCTCATCTGCCGCATGGTCGGCGCGGCTGAGGGCCCTTATTGCGAGTTTGTGCCGGTTGAGGCCATCGTGTTGAAAGTGACAGGCAAATGACGTGCGATACATCTGACACCGTTCACACAACATCGCGGAAATCCCGTGGGCCTGCCGGCCCTACAGGCGCCGGGCGTCTCGTATCGGTCGCCGGGTTCGGCCTGGCATCCCTGGCTCTTCTGGCCGGCGGTTGCGGCGGCGGCAACCTGATCCCGCTTGGGAGTTCGCCTGATTTCCAGCGACAGGTTCTCGATTCCAAGAAGCCTGTGCTCGTCCAGTTCTATAAGAGCGGGTGCGTGTGGTGCTCGCTGCTGGAACCGACATTGGATCGCTTGGCGAGCGATTACGGCGAGCGCGCGGTTTTCGCCAAGTACTGCCTGAAGGACTGGGTCGGGGGGGTCACCAACTGGGAAATCAGGAGCAAGTATGACATTCGCTGGTATCCCACGGTGATCTTGTTCGTGAACGGGAGGGAGAAGAGCCGTTGGGTTGTGCGTTTCGACGACAAGAGCTGCCGCAAGGCAATGGATGAGGCTTTGGCCCCCCCGACGAAGCAGGCGGCTCCAAGGGCCATTACGCCGGCGCCGACCAAGAGGTGAGAGTTGCTGTCGGAGCGGTCCCGCGACGATGTCGTGGTATCGCGAAGAAGGCGGGGCCGGCGGTGACTCGTGCCGGCGGGGCGGGACACGCGGAAGGAGAAGTTGCCAGCATGGCGAACGTCAATCTGGGCCTCTGCAAGAAGTGTCGTGCGCGCGTCCCCTCCGAGTTTTTCCCTAGGGACGGGCAGATGTGGATTCGGAAAGCTTGTCCCACGTGCGGTGTGACCGAGTCGATGGTGAGTTCCCATGCCGGCGCCTGGCAAGCCAAGCGGGACCTTTGGCAGTACGTGCCCATGGAACGCGTGGCGTGCCGCATGAACTGCGACCGCTGCGAGATCGACCACCAACCGAGCATTGTTTTCGTGGACGTTACCAATCGCTGCAACATGAACTGTCCCATCTGCATCGCCACCATCAAGGACATGGGCTTCGATTTCAACCCCCCGGTGGCGTACTTCGACAAGCTCTTTGCGGAAGTTGCCCGCCTGGAGCCCAAGCCGGTCCTCCTGTTCTTCGGCGGGGAGCCGACCGTCCGCAACGACCTGTTGGAGATCATCACCACCGCCAAGAAGCGAGGCTTGAGACCGCACGTGGTGACTAACGGCATCAGGCTGGCCAACGAGGAGTACTGCCGCAAGCTCTGCGAGGCCCAGGTCCCCTTCCGTTTTGCCTTCGATGGCCGCGATCCGGAGATTTATGAGCGGCTGAGACGCAATCGGACGGCCTACGAAAAGAAGATGAGGGCCCTGGAGAACCTGAGCAGATACAGCCGGCGGAAGCATACGATCATGGCCACCGTCGGACGGGGCTTCAACGACCAGCATATCGGTGACCTGTTTCAGTTCTGCCACGATAACCGGGATCTCATCTCAGACATCGGTCTCATCCCTTTGACGGAGAACTGGCAGCCGGGCACGTTCGCCGTGGGCACCCACACGACGATAGAAGATGTGGAAGAGATGGTCGAACAGAGCATCCCCGGTGGCGGAGTCGAGTTCATCCCCGCCGGGCTCTCCTGTGTTTTGAAGAAGCCCCGCTCATTCTTCCGAAAGAACCCGCGTTCGGAGGTCTTGCTGCTGGCCGGCGTGCACCCCAACTGCGAATCGATCACCCTGCTGATTTCCGACGGCAAGTCCTATCGGGGCATCAACCACTACCTGAGGAGGCCCTTCCATCAGGTGGCCGCGGAAGTCACCGCTCTCTGCCGCAAGCTCGAACCCAAGCTCGACCGCCTTGATGCCAAACGCTCCTGGCAACGGCTCTGGGGGCAAGCCTTGATTCTATGGACCCTGCTGCCATGGACGCTCGCCAGGATCAGGTTCGGCCGCCTGATCGGCAACCCGTTCTCGGCGCTGGGCAGACTGATACGGGGCCGGGCGAATCGCCTGAAGGCCGGCGACAAGGCCATCGCGCGGCGAGCGCGGCGGCTGCTGCGCGTGGGTGTGCTCCCATTCGAGGAGGAACACTCGATTGACGCCGCCCGCCTGGAGAAGTGCAAGGGAGTCTTTGCCTATGAAGACCCCGAGGATGGCAAGGTGAAATACATCCCGGCGTGTCTCTGGTACCCCTATCGCAACCCAATCCTGCAAAAGCTCTCCAAGAAGTACGGCGTCGTTGACGGATGGACGGAGACAACGAGCCCTCAGCAGTCTCGGGGCACCTGTGGCGGGAATCCGACACCCGAACACCTAACGGTCAAGCCGATTGCCTGTCGATAGATAATCGGATGAGGAAGCCTGCTCGATCGGCCTGAAAGGACAGGCTGCAGGGGCTTACGACCAGGGACGCGGGCGCAAAAGGAGCGCCCCGCTTATTGTAGGTCGGTGGGCTTCAAGTCAATAGGTTGCGCGTCTCTGGCTTCCTTTCTGCTTGCGGACCGGACCGTTCAACCTTGTGTTGGCGGGTGATCCCGACTAGGCTGTGGGCGGTCTGTTGTGAGCGCGCCGGTCAACCTAATTCAAGGAGATGGCGATGTTAGGAAACATCAAAACTGCGTTTCTACTGTCTGCGATACTGTTCGTCGCCTTGGGTTGCGGGTGTCCGCCAATCGAGCAAGCTCCCCCCGAGGTTCCTGCTCCTGTCCTGCAAGAACCTCCTCCTCCTCCCCCGCCGCCCCCGCCGGCGCCGTTGCCGCCGGCCGTCACCAAGGCGATTGAGGATCTGAGCGAGAAGTATCCTGGCCTGTTCAAGCTCGACAAAGACAAGGGCCTGCTGGTCTTCAATGCCGACGTCACCTTTGACTCCGGGTCGGCCACCGTGAAGCCCGAAGCCAAAGCCGCCCTCGGAAAGCTCGCCGACATCCTCAACGACGATGAGGTGAAGGATCGCAGGCTGACACTCATCGGTCATACCGACACCGACCGCGTGGTCAAGCGTACCACCATCGAGATGCTTAAGGAGCTCGGCAAGAGCGTCGACAACATGGGTCTGAGCAAGGCCCGGGCCGAGGCGGTGGGCGCGGTACTCGAGGTCAATAACATCGACGGCTCGCGGATCACAACCATCGGAAAGGGCGAGGCCGAGCCGGTTGCGGACAACCGCACCCCCGCAGGCAAGGCCAAGAACCGCCGCGTCGAGATCTATCTGACGCCCGCGAAGTCCAATTCCTGAGGCCCCCCATCGCTCAGGATTCAAGGCGCCGGGAGATACGAACCGCTTTCGGCTGCGAAGCGCGACGGGCGTCAGCAGACGTGAGCGATCTGCCTGCCCGGTTGTGTCCGGACTGTCGCCCAGCAGACATCACGGGCTGCAATCGAATTCACGGCTGTCGCGATGTGCTTTCGTCCGTGCGCTCGAATACCTTTGGGCACGTGGCTCCGTTCCGATCGTCGGGCAGTAACCTTGCAGGATTGGGGCTGTCGCTACCGCTTTTTTGGCGCAGCCCTCCTGTCTTTCTCGCGGTCCTTCAGAAGGCCGTCAAGCAGCCGCTTCGTTGCGTCCTCGAGAGGCTTGCCCGGCGGCTGCGTGGACGGCGAACGATCGGTCGGCCCTTTGCCGGCGGAATCCTGCTTCGATTTGCGAAGCGCATCTATGAGGCCCGCCGCTTGACCGGCCGCTGCAGACCGCGTCGCGCGCTCGACCAGCGGCTTGATGTCCACGCGGGCCAGGTCCACTTTCGGAAGCAACCGGTTGCCCGAGATTGGGACCGCCACTCGGGCGCCCTCCAGCAGGCGGGCGTATTCCATCACCGGCCCGCGAACGCCGAATTTCTCGAGGAGGCCGGCCCGTATGGGAACGGAGACAATCAGGTCGACCGTTTCGTCGAGGCCGACGGAGCCGGAGAACCTCAGGTCGAAGTTCTCCGGGAACACCATCGTGAAGTTGTCGTACGAGATTCGGCCGTCCCTCAAGGCGAAGTCCGCACCGTCCATCGTCACTGTGAGCATGTTTTGCTTGCTCAATGCCCCCAATTCGAGCAGCAGCGCCATTGGCCCGCCGAACTGCACCTTGAAGTCCTTCATGTCCAATCGACCCTTGGCGCTGCCGCTTTTCGTGATCTGTTCGCTCAGCGGTATGAGCACGTCTTGCGTCGCGAGCGAGACCGTGCCCTCGGCGCGGGTCATGAAAGCGAAGATGGGGTTGATCCTGCTGAGTACGTGTTTGCCGATCTCCGGCGTGATCTGGGCTCCTTCCACCACGAGGACTCTGCCGGGCAGACGGAACATCGGGTCTGGGGTACGAAGGTCAATCACACCGCCAAGGCGGACTTGCCCGACGGTCGCCGTGATGGCCGTGACCGGGATCGTGAGCTCCCCGTCTCGCAGGGCGGGCGAGAGTTGCGCCTTGCCGAGAGTGACCCCGTATGCCGTGACCGAGGTCCATCCGACATCGAGCCCGGTGGCGACGCCGCGATAAACCGGGCGGATCTCCGGCTGATGCGCCGGGCCCGTTACGGTGAACGCACCTGCGGTGGTGCCGGCGAAGGACAGTACGTCGCGGGTCGTCGGGGCCAACTCGTGGATGAGGGCGGTGATGGAATCCCAAGATCCTTCGTACGACCCGGATAGCGACAAGAGGCATTCGGTGGAATAGCGGTCGATGGTGCCTGCCATCTTCGCTGACAACAACTGAGAACTGAGTTGAGACCGTTTCAGGGTGATGCTCTGTTCTTGCGTGTTCACGACCGCGTCATACGCAAGCTCAGCCCGGTTTTCGCGAACAGCCTGTTTGCCGGTACCGATCTCGAGAGAATCGATGCCGCAGTTGCCTGACGCAGTGATGGTGCCTGCTGCTGAAGCGCACGTGCCGGCCAATACCAGGCGGCCGGCGATTTGCGGCGGGGCCTTCCATTGCCCAATCCGGCCGGCCGCCGCGAGGCACCGGGCGATGTCCGCGGTCGCCTCGACTTGACCGTCCAGTGCAACCCCTTCGCGAACCTTCCAGTGGACTTGTCTGGCGGTCGCTTGTGCCACGTCGCTGTTCAGCTCCGCGGTTTCAATGCTCAACGTACCGAGCGCTGGCGACCAACGCGCGTTCGACCAGCCAAGCACAACATCCTGCTTCGCAAGCGGCTCCCCGTCCACGGTGCTATTACGGAATGTGGCCTGTCCGCCCGAGACAACTGGCCCGCCGGCCAATGCCCGATCGATCTTCGTGCGAAAAACCGCGGTTCCCGCATAGCGATCCAGATCCTTAACGCCGTACCCGGCCGCCTTGGAACCGAGGTAAGCCAGATCGAGGCTCTCAACATTCGTTTCGACGGAGTAGGTACCGTACTCGACGTCAAACCAGCCGGAGCCGGACGCAACGACATGTCCGTCGATGTCAGCAGCGAAGCTGGATGCTGCGAACTTCGTGACCTTTCCGCCGGCAAGCGACAGATACCCTGCCTGCCTCAACGCCGCCTTTGCGACATCCATTTGGCCCTTCTCTGTCTGATGACGAAGGTCGCTCGCGACCAGGTCGCAGGTCACGTCGATGCGATCGTCGCCGGCTCGCTTTACGGCGAGCGTTCCGGTTATCAGGCCGGCCGGCGCCTTCATGCCGATGTCAACCACTTGGCCGAGCTGCTGGCTCAGTCTCGCAAGGTCCGCTCTCAGCTCCGCCTGGAATTCCGACGCGGTGCCCCTGGCGACAACGCGCGCGAAGCCCGATTCGACCTTGGCTCGGTGTATCTTCAGGCCTTGGTCTGCCTCCAGCGACACATCAAATTCGGCGGCGATCGGCTCCCAGCGGCTTGTTCGTCCACTGTCGACGGCCGTCAGTTCCGCCAACCGGATCGATCCATTCAGGACCGGTTGGGCACCGCCGCGAATGCTCAGATTCTCGATTCCAAGGCGCCCGCTGGTGATTCGCACCCCGGGCCGGATGTGGAGCAGTGCCGGCACCGCCTGGGCGAGTGTGGCGAGGTCCACGTCGGACCTCGCGTCGATGCTGAAGTCCGGCATCGCAATCTCGTTGCCCGTCACCACCGCAGATAGCAGTTGCTGCGGCGAGGTCTGGACAGATTGACCGGACGGGCTGTAGGCCATGCGGACTTGGGCGCTGCCCGCTTGCCCGGTCAACGAGACCTCTGCGGACATCGTTTTGGACGTCAAGCGGGTTTGCCCCTCGATCGCCAGATCGGTCGGATTGACCTCCGCCGTCCCGGCTCGGGCAATCTGGACGCCGGTCACGCGCGACTTGACAACAAGCAGCGTTTCGCCCGGCTGAAAGGTCAGCCTGGCATCCAGGTTCCCCTTCCCGGCCGCGCTGACCTGGTTCAAGACGAATTGGGTGAGACTGGCAATATCCACCTCGCCGCTGGTGGTGACGTTGACCTGCCCGGATGCCCGAGACAGGTCCGGTCGGCCGCTCGTGGTGAACTGCCGGATCGCGGCGTCGACGGCCACGGTTGAGGCGTCGGCCAGTGTGACCTGCACCGTCCCCTTCAGGTCTCGCAGGGCATCCACGTCACACTTCGCGTCCAGTTGGGGCACGTCGTACGTTCGCCCATCGGACAGAACCATGCGGATTGAGCCCTTGTTGAGACTCACGCGTCCGGTCAGCGGCGGAAGTACCACGGGCTCGGCGCTGACGGCTTGTTTGCGAAGGCTGAAAGCCTGCACCAATGAGATCTGATTGTGTTCGTCGATGTGGAGCACGGCTCGCGGTGAATCGACGCTGATATTCCCGAGTTGCTCCCGGGATCGCAATGCGGTCCATACGCCGCCGGGCCAGGCGGCCTGGTCGACAGTCAGGACTTCTCTGCCGGCCGGGTCCACCACGGTCAGCCCGCTGAGCTTCGTCGGTCCGCGCCAGGAAAGGGACAACTCCTCGACGCCGACGCGACCCTGGATCTGATCGTTGACCAGAGAGAGGATCAACCTGGAGCCGGTTGCGGTCGATGCCAGATACGGAGCAAGAGCAACCAGGATGATCAGAAGAACCAGTATGCCCAGGGGAAAGCGGATCCACCAGCGCCGGCGTCGGCATTTGCGTTGAGGCGGCGCCGGCGCTGGGCCTTGTGAGCCGGTGCGGGATTCCGAGGAAGCTTCAAACGCATCCCGGTCAGGTTCGGCATTGGTGGTCATTCGTCCAGCTACCCCCTTGCTGCGATGTCGCGGCTTACCCTCCGGTAATGATAGCACATTTCATGTCGCCTCGATACCGTTAACCGGTCTGCGGCAAATCGGGAGCAGAGGGTTGCGCCGGCCAACCACACCGTCGGTGCGATTGCGTCACCGTCTGTCGCCCGTCGTTGCGAGTTGGGCGTCTATTCGCTCGGCCGCGGCGAGATGACTCATACACAGCCACTCCTGTCGGTGCCGGTCTCGCCGACACTGATACTCCACAGATCGGTCCCCTGAACACCCTCACGGCCGGAAGACTGTCGGGTGGAAGAAGAACGCCATTGGCGCTTGGCTTCTGAATGCCAGCTCTAGCGGACCTAATGCTGCTGCATGAGGTCATCGACAGCTCTCGCCAATTCGACCAGGTAATCATCGCCCTTAGGGTGGCGAGTCAGGGCAACCAGGATATAGTGGCGTTGGGGGCCCGTGATCACGGCCGCGTCATGGTACCAGTCTTCCCATGAGCCCCACTTTCGAATGATCTGAACGTCGCGGTCGGCAAGGCCCTTGATGAATTTGATGCTGTCGTGCGGGATCTGCGGTGAAACGAATACCTCGCGCATCGTTCGGGACGCCTGGGGTGAGATGAGCTTGCCCTGTTCGAGGAGCAAGAAGTAGCGGAGCAGTTGGCGAACGGTGGCGGCGTGGGAGTGATCGCCGACGGGATCCGGATACCGTTCGTCGCCCCGGCCGTAGTGCTTGCCCACCCAGATGCCGCCGCCGTGAGTCTCGTCGTAGAAACCGTATTCGTTGAGCACACCCTGGATGGACTTCAGGCCGAGCTGTCGCGAGTATGTGGCGGCCATCTCGTTGCTGCTGGCCTTGACCATGAGGCCCAATTCATGCCGGGTGACCGCGTCGAGGTCGCTCGCCGCCTCAGGGTGCAACTGGAAATAGGCCAGCAGAATCCCGATCTTCGGCACGCTGGCGGCGTATTCGATCCGATCGGGATGGATCATCGCCAGCCGCCCTGTCGTGAGGTCCAGCACGCCAACGGCGGTCTGCTCGGTGGTCATGCTGAACCGCTCGCGCAGCCTGGTATCGATCTGCTCGACGTTCGCCTGCAGTGGCGGATCGACCGGCGAGTCATACGTCAGCACGTACCGCTCGAACGGCCGACTCGATGATTCGGCGGCACAGGAGCAGAGGCAGATGGTAGCGGCCGCTGAGATGGCAAGCGCGTACCACACTTGTGAGGCCCCCTTTCGTAAGACGCGCAGCAGATGGGTGAGCACTGATCAGATCCGGCCGGGTAGAGGTCCGTAGTCCCTGCTGCATCCTATCGCCGCTCGACGGCATGCAGAGCACCCCCCTACCAAGTCTGGTGTATCTTGCACTTGCAGTGCTTGTCAGTCGGGTCGGGACACTGGCGTATGAGTTCGACCAATTTGTCCCCCTTGTCCTTGGCGATCGGACCGTCGACACGACTGGTTTCCTCGCCCAGGAAACGATCAATGTACAGTTCCACCGTCCAGCACTCGCATCGGTCACAGTAGAAATACGACTCGGTGTACTCGTCGCCCAACCTTTCGACGGAGATGACGGCGGCACGGCTGCTGAAGTCGCCGAGATCGCGTTTGCAGGAAGAACAATTCATGGTCTGATCCCGACGAACCCTCGCCTCACACGCGGGCCGACGTTCTCATCATCTACACTGCGAGCCGGAACGCAAGTCGGCTTGTGCAAGGCGTGAAGATGAATTATCAATTGCAGCGGCCAGGCGCGGTGGGGAGCGTGTCCCGGCGCGAGCCGATCGTCGCTTCCCCACCTTGAGACAAGGTGGGGCACCCGCGCGCCCGACCAGAAAGGCTGAGCCAACGGTGAAGTGCATGGTTGCAGGTATTGTCTGGGTGGCGTTGCTCTCGGGATCGCCGGTTGCGGCTCAGTTGCCTTCGGGCCCGCCGGTCGTCG
>CAZTQK010000137.1:0-14056 GCA_964615635.1 uncultured Planctomycetales bacterium
GAGCTTGCGTACGTGTTTAGCGGGCCGGGGTCTGGCTCTTTTTGCCTGACGCGGTACGCAGGGTGACCCGGGGAAGGTCAACGAGGCCGGCCGGCACTATGCCATGCAGGGGAGCCCGCAAAAAGGTGCCTGACCCGCTCTCTTGCACGCTGAACACGTACGAGCCCGCCGGCTCGACGAGACGGTCGTGGCGGGAGAAACCGGCATATGCGGAGCGAACGATGAATACCGATTCGAGGACCGGCGAGCCACGGCGCCGCGACAAAATCGCCTTCTACGTGGTGATCGTGGTGCTGTGCCTCATTGCCGGGGCGACCCTCGGCTGGCTGCTAGGGTCGCGCGGACACACAGCCGTGGGCCCCGTTGCATCTGCCAGTGATGACATCCGCTACTGGACTTGTTCCATGCACCCCCAGATCGAGCTCCCGAAAGCCGGGCAGTGCCCTATCTGCTTCATGGATCTCATCCCGGTCAGAGCCGGCCAGGATGCGGCGCTTGACGAGCGTCAGATGACTCTTTCAGAGAGGGCCAGGGTGTTAGCCCGCGTCGAGACCGCATCGGTTGAGCGACGTTCCCTGGAGCATGAAGTCCGCATGGTGGGCAAGGTCGCCGTTGACGAAACACGGATCACCTATATCAGCAGCTACGTGCCGGGCCGCATCGACCGTCTGTTCGTCAACTACACGGGCATCTTCGTTCAAAAGGGCGTCCATCTGGCCGAAATCTACAGCCCTGAGCTGCTGGTTGCCCAGAAGGAATACCTCCTTGCCCTCGATGCCGCCGAATCAGCGAGACGGGATGAGACGCGCCCCGCTGCCGTCCGTGAAACGACCGAAGCCCTGCTCCAAGCCGCTCGGCGGAAGCTCCAGTTATGGGCGATTCCGGAAGACCAGATCGCCGAGCTGGAACGCGTCCGCAAACCGCTCGACCACATCCGCATCGACGCTCCCGAGGAAGGCTGGGTGACCGATCGTCAGGGATACGAGGGGATGTACGTCGATACCGGTACTCGCATTTTTACTCTCGCGGACCTGCGGAGCGTCTGGGTGCTGCTCGACGCCTACGAGTTGGACATCGGCTTCATCCACTACGGTCAGCAGGCGCATTTCGAGACCGAGGCCTATCCCGGTCAGGTCTTCACCGGCCGGATCGCCTATGTGGACCCGGTACTCAACGAAGCGACTCGGACCGTCAAGGTCCGCGTCACTGTCGCCAACCCGGAGATGAAGCTTCGGCCGGGCATGTTCGTGCGGGCGAAGGTCACTTCGCAGGTCACCGAAAGCGGCCAGATGGTTGACACCTCGCTGGCCGGCAAGTGGATCAGCCCGATGCACCCGGAAGTGATCAAGGACGGACCGGGGCAGTGCGACGTGTGCGGCATGGATCTGGTACCCGCCGAGTCGCTGGGCTTCGCGACCACGCAGGCGGCCGTTCCGGCAGTGCTGGTGATCCCGCAGACCGCCGTTCTGCTGACCGGCACGCGCGCCATCGTGTATGTTGAAACGGATCACGCGGGCGAGCCTGTCTATGAAAGCCGCGAGGTCCGCTTGGGCATGCGGGCAGGCGACGACTACGTTGTCCTTGACGGTCTCAGGGAAGGGGAACGAGTCGTCGCGCGTGGCGCGTTCCAGATCGATTCGGCGATGCAGATTCAGGCCAAGCCGAGCATGATGCGGCCGCCACACGAAGCCGACTCGCAACCCGAATCGCCATCCGAGCCTCCCAGGTCGCACGCCGTCGCCGGGGCGATGTACCACGACCACTTCAAGCCCGTGCTCGAATCATACTTCGAATTGGCCGCCGCGCTGGTGGCCGATGATGCCGACAGAGCGACTGCGGCGTCCGCTGCCCTGCGCAGAGCCCTCGGTGGCGCGGTTCCTCACGGCCTGCCGGCCGAAGACGAGGCCCTGTTCAAGAAGCAGATCTCCGCGATCGAAGGCGCTCTTCCCGCGGCCGACAAGGCGACGGTCGAAGAACGCAGGAAGCGACTGCCCGCACTGACCGCTGCACTGCGGACCTGCCTGCACCTGTTCGGCCACAACCTCGGCTCGCCCGTCTACCGCGTGCACTGTCCGATGGCGTTCGATGACAAGGGTGCCGACTGGTTGTCGCCTGCCAACCAGGTGTTGAACCCCTATTTCGGAAAGAAGATGCTGCGTTGCGGAGAAGTCGTGGGACAGATCGGGCCCGACGGGCGGGAGAGCCGCTGACATGCAGCCTGAACTCGTCACACGCCGCGGACTGATCAACGGGGTCATTCGTTTCTGCCTCGAAAACAGACTCGTTGTGTTCCTGATCCTCGCCCTCATCCTGCTGTGGGGCTACCGCGTCATGCCCTTCCGGATGGAGAACGACCTGATCCCGCGTGATCCCATCCCGGTCGACGCCATTCCTGACATCGGCGAGAACCAGCAGGTCGTGTTCACCGACTGGCCCGGCCGTTCGCCACAGGACGTCGAGGACCAGATTACCTATCCGCTTACCACCGTGCTCCAGGGCACGCCCGGCTTCAAGTCGATCCGCGCGTTCTCGATGTTCGGTTTCTCGGTGGTCTACGTGATTTTCGACGATGATCACGATTTCTACTGGTGCCGCTCGCGGTTGCTCGAAAAGCTCAACGTTGCCCAGCAGATGTTGCCTGCCGGTGTCATGCCCTCTCTCGGGCCCGACGCCACGGGACTCGGGCAGGTCTTCTGGTACACGCTGGAAGGTTCTCACGGCGGTTTCGGCCTTGAGGAGCTGCGCAGCATTCAGGACTGGTACGTTCGCTACGCCCTGCAAGGCACACCCGGCGTCAGTGAGGTAGCCAGCGTCGGCGGCCACGTCCGCGAATACCAGATTGATGTCGATCCCGACGCGATGCGGGCCCACGGCGTGCGTCTCCAGGACGTGTTCGCGGCCGTGGAACGATCCAACATCGACGTTGGAGCCGAGACGGTGGAGTGGAACGGCGTCGAGTACATCGTTCGGGGCAAAGGCTTCATCAAGGACGTTGCGGACATCGAGAACATCGTCGTTCGCGTCGCCGACAATGTTCCGATCTACGTCAAGAACGTCGCCCGAGTCTCCACCGGCCCGGCTTTGCGCCGCGGGGCACTGGACAAGGAAGGCGTCGAGGCGGTCGGCGGCGTGGTCACCGTTCGATACGGTGCCAATCCGCTGGAAGTGATTGAGCGCGTCAAGCAGCGGGTCTCGGAAATCGCATCTTCGCTGCCCGTCAAGACCCTCGCCGACGGAACCGTCAGCCGTGTCGAGATTGTGCCGTTTTACGACCGGACCATCCTGATCCACGAGACGCTCGACACGCTCAAGAATGCGCTGTTCGAGCAGGTATTGGTCACCACGTTCGTGGTGCTGATGTTCCTGCGGCACCTGCGTAGTTGCATCGTCATCAGCGTGACCATGCCGCTGGCGGTGATGATCTGCTTCATCCTCATGAAGACGTTCGGCATCGACTCGAACCTCATGAGCCTGGGCGGCATCGCTATTGCCATCGGCACCATGGTGGACATGGGCATCATCCTCTCGGAGAACATCGTCCGGCACATGGAAGACGACAAGACCGGCAGCCGGCCGATGATCGAGATCGTCTATGAGGCTTCCAGCGAGATCGGTCCGGCGGTCACCACGGCTATCCTGATGACGGTCATCGCGTTCCTGCCCGTCTTCGCCCTTGAAGGGCCGGAGGGCAAGCTCTTCAGACCGCTGGCCTACACCAAGACGTTCGCTCTTGTCGGGTCGCTGTTGGCGGCGATCCTGATTCTGCCCACGCTGGCTCACCTGGTCTTCACTCCGCTGGGCCGGCTGCGCGGCTCGCGACGCTGGGTCATTCCGGTGCTGTTCATCCTCACCGGCGTGGTGATGGCCGTGTTCGGATGGCGATGGGCCGGACTGGCGTCAGCGGCTTACGGCGCGTTCTCGCTGGTGGAAACTCGCCTGGGGACAAAGGCACTGAGGTGGGCGGGTCTGCTGGCCAGCCTCGCGGTCATGGCGGCCGTGCTCGTCGTCCTGACCGGCCACTGGATGCCGCTCGGACCAGGCGCCGGGTTCACGCGAAACCTGATCATCGTGCTGGGTCTCAATGTTACCTGGGCGATGCTGCGCGTGGTTTTCATTGATTTCTACCCCCGTCTGCTGTCGTTCTTTCTGAGGCACAAGATCGCCTTCCTGACGGTGCCGGGGGTGGTCATCGTGCTTGGCCTGACCGTCTGGCAGGGCTTCGGGTGGACGTTCAGTTGGCTGCCCACACCGAAAGTGAAGGAGGGTGATACCCGGACCTCGATTTATCAGAGAGTCTGGACGCTGGGTATCCATGAATTCCCGGGCCTCGGCCGCGAGTTCATGCCGCCGCTCGATGAGGGATCATACCTCTACATGCCCACGCTCATGCCGCACGCCGGCATCGGGTCGGCCCTGGACGTCGTGTCCGCGCAAGACAAAGCTATCCGTGCCATCCCCGAAGTGGACAGCGTGGTCGGCAAGATCGGTCGCGCCGAGACGGCTCTGGACCCGGCACCGCTGTCCATGATCGAAACCATCGTGCTCTACAAGACCGAATACAAACGGGACCCGCAAACCAACGATCTCTTGCTGGACGGCAGTGGCAAGCCGATTCGACAGTGGCGAGATCACATCAAGACACCGCTGGACATCTGGAACGAGATCCAGAAAGCGGCCGATTTTCCCGGCGTCACCGGAGCACCTCGGCTGCAGCCCATTGCCGCCCGTCTCGTCATGCTGCAATCCGGCATGCGGGCTCCGATGGGCATCAAGATCTTTGGCAACAGACTTGAGGATATCGAAGCAGCAGGATACCGGCTGGCTGAGGTGCTCAAGACGGTGCCCTCGGTCGCCGCTGAAGCGGTAGTGCCGGACCGCGTGGTCGGCAAGCCGTACCTGGAAATCAACATTGATCGCCAGAAGGTAGCCCGCTACGGCGTCAACATCCGCGACGTACAGGATGTCATCGAAATCGCCCTCGGCGGTATTCGGGCGACCACTACCGTCGAAGGTCGCGAGCGCTACCCGGTGCGAGTTCGGTATGCCCGCGAGAGCCGCGACAGCGTCGAGACCATGCAGCGCGTCCTGGTCGCGGGCGTGGGCGGCGAGCAAATCCCGCTGGCCCAGTTGGCGACCATCGAATACGTCCGCGGCCCGCAGGAGATCAAGAGCGAGGACAACTTCCTCGTGTCTTACGTCCTGTTCGACAAGAAGCCTGGCTTTGCCGAGGTGGAAGTGGTCGAGGAGGCCGACCGGCTGATCAAGCATTTCATCTCCACGGGCCAACTGACGCTGCCGTCCGGCGTTCACTACGAGTTTTCAGGCAGCTACGAGAACCAGATACGTTTCCAGAAGAGGCTCATGATGATCCTGCCGATGAGCCTGTTCATGCTTTTCATGCTTCTCTACTTCCAGTTCCGTTCGATCACTCTGTCCCTGATCGTGTTCAGCGCCGTTCCGGTTGCCTGGGCCGGCGGATTCATCGGTCTGTGGCTGATCGCCCAGCCGTGGTTCTTCAACTTCCCCGTCTTCGGCGAGAATGTGCGCGACCTGCTCCATTTCGGCACTTACAACCTCAGCACGGCCGTCTGGGTTGGCTTTATCGCCCTGTTCAGCGTCACCACCGACGACGGCGTGGTGCTTGCCACCTACTTGAACCAGGAGTTTCAGCAGCGGCCGGTGCGCGGCATTTCGGACATCCGCTCGGCGGTGGTCTCGGCCGGGGTCAAGCGGGTTAGACCCTGCCTGATGACCTCGGCAACGACGGTTCTGTCGTTGATGCCGGTGCTGATGAGCGACGGACGCGGGGCGGATGTCATGATCCCTCTTGCGCTGCCCACCATCGGCGGTCTGACGATCGAGCTGTTGTCACTATTCGTCTTGCCCGTGTGTTACTGTCTGATGAAAGAAGTGTTCTGGCGAACCGGCGCTCGAAAAGGACAGTTTTTAGAGGTTTTGTGATTTAGATCCGTCTCCAATCCAAATGCGGCGGCGGATTGCTATACTGCTTCTGGTTGGCGCGGCGATCGAGCGGTGAGAGAGCGGACCCGGAATAAAGCCCGTGTCTCTTGTGGGTAACGGCATTGGGCGAGGGGAGTGTGGACGGATCCTGTCGCCGATGCTGTTCTGCGCGAGAAGGCCTTGCCAGGACTACCGGGCATGTAATCGGCGACGGCAGACGATCATCAGGACCGCCAGGGCCGTCACGAACGTCGCGGGTTCGGGTAGCTCGTAATATGTGGCCCCGTAGATGCCCCAGGCCCAGCCGGAGGCGACACCGCGGAACCGCTGCCAGCGAACGCCCACGTCCCAGGTGTCCAGACAGGCGTACTCGGCATAACCGCTCGTTTCACGATACCCGATGGCGGTCACGAAGTGGTCAGTGTACCCGTCACCCCCCGTATCAACCAGGAACACCAGCGGCCGGCCGGCATCGATCTCCGCCGTGTAGTTCGCCCAACTGAATACCCCCCATCTCTCATTCCGAGACGCAACCTGGTAGCTGGCTCCGTACGTGGCGTTGGCCCAGTCCGTGTAACCGCGGAACGCATCGTCCACATCGTTGAACCATGACCAGCCGTAGTAGTTGCCGACGGCCGACCAGGAGGTCTTCATAAAATCGGCTAGGCAATTGCTGGTATGCTCGTCCCCTGCCGGAGGGGCGGACTTATCCGGCAGAAGACCCGTGCCGGTGTTGTCAATGGGCAACGAATAATCGTTGTAGTGCTCCGGGCTGGCGATGGCTCGATTGACCTCCGTCGTCTGTGTGGACGAATCACCGCGAATGAGTTTGCCAAAACCATGCGTGTCCCAGTAGCCGACGACCATCCCGGCGGCTGTCGGCCCGCACCCGCGGTACCACATGTACACGGGAACGCCTGCAATGACCCGTTCGCCTACCCCGCCCTCGCCGTAGGGCACGTAGCCCTCCGCCGGCGCCGGGCCGAACCCTGGATCCTGACTCTGTGCGTCAAGTGTGTTGGCGCTCACGACGGAGGTCAGGATCAGAATCACGAGAAACACATCAAGAAATGTATCAAGAACGCATCGCATCTCTCCTCCTCCATGTGTTTCCCGGAGGCCCCGACAGAAACGAATGTTCTCGTCGTTTTCATCAGCGAGAAACACTGGTGCCTGCTGGTCATCGCCTCGCCGAACCTGATCGTCCAAACAGCAAAAAGAAAAGAGAGACCCGCACAACGATCGTGCGTGTCTCTCTCCCGTTTGACCCAATCTGTCATCGCAAGGCCGATGACCGCAGTCTGAGAACAGTCTCTCGGTCCAAACCAGCCTGCAATACAACCAGGGTACCAGGACCCACGTATGGATGCAAGCACTGGTTACGCACGAGGAAAAATGTCCCCGCCATTCTCCCTAGATTGCCTCCCAAGGAACCGATAGGACACGTGACTCTCAGAACCGGGCGTCGTCCTTAGGCTTCATGGCGACGGTGACCTCGATCTCGCGACCGATGGCAACCAGGTCGTCCTGGAGGCGCCCGGCGTCCAAATGAGGTGGGACCTCGACTTCGATCAGCATCACGTACAGGGGCTGGGCATGATGGATGACCTCGGTGTGCAGGTTGGTGATGTTGACGCCGAGTTCGGCCAGCCGCTTGCTGATCCGGTGGACGATGCCCTTACGGTCGGCACCGTAAACGTGGATCAGGTGCTTGGATTGGGGTGACCTGGGCTCACCAGCTTCCTCCGGTCTCAGATCCTGCAGGTATATGCGCAAGCCGAACTCCCCCGCCATGCCCGATAGGCGATCCTCAAGCTGCCGACTCACCATGCCTTCCGGCATGCGAATCATCAGCATGCAGGCAAAATCGGAGGCCAGTCGGGCCATTTGGGAGTCCTCGATGTTGCAGTCGCTCTCCAAAAGAATCCCAGTAATGGCCGCGACAATTCCGGGGCGGTCAGGGCCACTGGCTGTGAGCAATGCGTAGTTGGGCATCTTCCAGGTACCTTGCAGAAGCTAGTTCGCTGAATCAGCCAAACGGAGGGCCGCTGCAGCGAAGCCGGGACACCGGTTAGGCCAGTGTAGAAACCGGACAGGGCTATTTCAATCGACGATCTGAGCAGACCCAGACAAGGAGTGCCTGATACGGTCTGCAGCGGGTTAGGTCGAATGAGTCATCTACAGACGACAGACGATTAGTCGTCTATAGGGTTTGACAACTTGGCGGGCAAGCCCGGTGATCCGATGGAATCAGCCAGAAACGGCGGATTTTCGACTGGGTATAACCTTTTTGACCAGAAGAGGTTGGACGGAAAAGGATGAGCACTGCTCTTGACGGTCCACGCATTAGGTTTATAATCAGGGGTGACCTCCCGCGCCGATATGGTCGTGGAGAGGTATTATCATACGGGAATTCGCCAAGTTAACGGTCGCTCGCACGGATTCGACAAGAGCGGCAGAGAACCGGCGAGTTCGGGTCAGGGTCTTTCGATCGTATGGTCGGGCCTTGATCGTCGGGAGATTCATATAATCCGGATGGTGCCTTGCCTGGGGCAAGGTCAATCCTGAGGTTCGCACAGACGGTGATATCCGCTGGCTTCCCGTGGGGGACGCTGGGGGATATGCGGGTGGGGGCTGAGTCCCCAGCGCGTCCATCAGTGGTGACGGCCAGCGCGCCGAAGAGGTGGTATCGACCCTGAGCCAACGTCGCACAGAACAGGCAAGGTGACTCGCTTGAGAGATCCAAGTGGCATTAGCGCAGCGACTTGCGGACGTCGGGCAGACTCCGCAAGCAGGACCCGCGGGGCGTGCGGCCTCGTGAAGGATCCTGTGGATCGCACCGGATAGATGCCATGAGCGGCTTACCGCCTGCATGCGACTGAGGACGTGACACCACCAACTCGCCAATCTGGCGCAGCCTGGACGCCTGCCTGCAGAACCTTGCTTTGGCTTTTCCCACGGTGATCCCTCCCTGCCGAATCCCAGGGCCGGCTTCCGGTAGCCCTCCTGACCGTATCTAGATGATCTATTTTGACCCGCTCCGTGATCCGGCGAGCGTGTGCTGAATCTGCACGCATGGACCGGCCGGCAGCATAGAGACCGATCAGGAAGGTGTGGAATGGGACTGCCTGTCATTTTGGCATACACGCTCGACGCGATGGCTCCGTTGTACTTCGTAATTGGCCTGCTCATCGGCGGTGTGGGCGTATACATGGGTCTGCGGATCTTCGGAAAGCAGAAGATTGCCACGGCCCAGCAGGAAGCCGCCAGAATCATCGAGAAGTCCAGGAACGAAGCGGAGGTGATCGTCAAACGGGCGGAGGTGGATGCCAAGGGCGAGTTTATCCAGCGGATGGATGAGTTCGAGAAGAAAAGCGCCGCCATCCGGGACGAACTGAAGGAACACGAGCGCCGCCTGGAAAAGCGGGCGGATAATCTGGACAAGAAGCTCGATACCCTGGTGACCAAGGAGCGAGCCCTTGAGCAGGCCGAGCAGAGACTGAGCAACCGCGAGGCGTCACTTGCTCAGAAGGAAACCCAACTGGCTGAAGCGCTGGATCAGCAGCGTACCCAGTTGCTGCGGATCACCAGCTTGAGCATCGACGAGGCCCGCAACCTGCTTCTCAACCAGATCCGGCATGAGGTGGAGCACGACGCGGCCGAGATTGTCGAGAAGACGCTGACGGAGGCTCGCGAGGAGGCCGAGAACAAGTCCCGCGAGATCGTGGTCACTGCCATCCAGCGGTATGCCAGTGAGCACACCAGCACCAACACGGTCAGCACGGTGGACGTCCCTTCGGACGATATGAAGGGTCGCGTGATCGGCCGTGAAGGCCGCAATATCCGGGCGTTTGAGAAGGCCACCGGTGTGGATGTGATCGTGGACGACACACCTGGCGTTGTGGTGGTCAGCGCGTTCGACCCGGTTCGCCGCGAGGTGGCCCGCTTGTCGATGGAAAAGCTCATTCACGACGGACGCATTCACCCGTCGCGGATCGAGGAGGTTGTCGAGGAGACAGGGGCGGAAGTCGCCCGTGAGATCGTCGAGCGTGGCAAGAAGGCGTCCGTCGAGGCCAACGTCGGCGGCCTGAACCGCAAGATCATTGATTTGCTCGGGCGGTTGAGCTACCGTACCAGCTACGGGCAGAACGTCCTTCAACACAGCATCGAGGTGGCTTTCCTTTGCCAGGTCATGGCCGATGAGCTTGGCTTGAATGGTGGTCTGGCCCGCCGCTGCGGCCTGCTGCACGACATCGGCAAGGCGGTCGACCATGAGGTCGAGGGCGGTCACCCCCAGATCGGCGCTGATATCTGCAAGCGGTTCGGTGAGCGCCCCGAGGTGATCAATGCTATCGTTGCCCATCATGGCGACGTCGAGGCCATCAGCCCGTACACCGCTCTGGTGGCCGCCGCCGACGCGATGAGCGCATCGCGGCCGGGTAGTCGCCGTGAGTCGCTGGAGCGGTACATCAAGCGGCTCGAACAGCTCGAGGGTATCGCCAACGGCTTCCCGGGTGTGAAGCAGTCTTACGCCGTGCAGGCCGGCCGCGAGATCCGCGTGATTGTCGACGCGGTCAACGTCGACGACAGCACGGCCGCCAAGACGGCCTACGACATCGCCAAACGCATCGAGCAGGAGATGACCTACCCCGGCGAGGTCAAGGTCACCCTGATCCGCGAGATGCGGGCGGTGGAATTCGCACGGTAGGAACCGCGCCAGACCAGGTTCTCGAGCACGTCTCCGTGTGCCACCGCTCTGTGAGCAGTGCTGGGATCTTGGGTCACCGTTCGCGCACCATTGGGATGTTTCGGCGCCTGCCCGGCCCATGAGCCACCGCCGTCTGGTGGGTGCATCCGAGCCATTGCCGGCCTGGCCGGCGTGCGTTGCCAGCCGCGTGCAGTTATGCTCCTGCCGTTTCAGAAAATCGCCCGGCTTGATATCGGTAGCCTTGTCACGTTCTGTGAGGACATGCCATGGGCATGAAGAGTGACGGCGCGTGTCCTGAATGTCGCGCAACGCAAGTCATGATCGGCGTGATGGTTGAGGATCTCAATCAAGGTTTCTGTGGAGAAGCTCAGCTGAGAGTGGACAGGGACCCGGGTGCGCTCATATTCAAGGAAAGCGTCCGGTCAGAGCTGCGGGCGTGTGTGTAGCCAATGCGGCCATGTTGAACTCTATGTCGCCAACCCATTGGAATTATGGGACGCATACCAGGCCGTACAGGAGCAGCAGAGGAGGACAGCGAAATGATCTCGATTCGAAATCCATTGCAGCCGCGTGTTGTCGTGCTGGTCAGCGTCTTTACTCTCGGGTCAGCGGTCTTTGCCGCCGATCGCCCGCCCAATTTCGTGATCATCTTCGCCGACGATCTGGGTTACGGCGACCTGGGATGCTATGGTCACCCGACGATCCGGACGCCGAACCTGGACCGGATGGCGGATGAGGGGATGCGTTTCACGCAGTTCTACTCGGCCGGCGAGGTCTGTACGCCCAGCCGTGCGGCGTTGATGACCGGTCGGCTGCCGATCCGCAGCGGGATGTGCAGCGATAACCCGCGAGTGTTGTTCCCCGCTTCCGCTGGGGGCATTCCCGACAGTGAACTCACGCTGGCCGAGGCCCTGAAGGCGAGGGGCTATGCAACGATGTGTGTCGGCAAGTGGCATCTCGGTCACCTGCCGCAGTACCTGCCCACGAAGCACGGCTTCGACGGCTACTTCGGGATTCCTTACAGCAACGACATGAAGCCGACGCCGCTGATGAGGAATGAGCAGATCCTCGAGGAGCCGGCCGTTCAGGAGACGCTGACGCCGCGATACACCGAGGAGGCCGTTCGGTTCATCAAGGACAACCGCGACAAGCCGTTCTTCCTCTACTTCCCTCATACCTACCCACATACGCCGCTGCACGCCTCGGACCGATACAAGGACACCAGCCCGCGAGGACTTTTCGGCGACGTGGTCGAGGAACTCGACTGGAGCGTCGGGCAGGTGTTGCAGACGCTGCGAGACCTGGGCCTGGCCGAGAACACGCTCGTGTTCTTCACCAGCGACAACGGGCCGTGGCTGATCCGCGGCGCAGACGGCGGCTCGGCCGGGCTGCTGCGGGACGGCAAAGGAAGCACCTGGGAGGGGGGCATGCGTGAGCCGGGCATCGCCTGGTGGCCGGGACGGATCAAGGCAGGCCAAGTCACCACGGCGCTGGCCGGCACGATGGATCTGCTTCCGACCTTCGTCAGACTGGCCGGCGGCGAGGTCTCCAAAGATCGTGTGCTTGACGGTGTGGACATGAGTCCGGTGCTCTTCGGGACCGGCCCCGGCAACCGTCAAACCCATTTCTACTACCGCGGCGCGCGCCTCATGGCTGTTCGCAAGGGGCCGTGGAAAGCTCACCTGATGACTCAGCAAGGCTACGGTCAGAAGGAACCTGAAAAGCACGATCCGCCGCTGCTCTTCCAGTTGGAGCACGACCCGTCCGAGCGGTTTGACTTGGCCAAGGAACACCCCGATATCGTGGCCGACCTGCTCAACGAGATTGAACGACACAAGGCGACTGTTGAGCCGGTCGAGTGTCAGCTCACCGCCCGGCTGCCCGGCAAATAGCGGAAGACGGCCCGGCTTTACCGGGACACAGCGACAGGCTAATCTTGGTTTGCGACATGGCCCCATTTGGGGCGGCAAGCCAAGGAGTTGTCATGCGCACCGCCACGCGACTTGCCAGTCCCATCCTTCTGGCGATCTTGCAGCTTGCCTGCTCTCCCGCGGAGCGGCGGATCCGCGTGTCCGAGTACGAGGACAAGGTTTATGCTTCGTGGCTCGGGCAGTGCATCGGAAACATGTACGGTCTGCCCCACGAGCATCAGTACCGCCACGAACCCCGGACCGAGCCGATCGAGGGCTGGACCGACGAGATGCTCGAGCGGATCCGTGGAACCGATGGGGCTTTCAGCGACGACGACACCGACATTGAGTACGTCTACCTCTTCGCCATGGAAGAGTACGGCCCGGAGCCGACATACGAAAACATCGCCGAGTTCTGGAAACGGTGTATCAACCATCACATCTGGGTGGCCAACCGCTCGGCCCGCGATCTCATGGGAAAGAGATACCTGCCGCCGCTGACCGGTCGGCGCGGATTGAATCCTCACTGGTTTCAGATCGATCCGCAGTTGGTCTGTGAGATCTGGGCGGTCACTGCCCCAGGCATGATCGAGTACTCCGCCGCCAAGGCCGATTGGGCTGCGAAGGTGACCAACGACCACTACGGCACGCACCCGACCATCTGGTACAACGTGATGTACTCAGCGGCGTTCTTTGAGAGCGACCCGGAGCGCCTTTGCCAGATCGGCTACGAACAACTGCCCCAGGACAGCCTGTTTCGCGGGGCGATCGACGACGTTCGCAAGTGGAAAGCCCAATACCGCGATAACTGGGTTGCCGTCCGCCGGAAGATCAAGGAGAAGTACTTCGACCGCCAGGACATGCCCGACGACTACTTCACCAGCGGTGTGGGAGCGATCCTCAACGGGGCGATGGGCGTGCTGGCCCTGCTTTACGGCGAGGGTGACTTCGAGAAGACGCTGAACATGGCTCGCATGGCGGGCTTCGATGCCGACAACCAGGCGGCCACGCTGGCGGGCCTAATCGCTCTGGCCAAAGGCTCGAAGTCGATTCCTCGCAAGTACACGCACATTCCCGACCACTGGAGTCAGCCGCTGAACGATTTCTACAAGAATCGCACGCGCGACGACCTGCCCTACGGCAAGTTAACTGACATCGCCGCCCGCACCGCCAAGATGGGCCGCGACCTGGTTCTGCTTAAGAACGGCTGGATTGAGGGTAGCGGCCCGGATGCCGAAATGGTCATTAACAGGCGAGCCCGGTTCGTCGCCCCTTTGGAGCTTCGCCTGTTCCCGATGCGGCTCCAGAAGGGTGTCGAGACAACTGTTCGACCGGAAATCGTTGGCGGTCCCCAGGGCGAGGTGTTCAGGCTCCTGCTCGCCGGCACTCTGCCTCCCGGGCTGACGGTGGAGTTTCATCACGGCTTGCCCTGCCTGACCGGCGTTCCCACGGAGATCGGCGAGTACCGGATTCAACT
>CAZTQK010000138.1:0-14049 GCA_964615635.1 uncultured Planctomycetales bacterium
AGCCCAAGTCTCAGCACTGCGCCGCGGCCATCGCCGACCACGAGGAGAAGTCTCATTAAATCGCTTCTGACACC
Organism: uncultured Planctomycetales bacterium; assembly: GCA_964615635.1. GTDB lineage: Bacteria > Planctomycetota > Phycisphaerae > UBA1845 > PWPN01 > JAUCQB01. The sequence continues at coordinate 75 of CAZTQK010000138.1, forward strand.
AGCGCTCCTGACCGCTGTGACTCTGTCTGTGGGGTGTGGTCGTCCGACCCGCGTGTTGCCTGCCGATGCTTCGGCAGCGAGCAAAATCAAGACCCGGCTCGAAGTCCACAGCAATTTCGTGGTCAACGAGCGGTTTGTTGTCCTGCCCGTAGGCTGGGACGACTCCAAGGAAGGCCAAGGGATTCTGCACGTGGGCTCATTGGCCATCAAGAGTTCAGCATGGACGCAAGCATCCTATGGGTTCAGCCCCGCATCGGGACAGGGCTGCAGAAGCGTTCTGAATCTGGTCGTCGTCGATCTTGAGACCGGAGCTAAACAGCGAGTGTTTGATCACCACGTGGCAGCATGGGTCCACCCATTCAGTTTCAAGCAGGAAGCGAGTGCTGATACGGGTCTCTGCCAACGCTGCGGCGGCGTCCGTGAACTGCAGACGGCTTTGCGATACCCGGGGCTCCTGGTCCTGATCGCTCGAACACAGGACACGAACTCCGACAAGGAGATCGACGGTCAGGACTCCGAGTGGCTCTTTGCCTACGACGTCCCGGGCGGCAAGTTGAAACGTGTTTCTCCGCAAGGATACCGGGTCGAGTACATGAGCTTGCTGAAGGAGGTCATCCTGGTCTTCATGGCTCCCGAGGACGCCCCCCATGGCAGCAGGAGAACATTGGCCATATACAAATACGACCCCAAGACCGATCGGGGTGAACTGATCAAGGATATTCAGTGATCGACCTGCTCAAGACCCAACTCGGTTTCAGCGTGGCACTGATGGTGGTGCTGATCGGCATCATCATGGGTTGTGTCGCGTACGCCATCCTGCTGGAGCGCAAGGTCTGCGCTTGGCTTCAGGACCGGGTCGGGCCCAACCGGGCCGGGCCGCTGGGCCTGTTGCAACCGATGGCCGATGGGGTGAAGTTTCTGCTGAAGGAGGACTTCACGCCAGGTACCGTGGATCGGCCGCTGTTCTTCCTTGCGCCTTGCATCGCCTTCACCGTGGCCATGATCGGCTTCGCGGTGATCCCCTGGGGGGGACTTGTCGACCTGGGCGGGCCCGAACCGGTGCGCCTGCAGGTGGCCAGCGTGGACATCGGGCTGTTGTACATTCTGGCGGTCGGGGCCATGGGGGTGTACGGGCTGGTACTGGCCGGGTGGTCGAGCAACAACAAATTCTCCTTCTACGGCGGGATGCGGGCCGCCGCCCAGATGCTCAGCTACGAGATCCCGATGGGACTGGCCATCCTCGTCGTGGTGCTGACCACCGGGCAGGTTCGGCTGGAGAGCATCGTCGAGTACCAGATGCAGTCGACGTGGAACGTGCTTCTGCACCCGCTGGCGTTTCTCATCCTGCTGGTCACGGCCTTCGCCGAGACCAACCGCATGCCCTTTGACCTGGCCGAGTCGGAGCAAGAGCTGATCGGCGGCTATCACACCGAATACAGCTCGATGAAGATGGCCTTGTTCTTCCTCGGCGAATATGCCCACCTGATCACGGTGAGCGCGTTCATGGCCACCCTGTTCTTCGGAGGATGGGAGCTGTTTCCGTTCAGCACGCGGCTCGGATGGGGCTGGCTCGATTGGATCTACAATTCACGGGAATTCGCTGCCGCTCTGTGCCAGTTTGCGATCTTCTTCGGGAAAATCGTCGTCTTCATCCTGTTCTTCATGTGGGTTCGCTGGACGCTGGTCCGGCCGCGATTCGACCAGCTCATGCGGTTTGCCTGGAACGGCCTGGTACCGGCGGGCATCGCGCTGGTCATCCTGACGTCGTTGCTGCTCTACAAGAACGTCGCCGAGTCAATCTGGTCGCCGCTGTGCAATGCGGCGGTATTCGCGGCAGCGGTGTTGAGGCTCTACGTGTTGTCGCCGGTCATCACCGGCCGCCAGGCAAACATGCCGCCCATCAACGGTCCGCTGACAAGGAGGTTCGAATGAGCGTTCTGACACTGATCTTTGCTGCCGCCGCCCTGGCCGCCCCGCTTCCGGAGGCCGACATCCTCGGCCAGGCGGACGCACGGATTGAGAAGCATCGCAAGGGCGATATCGTGCTCCGACTCACCAACAATGGCAGACTGCCTCCTCCCGGGCTTCACGTGCGGATCAGACAGACGCGTCATGCGTTTCTTTTCGGCTGCAACATCTTCAAGCTCGGCACGTGCGGTAATCCCGAGGCCAACGCCGCCTACGAAAAGCACTACGCCGCCCTGCTCAACTATGCGACACTGCCCTTTTACTGGTGGGGCTACGAGAAGGAGCGCGGCAAGCCCGATCACGACAAAACCAAGGTGATGGCCGACTGGTGCTCCGCCCACAACGTGACCACGAAGGGACATCCGCTGGCCTGGAACTACTTTGACCCGAAGTGGCTTCCGGACGATCAGAAGGAAGTGTTGCGCCTTCAACTCGAGCGGATCGAAGAGTGCAGCCGCCGCTTCGCCGGGCAGATCGGCATCTGGGACGTGGTCAACGAGGCGACGCACTACGATCGCGGAGAGTGCAAGAAGAACTCACCCAAGCTCACCAAGGTCATTCGCAACATGGGCGTGGGGCCGTTTGTCCGAGCGGCCTTTGAGGCCGCACGCAAGGGCAACCCCAAAGCCACATTAGTCATCAATGACTACGCCGTCGGCGACGAATACGTCGCGAAGGTGATCGACGAACTGGTGGATGACGAGGGCAAGCCGCTTTACGACATCATCGGCATTCAGTCGCACCAGCACGGTGGGCCCTGGCCGACAACCAAGATCTGGGAGGTGTGTGAACGATTCGCCCGGTACGGCAAGCCGCTGCATTTCACCGAGACGACGTTTTTGTCCGGCGAATTGGGCTGGAACCTACGGGACCAGCGCCGCGAGAAGGACCCCAAGTTCAAGTGGGCCAGCACGCCTGAGGGCGAGAAACGCCAAGCCGAGGAGGTCGTGCGGTTCTACACTATCTTGTTCAGTCACCCGGCCGTCGAGGCGATTACCTGGTGGGACTTCACCGACTACCATTCGTGGCAAGGGGCACCGGCCGGGCTGATACGCGAGGACATGACCCCAAAACCGGCGTATGAGGAGCTGATGAAGCGGATCAAGGGTACGTGGTGGACCACCGAGACCGTGGCGACCGTGGAAGGGAACGGCGAGGTCCGCTTCCGCGGATTCCTCGGCGATTACACGGTGACAACAGCCGATCTCGGCGGTTTCTCGGATCGGCCGCTGAGCGGAGACTTCTCTATCGGCAAGACGAACCGGGGACCGATCGAGGTGGACCTGGCATTCATCCCATAACGGCGGGATCGCGCATGATCAAGGATGAGGACATCATCAAGATCACTGAGCCGAAGCTGACGGCGGCGGACAAGCTCTACTTGCCGCAGATCATCAACGGCCTTAAGACCACGTTCCGCCATCTGTTCGCCAAGCGGTTGACGGTTCAGTATCCCGAGCAGCGGGTGAAAGTCCGCAAGGAGATCTATCGCGGCGTCCACCGGCTCAACCGCGACGAGCAGGGCCGCGTGGCCTGTGTGGCCTGCTTCATGTGCGAGACGGCCTGCCCGGCTCACTGCATTCACATTGTCGGGGCGGAGGCACCGTGGCCTGATCGCGAAAAGTATCCGATACGGTTTGACATCGACGAGCTGGTGTGCATCTACTGCGGCATGTGCGAAGAGGCCTGCCCGGTGGATGCGATTGAGCTGACACCGGAATACTCGATCGTGGGGTACTCGCGGCAGGAGATGATCTTCGATATCAACAAGCTGCTCGAAGTGTTCGACCAGACGCGGGACGAGAAACCGCGCAAGAACCCACCGATTACCGGCTATAGCGGCACCGGCGGCGAGATTTTGCCCTCACCCTCACCTGATCGGACCGAAACGGAGCCCAAAGACTCGTGACCACGGCCGGCATGTACATTCTGTATGCGTTTCTGGCCCTCGGGGCGGCGGCGCTGTATTTGTCGATGCCGGCCGGTCGATCGACGGGACGGCCGCTACGATGGGCCGTGCGGATTCTCGGGGCCGCATCGGTGGCGGCGATCGCAACGTACTGTGTTCGCTGGATCGGTGAGGCGTTCGATGGGCGAGCGTTCTTTGTTCTCTTCGCCCTGGTGGCGATTGTGGCCGCGGTCCGGGTGGTAACGCATCCGAAGCCGATCTACTGCGCGCTGTACTTTGTGCTGGTGGTCCTGGCGGTGGCCGCACTATGTCTGCTGGCCCTGGCTGAGTTCCTCGGCGCGGCCCTGATCATTGTGTACGCCGGGGCAATTCTGGTGACGTACGTCTTCGTGATCATGCTGACTCAGCAGCAGGAGACCGATCCTGCGAACCTGACGGGGCGGGAACCGCTGGCGGCCGTTACCCTGGGTTTTCTGTTGTCGGCTGCGGTTGTCCAGGCGATGGTGGCCGCCGGCACTGGATTCAATACGGCAGGAGCAGGCTCGTTGATGATCGTCAACGGGAGCGGTGAACAGGGAATTGCGGCGTCCGCACAGGCAGAGCCCGTATCTATGACGAAGGATGACACAGCAGGCAACGTGCGGCTTGTCGGTCAGAAGATGATGACAACCTATGTTCTAGCGGTTGAGACCGCGGGCGTATTGCTGCTGGTTGCCCTGGTCGGAGCCGTCGGTCTGGCTCGCAAACGGATCGAGGCTGAGGCTTTGACACCGGCTGAATTGGCGGCTCAAACGGAAGAAGCAGATAACAAGCGGCGCGGCCGTGAGGCTCCGCCGTTTTGAAATAAGAAGGGCCGACGAGGGCGTCGGCCCCACAGCCCCGGAAGAAGCGATGGACCTGACGAACGCATACATTCTGGTTGGCGCGATTCTGTTCGGGATCGGTGTCGTCGGTTTTCTGGCCCGGCGGAACCTGATCCTGATGTTCCTGTCGACGGAGGTCATGTTCCAGGGGGTGATTCTCAACCTGGTGGGCTTCGGCCTCAAGCATGGCCAGTTGACCGGACAGGTGTTTGCGCTGTTCCTGGTGGTGATCGCGGCGGTGGAGGCCGGATTGGCACTCGGTTTGGTTGTCCTGCTGTTCCGCCGGAAAACGACCTTGGACAGTCAGGCATGGGAGGAAATGCAGGGATGAGTACGCGGGGATTGGCTTGGTTCTATGGCGGCCGGCTCTGGAGGCTTGCGTCTCTTAGAGCATTGCCGGCCGCCGGGGAGCGGATGGGACGATAACGATGCTGGCGGCAGTCGACACTGACATTCTGAGGCTTGCCCCGCTGATCCCCTTGCTGCCCTTGCTCGGAGCAGTCATCGTGGGGGCAGCCGGGTCGCGCGCGCTCAAGGGCGCCAGCCACTGGCCGATCATGATCGGAGTCGGCGGAGCCTTGGTGTTCAGCATCCTCCTTCTTGTCAAGGTCGCCTCACAGCAGCCACAGGCCTATGCCGACACGTACTCTTTCTACTCGTGGTTTGTCCCGGTCAGCGGCATCTCGTTCAACATCAACTTCCGCGTCGATCCCCTGACGGCGATCATGCTGACCACCGTTTGCGGTGTCGCCCTGCTGGTCGTGATCTACTCCCGTGACTACATGCGGCATCACGGACACCCCGAACACGGCTACGAGCGGTTCTTCGCCTTCATGGGGCTGTTCGTCTTCAGCATGTGTACGCTGGTTCTGGCTGGCAACTTCCTGCTGCTCTATCTCGGCTGGGAAGCGGTCGGCCTGTGCAGTTACCTGCTGATCGGGTTCTACTACCAACGACCGGCCGCGGCGAGAGCGGCAAAGAAGGCCTTTCTGGTCAACCGCATCGGTGATTTCGGCTTCGGTCTGGCTATTCTGCTGCTCTACCGATGGCTGGCTGCACACGTGCCGCCTGGCGAGAGCCCGCTCGATTACGCAGTGGCCTTCAGCTACCTGGGACACTTGACGGACGGTCAGACCACAACCATTGCCCTGCTCTTGTTCTGCGGAGCGGTCGGCAAGAGCGCCCAGTTGCCGTTGTACGTATGGCTGCCTGACGCCATGGAAGGCCCGAGCCCGGTCTCGGCACTGATTCACGCGGCCACCATGGTCACGGCCGGCGTGTACATGGTCGTGCGATGCGGCCCGGTCTTCGCAGATTCACCGGTCGCACTGAATACAGTCGCCGTCGTCGGGGCGGCCACAGCCCTGTTTGCCGCAACCATCGCCATCGCGCAGTACGACATGAAGCGGATTCTGGCCTACTCGACCATCAGTCAGTTGGGATACATGTTTCTTGGAGTCGGCGTTTTCGCGGCCGACTCGGCCATCTTCCATCTCTATACGCACGCTTTCTTCAAGGCCTTGCTGTTCCTCGCCGCCGGCAGCGTCATGCACGCCATGGGTGGAATCATCGACATCCGCGAGTTCCGCGGACTGCGACGCATCCTGCCGGTCACCTTCCTGACTTTCCTGATTGGTTCGCTGGCCCTGGCCGCTTTCCCACTGCTGTCGGGATTCTTCAGCAAAGACGAAATCATCCACGCCGCGTTCGCGTTTCATCCCGTGCTGGGCGTTGTTGGCCTGACAACGGCCGTCCTGACGGCGTTGTACACCTTCCGCATGGTATTCATCGCCTTCCACGGTGAGCCGCGAATACCGGAAGGAGTTCATCCGAACGAATCCGGCCGCTGGATGCTGGTACCGCTTGTGCTGCTGGCCGTCGGGGCGGTCACCGCCGGATATGTGGGCGTAGTCATTGAACCGGGAGGATTCGCGGGCTTGTTCGAGCCGACGGGCGTGTTCCACGATTTTCTTGCGCCGGTGGTCGCGCCGTTCAAGGAGGCATCGATCAGCCGGCTCGGACATCAGGCTCATAACGATGGTCATGCCCTGATGTATGCGTCAGCCGCGCTGGCGGTCCTCGGCATCGCGGCCGCGTATGTGCTCTACGTCCGGCGCCCGACGTGGCCACGGACCATCCGGCAGGCGTTTCCGGAAATCCACGAACTCCTGGTCAACAAGTACTACGTTGATGAGGTGTACGATGCCGTCATTGTCCGGCCGTTGTGGCAGTTGGGAGGCTGGCTGTACGTCCTTGACCAACTGGTCATCGACGGCGCGCTGCGGTTGATCGTGGCCGTTCCGCAGGCGCTCGGAGCGGCACTCCGTACACTGCAAAGCGGGGCGACACAAGGTTACGGCGTTGTCATGACCGGGGGGGTTGTTCTGATTGCGCTGATTGCATGGCTAGCGAGGTAGGAGCCTTCATGGCTGGTTTGGCTGAAGCCTGGATTCTGACACTGCTGATCGCTCTGCCGCTCGTGGGGGCGGTCGCCGTCGGCCTCACCGAAGCTCGCGAGACGGATAACGCCGGTGCGCGCCGAATCCGTCGCACGGCCATGGGCTTCTCGGTGGCCACAGTAGTATTGAGTCTTCTGGCAATTCTTCTGTTCTTCCGCGCAACCGATCGGAACGGTCAGTCTCTTGCCGAGCAAGGACGCTACGCGCTATGTCTCGACCGGCCGTGGGTCAGCGACGAGGAAACCGCTCCATCGGCAACCCGCGGGGCCGGCTACGTCGATTTCCGTTACCACGTGGGCGTGGACGGCATCAGCCTCTGGCTGGTTGTGCTGACGGCCGGCATCACCCCGCTGGCCCTGTGGTCGGGCTTTTCCTCGATCCGCTGGCGGGTGAAGGAATACCACGTCCTGATGCTGCTGCTCGAAGCGGGCATGATCGGTGTATTCTGTGCCCGAGACCTGCTGCTGTTCTACATCTTCTTCGAGTTCACACTGATACCTCTTTATTTCATCATCGGCATCTGGGGCGGGCCCAAGCGGCGACAGGCGGCAGGGAAGTTCTTCATCTACACCTTCGCCGGCAGCGTGCTGACGTTTGCGGGCGTTCTGTTCCTCGCCTATCAAGCCTATTCGCTGCCGACCTCGCAGTTTGGCGTCGGAGTGTTCACCTTCGACCTCGAAACGCTCTACGCATTGCGGCTGCCGCCGGAGACGCAGTGGTGGCTCTTCATCGCCTTTGCGGCCGGGTTTGCCATTAAGGTGCCGTTGTTTCCGTTCCATACGTGGCTGCCGTTAGCACACACCGAGGCACCCACGGCGGGCAGCGTGTTGCTGGCCGGCATCCTGCTCAAGCTCGGCACCTACGGATTCCTGCGCTTCAGTCTGCCGATGCTTCCTGCGGCAACGGTTGTGTTCGCCCCTCTGATGGCCATTCTGGCCATCGGCGGGATTCTCTGGGGGGCACTGGCCGCGTGGGTACAGCAGGACATCAAGAAGCTCATCGCGTATTCCTCCGTTTCGCACCTGGGCTTCTGCATTCTCGGCATGTTCAGCCTGAAATCGGCTGGTCTGACCGGATCGGTGATGTATATGGTCAACCATGGCCTGTCCACGGGAGCTCTATTCCTCGTCATCGGCATGATTTACGAGCGATATCACACGCGCCGATTCGACCAGCTTGGCGGGCTGGCTCGCCCGATGCCCTGGATGGCGTTCTTCCTGATCTTCTTCACCCTCAGCAGCATCGGCCTGCCGGGGCTCAACGGCTTCGTCGGTGAGTTCCTAGTTCTATTGGGCACACTGACATCGAATGCCGATGGGGCCGGCCCCCTGGGCATCATACACGCCGCCTTTGCCGCCTTGGGCATCATCTTGGGAGCGATGTACATGTTGTATCTGTGCCAGCGGGTGCTGTTCGGCCCGTTGCGCGAGCCGGCCGGGACGCCGGACACTTCTTTGGGCCTGTCCCGTGACCTGAACACACGCGAAATCGGCATTCTGGCCCCCATCGCCGCCGCGTGCCTCCTGCTGGGCTTGTTTCCCAACACGATTCTCAGCAGCATCCGCCCGGCTGCGGACAAGCAGATTCTTGCCCGACTGCGACAGGTCCCTGAGAGAACTCGGGATTCAGGCCTCACGACTCAGAAGCACGATCAACCCGATGAGACACTGCTGAGTTATCGTTCGGCATTCGCGACGGGTGATCGAACCACGGGATCAGGGGGACCTCGTCATGAATGAGTCGCTCCCGCTCCTCCTGGCTCCTGAGGCAACACTCGTGGCGGGTGCATCGCTGGTGTTGCTCATCGGCCTGGCCCGATGGGAAGGCATTCGGGCGTGTTCGTTCCTGGTGTCGTTTCTCACCGTGCTGGCCGCACTGGCGATCTCATGGGCGGCCGGCCCGTTGGACCGACCAATCGAATCGTTCGGCATTCAACTGACCAGCCTGAGTTGGTTCGTGCGGTTGACGGCCCTGGGGGTCGGCCTGGTTGTGCTGTTGGTTCATCATCACCTGCCGCAGCATGAGGAACGCGGCGAGGTCTTCAGCATGATCCTCTTCAGCTTGACAGGCATCCTGCTGACGGCGACGGCGGACGATCTGGTGCTGCTATTCCTGGCCATCGAGCTGGCCAGTGTGCCAACTTACATACTGGTGGCCATGGGTCGAAGCCACATCCGTGCCCAGGAAGCGGGCCTCAAGTACTTCTTCCTCGGCGCACTGGCTGCCGCGCTGCTTGCCTACGGCCTGAGCTTTCTGTATGGGGCCTCGGGCAGCACGTGCCTGAGCCGGATGAATCTCGACGGCAGCGAAGCCTACGTCACCCTCGGCATGATCCTGGCCTTCGCGGGAATCGCGTTCAAGATCGCGGCCGTCCCCTTCCACGCCTATGCCGCCGACGTTTATCAGGGCTCGGCCTCCCCCACCGCCGGGTTGCTCGGCTTCTTCCCGAAGCTCGCGGGCTTCGTCGCATTGATCAAGTTGCTCATGCTGATCCAGCCGCGAACGGCCAGCCCGTTCGGCTGGGAGATCCCTGACATCGGGTTTTCATTCCTGTGGATCGTCGCAGTCGCAACGATGACGGTCGGCAATGTATTGGCCCTCCTGCAGACCAACGTTAAGCGGATTCTCGCTTATTCGAGCATCGCTCATTCCGGCTACATGCTGGTGGCCGTCCTGGCCGGTCCGGTGGCGGGCGGCGGACCCCTGCGAAACGGTCTTTCAGCGATGTTGTTCTACATGACGGTCTATGGGTTGATGAATCTCGGAGCGTTTGCGGTGCTATCGCTGACGCGAGCCAGTGGGAGGGATGTGGAAGAACTGGATGACCTCGCTGGGCTCGCGCGACGCCACCCGCTGGCTGCATTGTCTCTGGCAATATGTGTCTTCAGCCTGATGGGCCTGCCCCCCACGGCTGGTTTCCTTGGCAAGCTGTACATCTTCAGCAGTGCCCTGTCAGTGGATCCGGGTCATCCCTATCGGTTCGCCATGATTGCCCTGGCGATCATCGGCGTGATCAACGCCGCCATCGCCGCCGCGTACTATCTGCGGATCGTTGCGGCCTGCTACCTGCGAGCACCCAGGCAAGAGTTCACCCTCGTCACACGCAGCCGACCGCTCCAGTTCGGCCTGCTCTGCTGCTGCCTGTCTGTCCTGCTTATCGGCCTATGGCCCTCGCCGTTGATCCGCATGTCCAGCCAGCCATTTCTCGATCTGCGTCCCTCGACCATGCTGGCCGAGGACTTGATTCGCCGCTGAGTGGAGGCGCAAAGGTAATCATCGTGTGGGACCGGCATCATGCCGGTCAGTGACGGGCTGGAAGTCCGTCCTACGCTGCAAGGGGCTCCGGGTTCCTGCTTGGCATTGGACCCTGAACCGTAGCGAATGATCACGCTCGACAGGGCTGATCCGCATCACAGATAGGTATCGGCGGAGTGGTCTTCCACTTGCCGCGGGTGAAATCGGGGAAATCAACCGGCCGTGACCTGCCCGCTACTGACTTTACCGATAGATCAACCACCGCGCTCCATGTCGCGGCATCGTAAACATCCAGATCCGGATACCACCCGCGTCGCAGCGCGTTGACCAGCCGGTAATCCTCGATGAAGTCCATGCCGCCATGGCCGGCGCCCTTGGCCTTCTCTTGCATGGTCACCCACAATGGGTGGGCAAAGTCCTTGCGGTAAGCATCCGGCGACTCCCATTCGTGCTCCTTGCTGCGGCCCTCGATATAGATCTGGTCGGGGAAGCCCTGGAAGATGCCCTTGGTTCCTTGAACAAGGTTGATCCGGCTGTACGGCCGGGGCAGGTTGGTGTCGTGCTGGAGCATGATGGAGACGCCGTTGACCGTGCGCATGAGGGTCGTGTTCACGTCGCCGAGTACGGATTTCTCTCTGCGACGCGGATCTTCGGGCGGAAAATGCTCGGCCGCATAGGCCTGCATGCCCTTGGCGGCGCTGCTCATGGAGACGAGGAAGTCGAAGCGATCGCCTCGGTTGATGTTTGTATACCAGGCCAGAGGCCCGAGGCCGTGGGTCGGGTACAGGTTGCCGTCGAGCTTCCACCCGTGGGCACGTCGCCAGAGCCCCTCGCCGGCACTGCTGAACTTGAGTCCGCGGAGGTCGTGCATGTAGCCGCCCGCCGCATGGACAATCGTCCCGAAAAGGCCCTTGCGAACCATGTTCAACACCATCATCTCGGAGCGATCGTAGCAGCAATTCTCCATCATGATGCCGTGACGGCCGGTTTGCTCAGAGGTCTCAACGAGTTGCCAGCACTCCTCGATCGTCATGGCCGCGGGAACCTCGGTCGCGGCGTGCTTGCCGGCCTTCATCGCGTATACGCAGACGGGAACATGCCACTCCCAGGGCGTGGCGGTGTAAACCAGGTCGAGGTCTTCGCGGTCGCACAGCCGCTTGAAGTCCCATGGGCCGCGGCTGTAACCGACCGGCTTGGGCTTGCCCGCCTGCTCGGCCAGTTTCTGCACGTTCGCCACCTTCTCCGGCACGATGTCGCAGACTGCCCGCAACTCGGCACCTTCGATCTTCAGAAGGTTATTGCAGTGGTTCGTTCCCATGCCGCCCACACCGACGAAGCCGATCCGCACAACCTCGCGCGGCTTGAACGCGGGGATCGTTGCGGTCGGCCCGACTCGCGTCAAACCGCTGCAACCTTCGAGAGCCATGGCGCCGAGTGCCGCCCCCGCGGACGCGGTGGCCGTTTTGAGGAAATCACGACGATTGAAGCCGGCGGTGCTGCCGGTCTGCGAGGTACTCATGAGTCTCTCCTTGCTGTAACAGCCACAATCCGCGGGCGCTACACGGACTGAACGCGGCGCAGGTCCGTTTGTCGGGTCCGCAGCAGCAGCCATTCACCCGACCCTGTCGCTCCAGTCAGTCTCGCAGTCTACCTGAAACATTGCCGGGGGCAAGAGAGAGCGCGAAGCAGGCAGATGTGTGCCGTTCTGCTCCGGCTTCAAGGCTTCACTTCGGCAACGGTTCGCCTTGCAACATCTTGAGCGTCTTCTCGTGCTGCGGGGAGACAACCGCACCGTGCAGGAGCGGGTCATCGGTCTCGATCATATGCCGGAGCAACCGGCCGGCCAGCTCGCTCCGGATGGCTGCGGACTCCGGCTTGTTCGCCAGATCGACTTGCTCCCACGGGTCCTCCACAAGGTCGTAGAGTTCCAGATGCGGGTGAAAGGCCGACGCCGGGTGTTCGGGCACGACGGTGTCGGATCTGGGCCGCCACTGCTGTGAGGGATCCTGGAATGACGGCGCAGCGGAGAAGTTGGCGATGAGTTTGTGCGTCTCGGTCCGGACGCTGCGCTGTGGATCGTAGTAGCCGTGGTAGGTCAGTTCGCCGAAGATCACCGCGTTGGGCGCGTAGGCTCGTCCATCGAGCAGCGGGGCAAACGACCGCCCTTGCACGTTAGCGGGAACAGGAATGCCGACGAGTTCGAGAATGGTCGGCAGCATGTCGATGTTCGAGACCATCTCGTTGCGAACCACGCCGCCGTGCCACCCTTTGCGGCCCGCGTGGCGCATCAGCAGGGCTATTTGCAGGCCCGGTTCATAGACGCTGCACTTGGCCCGGGGCATCGCGATGCCGTGGTCGGTGGTTGCGATCACAAGCGTTTCTTTCTCCAGGCCGAGCTCCTTGATGGCCTGCATCCATCGGCCAAACTGCTCATCCACGTGCCGGACCGCGCCCTGCAGGCCGGCGAGCTCCTCACGCGTACCGGGTGTGTCGCGCAAGTAGCCGGGTACGTCGACACCGAGCGTGCTGTCGGGTCTGAGATGCGGGCCGGGGAATCCGTGACCTTCGACCGGTTGGCCTGGCCCCTTGGGATATGACAGACGGTGCGGCTCGATGAAACCCGCATACAGGTAGAACGGCAGCTTGCCTGCCGCGAGTTGCCTGAGCTGTTCAATGGCAGCGGTCGTGCCTTCGGCCGCCTTTGCTTTGTTGATGTGCTTGTCATAGCCGCACCGCTTGGCCCCGCAGCGCGTTTCGTGAATCACTCCGACGGCGACGGTGGCATAGCCGGTCTCTTTGAGAAACTGGGCGAGATGCTTCTCTGCCAAGTGGAGATCCCACGCGAAGTTGGCGTGGGTCAGGCCCATGACGCCGTTGCTGTGGGGATAGCGTCCCGTGAACAGCGAGGCACGCGATGGGCTGCACCCGGGCTGCGTGCAGAATGACCTCGCAAACCGCACGCCCTGCGCCGCGAACCTGTCGAGATTGGGCGTCTGGACGCTCTTCACGCCATAGCAGTGCAGAAACTGCCCCAGGTCGTGGCAGTGAAACACCACGATGTTCGGTCGCTGTGTCTCCGGGCCAGCCTCCGCTCTTGCCGCCAGGGTGCATGCTCCAAAGATGATGCACCCGAGTACGATGCTGCCAATAGTCGGTCGCGAGAACTTGACAGGCTCGTCTTCCAATGTATAGCCCTCCTGCTCCGGCATGAGTATACGTCGTCTTCTTCGAGCATCAAGAGCCTATCGGATGAGTGTTCCACGACAGGATTGCCCGATCTCGCGCAGCCTACTGCAGATCACCTCACAGAGGCCCCAGCCACCAGCATATCGCTTGGGGCCGTCCGGACGGATTTGGTGAAACCCCGCCGGGCACATACAATGTCCCCCCGTTTTCGGCCGGCAGGCGGGACCCGGCGATCAGGTCCCGGGCGCTTGCCGCAATTACAGAAGCTGCCGCCTGGCAGCAAGGGAGTCTGAGCATGTTCAAAGGCAGCATGGTGGCGCTGGTGACGCCGTTCA
>CAZTQK010000139.1:0-14037 GCA_964615635.1 uncultured Planctomycetales bacterium
CCAGTCAAACGTCAACCGGATGATGTTCCTCTGGTTGCGCCAAAGGCTCCTGCCGTTGGCGGGTATGGACGATTCCAGCGCCGCCGGCATCGGCACGTGCTCATATGCTCCCATGTCCACGATGGGTGGCGTGCCGAGGCCGGTGTCGATCGTGAACGGGTCATCAAAGAATCGCAGGCCGCCCAGGAGGTCGAACGGCAGAGGCTCGGTGGTGTCGCCATCACCGTCAAGATCGAGCGTGTCCGCCGGCACGGCCGCGTTGTCGCCGGCGTCGATGCACGGCGAGCCGTTCCACAAACGCAGGTCGCCATAGTCGTCATCCTGGGTACCCCACTGGCCGTCCGGGCCCGGGCCGGCCGGACGTACGAATAGCGGGTCGGCCGAGATGTTGCCGTCAGTCCCGGTCGGGTCGACGACGCCTGAATAGTTGTAGTCTGTGTTGCCGTAGACGCAGTTGTAACTCAGTGTGGATGGACCGCCGCCCATGTAGATCCCCGAGGAGTTGAACGCGACGATCGTGTTCGCAATCGTCGAGCGGAAAGAAGACCCAGGATAGATGCCGCCACCCTGAGACGCTGTGTTTCCGGTGATCGTGTTGTTGACGATTATCGCGGAGGAATCAGGGCAGTAGATCCCGCCGCCGCCGCAGCCGGGAGAGTATCCGACTGCCGTGTTTCCAATGATCGCGTTGTTCACGATCATTGGGGCGGAATTGCGACAGTAGATCCCGCCGCCGGAGGCACCAGTCCATATGGTTGAGATGTTCCCGGCAATGGTGTTATTGGCGATCGTCGGAGAGGATGACGAACAATGGATCCCCCCGCCGTAGGCGCTCCTGCCGCTGCGGATGATGAAGCCGTCGATGCGGTTGGCCCGGTAGCCGGCTCGCGTCGTCACCACAACACCTCCGGCCTGACCATCAAGGGTGGTCGGGTTCGCCGTCCAGTCGCGCTCGACACGCTGGGTCTCCACTCCGGCGAAACCACCATAGACATGAGCGAAAACCTTAAGTGTGATTCGCTCCAGATAGGTGCCTGATTTGACCCACACCTCGCCGCCGGCTTGCGAGGCCGCGTCGATACCCGCCTGCACCGTCATTTTTGCTAGCGACCACGACGAACCGTCATTGTCGTCATCGCCATCTGCGGCGACCCGCACGATCACGTATGGTCCTGCCGGCCAGGCGGTTCCATCGGATTCGTCCGCCCCGATGTCCACCCGACCGTCCTGAATTCGCGCCTGGCCGTCGATATCCAGCCAGCCCCCTTGAACCACCGCGTCATCTCCGGCGTCCTTGGACGGCGAGTCAGGCTGAATGTGGACATTCCCGTACGCAAGACCGGCCAGCTTGGGGTCTACCGAGATGTTGCCATCAGTCCCGGTCGGGTCAGTGATGCGGTAGTAGTTGTAGCCGGTGTTGCCGTAAACGCAGTTGTGGCGCAGTACCAGCCCTTCCTCCGCACGCGAGCCAATACCCCAAGAGTGGTTGAATGCAACAATGCTGTTGACGATCGCAGGAGAGCCGTGCTCGCAGTGGACTCCTCCACCTTGGTTGGCGGCGATGGTATTGTTCGCGATCAAGGGTGAGCCAGTGCAGTAGATCCCGCCGCCGATGTAGGCACCGTTGGCAGCTACCGTGTTGTTGATGATCAGGGCTGAGCCGGCACAGTAGATCCCGCCGCCATAACCAAGAACAGGAGCAGAGCCCGCGCTGTTCCCGATGATCAGGTTGTTCGCGATCGTCGGGGACGACCAGTAGCAGTAGATTCCACCGCCCTTGCTGTTGAACTCCGGATCCCTGTACCCGCTGCCGTTGCGGATCGTGAAGCCGTCGATCCGGCTGACCTGATGGCCCGCCAGAACCGTGACGACCGACCCACTCTGTTGACCGTCAAGAATGGTGGCATTGGCGATCCAATCGCGCGAATCCCGCGCGATCTCCGTGCCGGCAAAGCCACCATAGAGGTACGCGTAGGACCGTAGAGTGATGCGCTCGTTGTAGGTTCCCGCCTGGACCCAGACCTCGCCGCCGAGCAGGGACGCCGCATTGACTCCCGCTTGCACCGTCTGCTTGGCCAGGCCCCACGAGGAGCCGTTGTTGGCGTCATCGCCCTCCGGGCTGACCCGCACAATCGCGTAAGGCCCTGCTGGCGTGACCATCCCGTCCGACTCGTCCGCCCCGATGTCCACGTGGCTATCCTGAATCCTCGCCTGGCCGTCGATGTCCAGCCACCCCGGCACGACCACCGAGTTGTCACCGGTGTCTTTGCACGGCGAGTCCGGTTGAATGTGGACATTGCCGTAGGCAGCGTGGGCCAGTTTCGGGTCGGCCGAGATATTCCCATCAGTGCCCGTCGGATCGGTGAGCCCGTCGTAGTTGCGGTCGGTATTGCCGTAGACGCAGTTGTGACGCAGCGTCAGTGTACCCGTGCTGCCGACGTAGATCCCCGACGAATTGAAGGCGATAATCGTGTTTGCGATCGTCGGGGAGGAAGAGCCGAAGTAGCAGTTGATCGCCCTGTCGGAGTTTCCCGTAATCGTGTTGTTCGCGATCGTTGGAGAGGAGGAGAAGCAGTGGATCCCGCCGTAGTTACCCGCAACCACATTGTTCGCGATCGTCGGAGAGGAGGAGGAGCAATAGATCCCGGCGCCGGAGCTTCCCGTAATCGTGTTGTTCGCGATCGTCGGAGAGGAGGAGGAGCAGTAGATCCCGGGGCCGGAGCCATTCGGGATCGTGAATCCGTCGATCCGGGTGGCTGCGGTCGCCCCTGAGGGCGAGGTCACAACGCTGCCGGCCTGGTTGCCGTCGAGGACCGTCTTGTTCGTCGCCCAGTTTCGCTGGGAAAGCTCGGTTTCATTGCCCGCGACGCCGCCATAGAGGGCGACTGCGTCCTTGAGCGTGATGTTCTCGACGTAGGTTCCGGCCGCGACCCAGACCTCATCGCCGCCGGTCGCGGCGTTCAATCCGGCCTGGACGGTCTGCTTGGCCGTCGCCCAGGTCAGGCCGTCGTTCTCGTCGTTGCCGGAGGTCGAGACAAAGACGGTCCCGGCCACTGCCGGAAGCGTCAGTCCCGCGCCTGCCAGAAGTACCACCGCAACCGCCGTTGCCATCCGTACCCTCTGCGCGATGTGAGCTGTCCAACACATGGGTCTCTCCTTTCGTTCTCAGGGTCTTCTCACGGCCTGCGGCAACCCGTACGCCAGGGTCGCCATGTTGTCGGTGACCGGATCACCGGTCATCTGTCGTCGGTCTGTCTGAAGGCAGTTCCTCAACTCGCGACTTCTTTCTCCGCCCTGTCCCGGTTTCTTCACCGGTCCCGGCGATGCCCAATGCCGCTCCTTGCGGCGGCACTGATGATCCGCGCTCGCTCCCGGTGCGTGATCAGTCCCGACCGGACCCAAACATTGGTTAGGGCGGTCACACTGCTCACGAAAGCGCCGTGGTTGCGGGCGGCAGCCGCGAGCTTGGCGATCTCGTCGCTCATCGTGCAGCCATCACCCAGCGGCTGGTTGGCCACACCCGTGTCGAGTCCGCCGATCACGATCGTGGCTGTCTGGTCGGAGCCCTCACACGCATCGCAGACATCGCCTACTCCATCGACATCCGCATCCGCCTGGTCGGGATTCTCGATCTGCGGGCAGTTGTCCAGGTCACCGCAGACACCATCGCCGTCTTCATCGTTCAGCGGATCATTGGGGCAGATGTCGCAGACGTCGCCCATCCCGTCGGCATCTGCGTCCGCCTGATCGGAGTTGGCGATCTGCGGGCAGTTGTCACTCGCATCCAGCGCGCCGTCGCAGTCGAAATCATCCGGCTCGCGCACCGGACCCCAGCGGGCCCAGTAGGCTGAGACTTGTCTACCAGCGATGCTGAACCAGCCTCCGGCGTGCAGCTCATCGTTGAATACGGTCAGGGCTTTCACCTGGTGATTCATGCCGCTGCCTAACGGCTGCCAGATCGAGCCGTTCCAACGGGCGATGTACTTCGCCGATACTCCCCCAGCGGTTTTGAAGTCGCTTCCGGCAATTAGTTCGCCATTGTAGACGGCTAGGGCAGAGACCCCGGCGTAGTCGGCAGAGCCCGACATTCCCTCGCCCAGCGGCCCCCAAACCGTTCCATTCCAGCGTGCAATGCGGTTGGCGCTGGCATTGCCAGCCTTGCTAAAGGTTCCCCCGGCGATCAAGTCGCCGCCATAAACACCAAGTGTAGAAACCAAGTGATCCATGCCCCCACCCAGTGGGCGCCACGCCAAACCGTCCCAGCGGGCAATCCGCTTGGCGTCCACGCCGTCGATGATCGTGAAGTCTCCCGCGGCGATCAGCTCACCGTTGTACACGGCCAAGTCAGACACGAATGATGTGCCGTACGGGCCTCCGCCGATTCCTCTGCCCAGCGGTTGCCACGTCACACCGTCCCAGCGGACAATGCCGTTCCCCAGCACACCCCCATCGGTAAGGACCTCGCTTCCAGCTATCAACTCGCCCTTGTAGACCGCCAGAGCGCAGACCCCGCTGTCCAATCCATTGCCGAGCGGTTGCCAACTCGTTCCGTTCCACCGGGCGACATTTCTGACACCCACGCCACCCGCACTGGTGAACTCTCCTCCGGCAATCAATTCGCCACCGTATGTGGCCAGGGCACGTACGACACCGTCCGTCCCGCTGCCCAGCGATTGCCAAGTCGAGCCATCCCACCGGGCAACGTAGTTCGCACGGACTCCGCCGATCGAGGTAAAGCCTCCGCCGGCAATCAAATCCGAACCGAAGCTGGCCAGGACGCCCAAGACGCTGTTCGACCCTTCACTCAGGGCCTGCCAGGTCGAGCCGTTCCAGCGAGCCACGCCGTTGGCCTCGAAACCGCGCCGCGCCCTGAACACACCACCTGCTATGAGCTCACCGTTGAAGGAAGAGAGTGCCCGCACTTGGTTATCCATCCTGGTGCCCAGCCGCTGCCATGTCCCGTCGTTCCAGCGGGCAACGTATCCAGTGAACGCACCAGCAGCACACAACTCGCCGCTGTGCGTGGCCAGGGCAAACACACTGGCATTCATCCCGCCTGCCAGGGGCTGCCACATGGCACCGTCCCAACGGGCAATCCGGTTCGCCGTGCTTCCACCGGCCACAGTGAAGCTCCCCCCTGCGATGAGCTCGCCAGCGTGAGCAGTGAGTGCGTAGACAGGGTTGTCCATTCCGCTTCCCAGCGGCTGCCACATTACGCCGTTCCAGCGGGCAATATGGTTGGCTTTTCTGCCACCAGCCGTGGAGAATCGCCCCCCCGCTACTAGCTCGTCATTGCAGTCCATCAGGGCACTCACTTGTACGAGATCATGACCCTCCATCCCCGTGCCCATTGGCTTCCAAGTCGAGCCGTCCCAGCGGGCAATACGGTTGGCTACTACGCCACCAGCCCTGGTGAAGTGTCCCCCCGCGACTAGTTCACCGTCATGGACCGTCAGCGCATTTACCCAAGGGGACGAGTTGCCGCTCATCCCGCCGGCCAAAGAGTGCCAAGTCGAACCATCCCACCGGGCGATGCTTCTGGCTGACAGATCACCGGCGATGCTGAAGGTACCTCCCGCAATCAGGTCGCCGTCATAGACTGTCAGCGCCCATACGCCGCCGTTCATACCGCTGCCAAGGGTACTCCAGTTTGAGCCGTCCCACGTCGCGATGCAGTTCGCCGAGACCGTTCCTGCAACGCTGAAAGCGCCCCCGACAACCAGCACCTCCGAACACGGACCAGGACCGTCAGGATCCCATGAGATTGTCGCGTAGACATCGCCGTCCACGCCGGTTATCCCTTCGCCCGGCAGCCAGTCGTATGGGCATTGAGCGAAGGTCGGTGACGTCAATCCCGGCCCTGCCAGAAGTACCACCGCAACCGCCGTTGCCATCCGTACCCTCTGCGCGATGTGAGCTGTCCAACACATGGGTCTCTCCTTTCGTTCTCAGGGTCTTCTCACGGCCTGCGGCAACCCGTACGCCAGGGTCGCCATGTTGTCGGTGACCGGATCACCGGTCATCTGTCGTCGGTCTGTCTGAAGGCGAGCAACAAACGCTGCGGGTACACAATCTCCGGAATGAACCGTCTTTCTGCGGACGCCAATCGGAGTCCGGCCCTGTTAGGAGGTCCCAACCAGCGGGTGCAGAGGCATTTTGGCGGGGGGCGTGAGGCGGGCACAGGTCGGACCCCGACCCGAACCGCCGGCACGCCAGCCGGTGCTGGGGGGTTCCTCCCGGAACAAAGCTTGGCTCTGCCTTTTCAGCCTAGCAATTACCATGCCAGGAGTCAATACTTATTTTTTGAGCAATAACGCGGGTTCTGGCCGTCCGCAGTGAGACCGATTGGTTCAAATGAACCAACGGGTGGTTGAAATGAACCAATGGGGTCGCTCAGCGTGCCCAAGCTTGGGGGTTCGCTGGTCCCAGATTCCGCACGTGTTTGGCGTGTAAGACAGCGGGTCAGGCACTTTTTGCCGTCTTCTTGTCGCGGACGAGTCCCGCCGGACTGAGCCAACCTCTCCAAATTGCACCGCGAACCGCATTTGGGCAAAAAGAGCCAGACCCCGGCACGCCAAACACGTACCAGATTCCCATCTGGGACCACTCCCCTGACGATTCCCATCGTCATCGAGTCGACAATGCGAACTGGATCCCGCCCGGAGAGGCGGTCCAGAAGGGATTCTGGACCAAGCGGGAGTGATTCTCGACCGAGCGGGAGTGATTCTGGACCGAGCGAAAGCGATTCTGCACTGAGCGGCTCCGCATTTGGTGAGAATGAGGATGGGAATCCTCTCCACGGAAGGCCCCAGAACGGATTCTGGGGCCAGCGACAAGCACGGTACGGTACAACGGGGCCGACGAGGGCGTCGGCCCTACTTGCCTCCAGCCCCAAGTCCCCAGCCCCCAGCCCCCCATCTCTCGCCGCCGGCGAGAGATGGCACCTCGGACCGGTTCCGGATAGATTCTTGGCCCCAATGCGGAGACCTCGGACCATGGGAGTATGCCGGGTGAACGTGAAGCATATCATTCGTGCGGTTCTGTTCGACCTCGACGGTGTCGTGGTTTTTACTGACAAGTATCACTACTTGGCCTGGAAGCGCCTGGCCGACGAGCAAGGCTGGCAGTTTGACGAGGAGCTGAACCATCAGCTTCGCGGCATCCCACGGATGCCCGCCTTGCAGATCATCCTTGATCACAATCAGGTCACGATCGACGAGGCGGAGAAGGAATCGCTGGCCACTCGTAAGAACGACTACTACAAGCAGATGATCGAGTCGATCAACGACGACGACCTGTACCCCGGCGTCGTGTCGTTCATCGAGAAGCTGCGTGCCCAGGGCGTCAAGATCGGCCTGTGTTCATCGAGCAAGAACGCCCAGACCGTCCTGGACAAGCTCCGTCTGACGCGACTGTTCGACACAGTCGTCACCGGTCACGACTTCCGCAACGCCAAGCCCGACCCGGAGATCTTTCTGCTGGGCGCCGAGCGGCTGGGGGTGCCGGCGTTTCATTGCCTGGTGTTCGAGGATGCTTTCTCGGGGATCGAGGCCGCGCTGGCCGCCCGGATGAAGGCGGTGGGCGTCGGTTCGAGGGACGTGCTGCCCAACGCTCCGGAAGTGATCACTCGTTACGACGAAATCGACGTCGACACCCTGCTGGACGCCGGGCGTCCCTCTCGACTTCCCGCCGAGCCTTGGACGATCGCCCAGACGCAGATAAACCCCGCCCGGTCGCAGTACTGGGAGAGCTTGCTGGCCTTGACCAACGGATTCATGGGCCTGCGCGGCACGTATGAGGAGGATGACCCGGCCTTGGCCGAGTTTGCCTACCCCGGTATGTTCCTCAACGGCATCTACGATTACGAGCCGTATCACCATCTGGTCAGCTTTCCCGGCTATCCGCAGCGCCGCCACGTGATGCTCAACATCTGCGACTGGCGGATCATCAACCTCATCGTCGACGGCGAGCGGTTCAGCATGTTCAGCGGCACACTCAGCGACTATCGCCGCGAACTGGACATGCACCGGGGCATCGTGACGCGCACGTTCGCCTGGGAAAGCCCGTCGGGCAAGCGCGTTCGAATCCGCACCACCCGGCTGGTCAGCATGGTCCGGCGTCACAGCGCGGTGATCCGCTACGAGGTTGCGCCGCTGAACTTCGACGGTGTCATCGAGTTGGAAAGCGTCATCGAAGGCAAGGCCCGCAGCGGCGAACTGAAGAACGATTGCATCGAGATCATCGAGCAAGGCACCGCGAGCAATGCGTGTTACTTCGTCAACCGGCCAAAGACCGCCGACTCGCGCGTGGCGATGGCGTTCATTCACCGGCTGAACAGCGCCGGCCGGCCGAGCCAGACGGCCATGGAGGAGTGCAGCGGGCAATTCATCGAGCGCTTCACCATCCAAGCCGCGAAGAACTCGATCGTCATGCTCGACAAGTTCGCGTGTTTTCACACCAGCGTCGAGACGCCCCTCTGGGACCTGCTGCCCACGGCCGTGTCCGGCGTGATCGCCGACATCAACGACGGCTTCGAAACGCTTCTCCGCGAGCAGACGGACTTCTGGTCGCGTTACTGGAACGTAGCCGACATCGAGATCGACGGCAACGTGGCCGACCAGCAGGCCGTCCGGCTCGCCATGTATCATCTCCGCCAGAGCAACGCGGAGGATGAGCATCGCAGCATCAGCGCCTGCGGCATGACCGGCGACCACTACTGGGGCCACGTATTCTGGGACACGGAGATGTACATTTCGCCGCATTTCATCTATACCCAGCCTGAGACTGTGCGTCCGCTGCTCATGTACCGCTACCACTTGCTTGACCGGGCGAGGGAGCGAGCCCGTGAGATGGGCGGGATCGGGGCCTTGTACTCGTGGAACTCAATTTCGGGCGAAGAGTGCGGTGTGGTCTACGAGGCCGCGACCGCCGAGTACCACCTGGTCAGCGATATCGCCTACGCCATCCGGCGGTACGTCTCGGCCACCAACGATACTGAATTCCTCTATCGCTACGGCGCGGAGATCCTCTTTGAGACCGCCCGCTTCCTGGCCGACCGCGGCAAGTTCATCCCCGCGCGCGACAACAAGTTCTGCATCAACGTGGTCTGCGGGCCCAACGAATACGGCTGCGGGATCAACAACAACTGCTATACGAACATGCTCGCCCAGTGGCACTTCCGCTACGCCTGCCGGGTGCATGACGAGATGCGGCAATCCAAGCCTGCCGAGTTCGCCGAACTGGCCGGGCGAATCCATCTGACCCCCGAGGAATACCGGCTCTGGCAGCGGGCCGCCGATAACATGTACATTCCCCGGTACGAGTCGCTCGGCATCCACGCCCAGGACGACAGCTTCCTCTACCTGGACCCGGTGGATATGAGCAAGCTGCCGCTGTTCACCGACCTGCGGAACCACACTCACCCGCTGAACCTCTGGCGGATGCAGGTTGCCAAACAGGCCGACGTGGTATTGCTGATGTTCGTTCTCGGCGACCAGTTCACGCTCGAACAGAAGCGGGCCAACTACGAATACTACGAGCCTCGCACCAACCACGGCTCGTCGCTGTCGTCGTCGATTCACAGCGTCGCCGCCTCAGAGGTCGGTCGCCCGGAGGACGCCTACATTTACTTCCGGCACAGTGCGTTGATGGACATCAACGACTTCAAGGACAACACCGCCGGCGGCGTCCATTCGGCCTGCCTGGGCGGGACCTGGATGGCCGTCGTGAACGGTTTTGCCGGCATGAGGGACTACGAGGAGGGCCTGTTCTTCGATCCGCAACTGCCGGCCGCTTGGGAGTCGTACCGGTTCAAGCTGCGCTACCGAGGCCGGCTGATCGGCGTGGAGGTTCGCCGCGAAAAGGCCACCTATCGTTTGCTGGACGGAGAGGGCGTCGACTTCACCGCCGCCGGCCGAACGATCCGGTTGTCGCCGCAGAATCCGACCGCCTCGTCAAGCGTCCGTTAAGCAGCATATCCCAGGTGAGGAGCGACACATTCGCCAAGCAGATGCCGCAGTTCTTTCTCTTTCAGAACCGCGACCGTGAGGGAGCGGCCTCCTATGGACCGTCCGCTCTGCGGCCTGGCCCCTCGCTTATGCTCGGGGTTCTGCAAGAGGCACCTGAAGCGTCACGGACCCGTCCCAGGGCCCATAACGCGAGCGAGTGCGCCTCCGACCGGCTCATCCGCCCGATATCTGTCCGAACATCCGATTTACTGAAGCGGACAGCCCGCGATGCCGACGGAGTCAGAGGGAATCCGGGCGCCTCCACGCGCAGCGGCCGCCGTCCCGGCGGTGCCGCATGATCGTCGCCCGTGAAAGAAGAAAGGAACCGCTCCATGAACGCTTTGCGCACGAATCTTGTCATTCTCGTGCTCTCGGTTGGTTTGGCACCGGGCTGCACGCCTGACTCCGGGGGCAACAGCATATTTGACGGCATTTTCGGCTTCGGAGAGGACGGTCAGCAGATCGACCCGGTGATCGAAGCGACCGCCGGAGCCACGGCGGTTGCCCTGGGCGATATCGATAACGACGGGCGCATGGACTTCGCCTCAATATCGTCCGAGAATCAGCCGGTTCAGCTCCACCTGCTGAACAGCCAGGGCGCGTTCGACTTGCTGTCGATCGCCGGCGGCGGGCCGCTGGCCATTATGAACGATGTGGAGACGGCCGATTTCAATCTGGACGGCAGGCTCGATATTGCAGTCCTGGTGAAGGATACCGGTTTCGTCCCGCCCGAAGACACTGACATGCCCTCCGCAATCATCCTGCTCATACAAGGCGCTGACGCCCTTGACCCCAACGACTGGATCTGGGTCGAGCCCCCGCCGAATCCGTGCTATAGCGCCTGTGGGCTCGCCGGGTGCGATCTGTTCCTCTGCTCAAACACGACAGGACCGACCGATCTGGAAGTTGACGACTTCGATGGCGACGGGCTGCCGGACCTGGTGGTCACTTCGAATGAACCGGACCCCGGTGGTGAGGAGGCCTTGCCTCATACATTTGTTTACGTGTATCCAAATCCGGGCATCGCCAACGCAACCAATCCGGCCGCCTGGCAGCGGTCCATTGCCGATTACGACGTCCTGGACTACTCCGATTTGGCCGTCGCCGACATCGACAGCGACGGCGATCTGGACATTGTCGCCGGCGTGCCCGAGGCCAAGACCTGGAACCTCCGCTGGTTGCGCAATGCCGGGAACGGCACCAACTGGGATACCGTCTTCCTTGGCCAGCAAACGGGTGGGGGCAACCATCTCGATGCAGGGGACATCAATGGCGATGGCTCGCCGGACGTAGCCGTGGCAAGCACGACGTACTCGCTGATTCAGTGGTTCCGCAACCCCGGTCCGAGCGCCCTGGCGCCCAGCGCGGCCCAGGTGCCCTGGTATGTCTACAACATCGGCCTGATCAGCGACGTCACGGTCGACGGGCAATCACAGTCGATTGAGTTCAGCCAACTGCAGTTGTTCGACACTGATGGGGACGCCGAGTTGGAGGTGTTCGCCGCAGGCAGCGGCTATGCTTATGAATTCCAGCGCACGTCGAATGTCTTCAATCCGTGGTCAGGCGAGGCCTTGTTCAAGGCGGATCCGACAGGCGAACTCGGCTGGTGCGCGTTCTACGACTATACCGGCAACGGTGTGCGTGATATCATCGTCCCGGTGAACCGCGACGGGCTCACCCAGGACGGTTTCTACCTATTCTCCCGCTGAGTCGCCCAGCGACGACAGCGGTCGACGATCTTTCACAGACACCACCACGGCCGGCGCTTTGCCGGCCGTCTTTCTGCGCTGGTTGAATCCTGATGACGCCTCGACGTCGGCCGCCACAGCCCGCGATCCGGCCGCAATCATGGGGCTTGTCATCAGTCCAGTGGATCCACAAGACTCGCAGGCTTTCATCTTCCGGCGTTACATGCGGCAAGCCCGACAGAAAGAAAGGCCTGTGCATCATGAATGCACAGGCCTCTGTCGTGTCCCCAATCAACCGGAAGCACCCGATGATCGTAACGTTGAAACGCGGAGTCCTCGACCTCTTCCCCTCTCGTGGCAAGAGTCTCCGCCCGCCGTGTCGAACCGCAGATCCGCCGCTTACGCCAGCATCATTCGGACGGTCTGGATTGCCTCATGCATGACGGTGGGCAATGAACCGCCGCCGGTGGACGTGCCGCTGCCGTCGTTGACCACATCGGCCTTGAGCAGCTCCATCAATCCTGGAATAGCCGCTTGCAGAGCCGCCTCCAAGGCATCCACCATGACGCCGGCCGTGTCCCCTTCACAACCGATCACTGACAGCACCGTCCCTCCGGTCGCCAGGCACGCCAGCGTCCGCATCAGAGAGAACTTCTTCTTTGCCAATCCGAGTCGCATGTCTGTCCTTTCCCTGTGAGTCCTTGTGAACATTGCCTCAAGGAGGGGCTTCTCTCCCGGGGGCGAAACTCAGGCTCGGCACCCCGTTCATGCCCACTCCCAAGTGCTATCGGCTTGAAGGGGCACCCATGTGAGAAAGGACGCGATGCAACTCCGGCGGAAAGCATGGCCGTCTCGTGCAGCTTCTCGGACCCGGTCGCGAGCAAACTGAGGACGTGACGGAAGCGCCCCGGGAACAAGCCATACCGCAGATTATGATGCCCTGACCAGGCTCGAACTGGAGGGTCTGGCAGAGAATCACGCCGGGAGGGACTCGAACCCCCGACCGCGGGATTAGAAATCCCGTGCTCTATCCACCTGAGCTACCGGCGCACGTCTCAGAACACAAGGTACCGCAAACCATATCGGAGCGTCCAGCCCTGTTTCCCCACTCGTCCCGCCCACCAGCCGGGAAAACGTGAACAAACCGAATATGGGACTTTGCACATATTGTATTCTTGACTCTTGGGTAACACGATAATTGAGGCAATCGGCGCATTCTGCGCAAGGATGAGAGGATGAACTGCTGTCCGTTTCTGGCTGAGTGCCAGTACTTCAACGACCAGATCGAGAAGGTCCAGAGGGTTGGAGCGACCTTCAAGAGCAACCAGCTCGAGAGGATCCAAGCCCTCGCCAAGACCAACCGTCTCGAGTTCTGCGCCTCGAAAGCCAGCTTCTGCGCCCGCCATATGCTCGCCAAGGAAATCGGGATCGCGAACGTCCCTAATGATCTGCAACCCGGCCATGTTCTTCGGGCCAAGGAGATGATTGCGAAGCTCCGATCTCCAACCACACCCCACTAACGGGCATTATCGAGACAAGCGAACACCAAGAAGGGACATCCTGAGCGTCAGGCCGTTGGAGCCAGAAGGTTTACGCGGGTGAGGTCGGTGGCGGCTCGCCGGGTTCGCTTGGCTCAGGTGCCGGTGAGTCCGGGGCCGGCGTCTGGGCCTCGGATCTGCCCCACCTGCCGAAGAGCGTTCCCGTCACTGATTCAGTCCAGGTTTTCTTAGCCCGCCCGAAATGGGCTGATGCTGCTTGAAGGAACGGTTTCATGCGGCCGGAGACATACTGGGTGAACCCCTCGCCGCCGATTCTCTCGAGCGTCGTGGCGTAACTGTCGAGGATCTTTTCTCCAAACAGATCGGCACCGGTCTGCCCGACGGCGAGCACGGAATGGAAGCCCTTGCCGGCCCAGGAGGCCACGTCGACCGTGAGGATTCCCAGCAGCCGCTCGATGGCCACGTTTTCGCGGCCGGCCAACTGTTCCATCCGCTCCCACATCTGTTCAAAACGCGGCACGAGGTTGGTCGCGCTGGAGAACATCCGCCCATAGCTCGCTTTCATGTCGCCGGCCAGCCGCGTCAGATCCTCGCGCGACAGAGGAGGCGTGTCGACCGCCGAGGCACTCCTGTTCGAGACCTCCTGCACAGCCACCAGCAGGTCATCGAGGCCCTTGATCTGCGTCTCCGGCTGCAGGACACCGTTCTGCTTCAGTTGCTCCACCAACCTCTGCAGGAAGACGTTCGTCCCGGCGGCGGCATCGCCGGCGATCGCGAACACCCACAAAGGGGAGAAGTGCATCGCAAAAAGCCCGGCCGCTTCGAGAGCCCCGCCGACCATCT
>CAZTQK010000140.1:0-14024 GCA_964615635.1 uncultured Planctomycetales bacterium
ACACAGATCACCGCGGGCAGGTTTCCGGCGTGGGCCGCCACCAGGTAGCGGTCAATCAAATGGGGTTTGATCATTGGTTCACGGATAGAGGTGATCACCAGGACCTGATCCACGTTGGCGGCAATCACGTGGGTCTTCTTGCCGTCACAGCGGGTCAGCGCTGTTCGGCGCGGGTAGACCTGTTCGACGACACCCTCGTTGACGACCCCCGCCTCGTCGGCCACGATCGTGATGCCCACCTCGTCGCCAACAACCACGGGGCTGCGGTTTCGGATCAGCAGGGTCCGGAGGATGCGACGAACCGTGCAGGGCCAGATCCGGCCCTCGACCTCGACATCGACAAACTGCCCGCGGACGGCAATGGCGATGCCCCTGAGCCACGGACCCTTGCCATCCTCGCGATCTTTGTCAACTTCGGTGACTGTTCGCCTTCGCGATAGGTCGCCCTTGGCCCTGACCGCTTCGCTATTGAGGGTATCGGCTGCCTGATCATCGTCGGCCAGGACCTCCCAGTGCTTGCGGCGCGCGGGTGCCTGTCGATTTCGCCGAAAATCGACTCGTCGAAGTCTGCGACTCTTGCCTGACGACTCTCCGCCCACAAACGATCTCCATGAGCCCCACGGAGGCAGTGTCTCAAGAGAAACCAGCCTCGTGAAGGATTCTAACACTGTTTGGACCTAAAGGTGTAGGCGGAATTCCGGTTTTTGGACTTGCGGACACCTTGCGTCACGGCGCATCGAGGGCTACACTCGCCGTTTTCCGGGGTGGAGCCCCAGGGCATCCCCGGAGGTCAACCGCAGGACATCGACCGGTCCGCGCCAGCCGGCCGTCAAACGAGAGGTAGGTATCCGTGGCAGAGAACTTCGCCGACCGTCTTTTGAATGCCATTAAGGCCAAAGGCAGCCCCACCTGTATCGGGATTGACCCGGTTTACTCCAAGCTCCCGGCCGAAATCTCGGAAGACAAGGAGCTTAACGACGCTACTGACTCAGAGGTGTCCCTGGACGCGGTTCTGGAGTACTGCCGGCGGGTGGTGAGAATCGTCGGCCCGCTGGTCCCGGCCGTGAAGATCAACATCGCGTTTTTCGAGCGCTACTATGCCGATGGGCTGGATGCCTATTTCGACCTGGTACAGGAGGCCGACCAAGCGGGCCTCATCGTGATCGGCGATTGCAAGCGGGGCGATATCGGGTCAACTGCCGAGATGTATGCCAGCGCGATGCTGGCCGAGCCTGATTTTGCCAACCTTGAGGACCTGACCGGGCCGGACGCAATCACCGTTAGCCCCTATTTTGGCCTCGACGGGCTCCAGCCGTTCATCGACGTGGCTCGCGAGGAGCAAAAAGGGCTGTTCATCCTGGTCCGGACGAGCAACCCTTCGGCCGCTGAGCTGCAAACCGCCAAGCTTGAAAGCGGCATGACCGTGGCCGAGTTTGTCGCCCGGCAAGTCGAGAACTGGGCCGCCGACCCGACCCTGGTCGGCGACAGCGGATACAGTGCGATCGGGGCGGTGGTCGGCGCGACGGCCAGGGAGGAAATCGCGACCCTCCGTGCCATGATGCCACATTGCCTGTTCCTGGTGCCCGGTTTTGGTGCCCAGGGCGGCACGGCTTCTGACATCGGGGCCTGCTTCAAGCCGGACGGTACAGGGGCCCTCGTCACCGCTTCCCGGAGCGTTATCTATGCCTTCGACGACATGAAGTACATCGAACGTTTCACCTCCGAATGGGAGAAGTGCATCGAGCAGGCCTGCAAGGACTTTGTGGCCGAGGTGCGCAACGCAGTGCCGAATTAAGTGATCAGTCGTCAGTTCTCAGTTTTCAGTCTGTTGTTGACGAACCGGTGGGCAACTCGCCGTCTGTCTTGACGAGTCGCGTGGATTCACCTGGCTTCGGAGGTCGCAGCCACAGTTGGGGCAGATCGAAGCCCTGACCCTTCGGTGCGTCCAATTCCCCAGTTGTCTGCCGCAGGGTATAATGCTTAGCCGTCTCGGAAGTACGTCAGCTTGCGGAGAGGCCTTGTCCGCCGGGTCATGGGCGGGGGGGGGGCGGTCGCGGTCCTGGCAAGGGAAGGAATCGCGTTCAGGATGCTGTTCGATGGATACGCGTCGATCTCTGATGACCGGTGTTCTGGTTCTGTGGGCAGCGGTTTCTGCATTGGCCGACGCTGTGGTCATGTACAACGGGCAGCGGCTCGATGGCCAGATTGTCGGTGAGACCGAAGACGAAGTCTGGCTGCGGCAGAGCCGGCCGGACGGTGTGAGCTTTATCCGCAAGATCCACAGGTTCAACATCACTCGTGTCGAGCGAGAGGGCCCGGCTGGATCGCAGCCGTCCTCCGCCCCGGCCGAGGTCGAGGAGCAAGCTCCGCCTGTCCGGCCCGACGTCGAGAAGCTCAAGCAACTTGACCAGATCATCGCCAAGTACCAACAGGAGGACTTCGATTGGGCGGGTTTCCTGGTCACTCAGCTCATCGCCAAGTCCTCGCCGGGAGAACTGACCTACATGTCCGCCGAAGTCCAGAGGCGGCTGAAGATGTCGCTGGCCGAACTGGCCGCCAATAGTCACTTCAAGGCCGCCGCGCCCGCCCAGCCGGGCGAGCGGATCCGCCTGCCATACGTGACCCACTACGAGCGATCTGCCCTTCTAAAGCTGCTGACGCGTGCTCATGAAGAGGCCCTCGGCCAATCGATAGAGGAACGCCGGAACGAGTCTTCCACTGTCACGACCCAAACCAGGGTCTACAAGCGTCAACAACCTCACACTGACGACCCGCAGTATATGACCGTCGACCCGACTCACGGCGGGCCGCAAACCGAGGGTTCGCCCGGCTTGCGTGGAGCAGACTCGTCACCGACCGTCGCTCAACCTCACGCGGAGAGACCTGTAGCCCCCCCGGAGCAGACAGCAGGTCCCGATACGCCTGCCAGACGAGTTGTCGGTTCTCGCGACGGCGGCGCATCGTCACTCCGGCCGACGTCAGCCTCAGCACCACCCCACGAATTAGCACGAACCACAGCATCGCGTCCATCTCCTTGGCCGGCCCAGCGTCCGACCACGGCCATTGACTGGCTTGATCACCCCGAAGACTACGACGGCACCCCGGCCCAGGCCGAAGCATTGGTCAACCACGTCCAGTACACGATCAGCTTGCTTTCCGAGCGAATTCGTCTCGACACGAAAGCCCGGACCGACCCGGCGTTCAAGACGGCCCTGATCCAGGAGAAGGACCGGCTGGGGTTGCTCTTGAAGGCCGCCAAAGGACAGGCCAAGGGCAACTTGACGCAGAAGGAGCGAGCCGCCATCCTTGCAGAACGTAAGAGACTTGAAGAGTCTCACCGTAAAGAGGTTGTGCCTCGCGAGCTGTTGATCGAGGAGTTCGTGCGACAGGGTCGACAAGACGGTCCTCCGCCCGGCAAGCATCCGAAGACCAGCGGCAGCGGAAACGTAGAACTCGTGCCGGTTGATATCAATACGCCATAGCCCATTGCCTTGAGCGGTAGGCTAGACTTGGCCATGGAGGACGGCGGATTGGTGAATGATTGGCTTTTCTTCCAGTCCAGGAGTCTTGGTTCCCCCTCTTAATCGGATTGCGTGAGAACTCTTAGGAAGACAGGAGCTGCGTCTTGGCAAACGACAATGTGATTCTGCAAACGAACATACCCGGTTTTCCCCTTCGGCGTGGAAAGGTACGCGACGTGTACGATCTCGGCGAGAAGTTGCTGATCGTCGCCAGCGATCGCATCAGCGCTTTCGACGTCGTCATGCCCAACGGAATCCCGTTCAAGGGCGAGGTACTGACGCGGATCAGCAAGTTCTGGTTCGACTTCGTGAAAGGCGTTCGCCATCACTTGATCGAGTTCGTTGACAAGAAGGCACCGCCGGGATTCGAACCTTATCTCGATCAACTCACCGGTCGCGCGATGCTGGTCAAGAAGACCAGGGTTCTGCCGATCGAGTGCGTTGTCCGCGGCTACATCACCGGTAGCGGGTGGAAGGAATACCAGAACACGCAGTCAGTGTGCGGCATCAAACTGCCCGCCGGTCTTCGGCAATGCGACAAACTGCCGGAACCGATTTTCACGCCGGCTACCAAGGCCGATGAAGGACACGATGAAAACGTCTCGTTCGAGCGGGCGTGCCAACTGACCGACCCCAAGACGATGGAGACGGTGCGCCATTGGAGCATCTCGGTGTACACCCAGGCTGCGGACTACGCCCGCGCGCGCGGCGTGATCATTGCCGACACGAAATTTGAATGGGGGTTTGACGGCAACGAGCTGATCCTCATCGACGAGGTGCTCACGCCGGACTCTTCGCGATTCTGGCCTGCCGACCAGTACGAACCCGGTCGAGATCAGCCCAGCTTCGACAAACAGTTCGTTCGCAACTATCTTGAGACGTTGAACTGGAACAAGACACCCCCCGGGCCGGCGCTGCCTGCTGATGTCGTTCAGGGTACTGCACGCAAGTATATCGACGCCTACGAACGCATCATGGGCCAGAGGTTTCCGAAATCGCTGTGAACGCCGGTTGTTCCGCTTAGGCCGAAGAGAGAGCGGCGCGCCGCTAGAGTGAGCGCATGCTCTCGTGTTGTCGCCGGTGAGATCAAGCCTGAAAAAAAGAAGGCGAAGATGCCTTGGTTTGGACCAGACGCCTTCGCCTTCCGGAGGGGAAAGAAGCGTAAGCATTATGGTGCGACGGAGTTTGCGCGCCTAGGGGGGAAAACACCGTAAATAAGAAAAATCGTAACGCCTCTCTCGTTACCCCCTTAGTGTCGAAGGTCCGTCTACCTATAATACATCAGGATATCAGCCATTTTATAGCTAGGGTTTTTGCTGATCGCGATGCCCATTCTTGTTGGCCTTCTGTTCGGCCAGCCATGGGAAACGTGGTGCTGCCCGGGGTCCGTGACAGCTTAGGCGGCTCTTTCAGAACCCCGAGCGCAAGCGAGGGGCCCTTGACCGATTCCCATGAGTGGGTCAAGGGCAGGCCAAACCGGAAAGCGGCCAGATCACAAGGGGGCCGCTCCCTCACGGTCGCGGTTCTGAAAAAGCCGTGGCGCCTCCCCGCCTCAAGTGTCACGAACCCTGCTGCCCGCACGTTTGCGAACAGAACCATTGCCGAGTCTGCGGTTGGCCGGGCTCCGCCAAGTCTGGTTGCCCCCGCCATTCGAGCGCCGAACCGTTCTGCCGCGCGAGAAAGCGAGCGTGGCGGCTGTTGGCGGAGATTCGACACTGACTACCGAGTTGAGACCATGCGGACCGTAATCCAGGCCGAACGCCGCGTAGTCCATGAACCACTCGCCGTCGCTCAGGTAGCGGAAATGGTAGCACCCTGGTGCGATCCGAACCTGGCAGCGCCACCAGCCATCAGGACTTCGGGTCATCGTGAGACTGGTGAGGTGCCATCCGTTGAAGTCGCCCACCAGAGTAACGTCCTTGGCACCGGGTCGGTAGAACCGAAACTCAATGCTCCCGTTATGGAGTTGCGTGACCATGATGCCTCCTTGCCCGGTGCCTGTGCACCGCACAACGGCCGACGGAAATCCCTCCTCATTCGCGAACCCTGACATGCGTTGCTCGACAGCAGATGCTGTCGCCGTCCCAGGCACGTTCCGGCACCGTTCCGTCGGTGCCGCTTCTCCTCACATCCTCTCAATAAGAATGGGCGAGCCCGGGATGAGACGCTCCCGGGTAATTGGCTTTGAGCGAGGGAACTATCAAGCTTTGTCTGCGGTCCAAACGCATTTGAACTTGACAGCAAGGAGAGATACTCGCTCCCGGGCTCACCACTGCCGATAGGGGCGTCTCCGTCGGCGCCCCGTTGTCAATGTCGATTCCTCCCGGATCGAAAGGTCCTGTTCACACCGGTCTTTGCGAGGAGGGACATTCCCGCCCCGCGAGGCCGGCCCGCCAACGACTGAATTCAACCCGAATGGATCCGCTCCCGGTGCCACCGCCGCTCGTCCGAGCGATTCCAGGAATAGAGCCCTGAACGGTTTTTAGCCAGCACTTGGAGAATGCGGTCCATGAACTGCATTTTCCGTGGACCGCAGACGTGACCCTGAGACCTGCTGCCGTTGCCGCCCGCTGTTCCCTGCTGCCACCTCAAAGCCCGGGAATTCAAAATAGTGCCCCGGACCCAAATCGCAAGAGGGGCAAATACCCTCATTTACAGAATTCGGCGCGAGATTTCAGCAGTTCTGCTGGTTCGGTATTGCAACCCACTACCGATGGTATCTGGGCGGGTATTCCCTATCGATTAATGGATCAGGGCAATCAGGACAGGCCAATGGAGGCAGCGGAATCCACCATAGAATGTTCTCCGACAATTACCAAGATCGTGAACACCGCGCACATCTGAGATCAGAATCGATAGATGGCTGGTCGGCGCTCAGCAAGAAGATCGGTTCCGGGAGCCACCGTCTTGTCGGCTGCGTCACCGAAAGCGATGGTGGCAATAGGAGGTATAGGGGACTTCGCGGGAGTGTAGGACAGAAGCGCGCCCTCAGGCCCGACGACCGCTGCAAAAGAATTGTTGACCGCGATCACGAATACGCGGTTTTCCAGTGCCCGGGCGCGCAGAATGGGTAAGTTGGAGGGCTGCTCCCAGAAGATCAGCATTGCCGCGCCGTCAAGAACCATCCTTCGCGGCGCCACGAAGGAACGGGCCGCGGGACCAACCACGCAGGCCGCACGTCCGCCGGCCAGATCGATCATCTCGCATTCTCGAGGCGGAAGCAGAAGGCGGACCCCAAGGTCGGTCGCACGCTGCCGCAGTCGCCTGGCGTCGTCGAGGTTGGCTGCCTGGGTCACGAGAAGGTCCAGCTTGCGCTCACGGAAGTGATGCAGAAGGGGCCCATCGATCTCGATGATCTGCGGCGGAGCGCCGGCGGGAACCGCGGCCGCCTGCAGGGGAACCAGATCGGCGGCCCGGGGTCGGATGGGCGGAGCCTCGCTCAAGAGCCTGGCGGTGTGCCGCTCCTGATCGACTCGCCACGTGGATCTCGCCGGTGTGATCCGCGCGCTGATCACGGCCTCACCGCTCGGCGGTGCCTCCGCAACCAGAGTGCCGTCGGCCCGCACGATCCGGCTCTGACCCACGTAGCCGAAGTCGGCAAGCTCGATTCCTGACTTGTCGGCACAGACCATGGGCAAGCCGAACTCGCGGGATCGAGCTTCGATCAGGAAATCAACTTGTGGATTGCGGAATTCGCCGGGTTGGCGCGAGCCGTTAACCCAGCAGGTCGGCATGGCGAGCAACTCGGCGCCGTCGGCGGCCAGCGTGGCCAGAAGCTCCGGCAGGCGGGCGTCGGCGCAGATCAACAGACCTATGCGGCCCAGCCGCGAGTCGAAAGCGCGGATCCGATCACCCCGGGCATACCAATTGTGGTCCAGGTCCCAGAGGAAGGTCTTGCGCGTCCGACCGATCTCGCGGCCGTGATCGTCGAGCAGCACGGCGGCGTTGTACAGCATGTCACCGCCGTCGTCGACAAAGCCGCTCACAATGTGCATCCGGCAATCCGCTGCCCGCTTGGCGAGCCATCGTACATACGTCTCACCAGGCATGTGTTCACCGGCCCGGTAGGACTCGACCGTCCCCAACAGGTAGGCCGGGTACGCACATTCGGGCAGGACCAACAGGTCAACCTTCTGCCGATAGGCCTCCTCGATGGCGATGCCGAGCGAAGCCAGAGTCAGATCGGCTTCACTCATGCGCCGGGCAGCAATCTGACCGGCGGCCACCGTGATACCACGAGGATTCCCCATATAGACGCAGGATGGTAGCGCGACCACCAGGGCTATGCAACACGATCGGGGCGCTTTATAATGATGCCGACGAATAGGAAGTGACCCGCCAGCTATGCCCGAACGTGACTACTACGAAGTGCTCGGAATACCCCGCAACGCCACACCCGACCAGGTCAAGCGAGCCTATCGCAAGCTCGCCAAGCAGTACCACCCCGACCGCAATCCGGGAAACAAGACCGCGGAGAGCCGTTTCAAAGAGGTCCAGGCAGCCTACGAAGTACTGAGCGACGCCGAGAAGCGAACACTCTATGATCAGTTCGGCCACGCCGGGGCCCGGGGCCCGGCCGGCGGCTGGCGATCCGGTCCCGGCGGTCAACGCGTTCATACCTGGAAGTCGGGCGGGGGGCCTGACATTCCCATCGAAGATCTCGATGACCTGTTCAGTGTCTTCGCCGGAGGCGGGGGCCGCCGGCGAGGAACCGGGCGAAGCATCTTTGAGGAGTTCTTCAAGGGTGCGGCTCGATCGGGAGGATCATCCGGCGAACAGCCTGCCTCAGGCGCGGACATGGAGCATCCCGTCGACCTGAGTTTCGAACAGGCTGTCCATGGCACGAAACTCGACCTGACGCTGACCGATCCCCGAACCGGAGTCGCCCAGCGAATCACCGTGAAGATCCCGGCGGGAGTGGCCGACGGCCAGCGGATCCGACTTCGCGGGAAGGGCGGTTTGGGCGGCCCAGGGATGCCCGCGGGCGACCTGTACATCATCTGCCGAGTCAGACCTCACCCCTGTTTCAGGCGGGAAGGCAACGACGTCTACCTCGATCTTCCCTTGACCATATCGGAGGCCGCCCTCGGAACGAGGGTGGAGATTCCGACCCTCGGTGGGCGGACCATGTTGACCGTTCCGCCGGGGACGCCGAGCGGAGCCAGGCTCCGACTGAAAGACCAAGGCGTTCGAGCCGCGGGCAACAAGGCTCCGGGCCATCTCTACGCCGTCGTGCGTATCGTCCCTCCGAAGTCACCCACGACCGAACAACGAGAGCTACTCGAGAAACTGCGCCAGACCGAGCAGGAATCGCCCCGCACCGGCCCGCCCTGGTAATCCGGATGTCTTCAGCACCATCCGAGCCGCGCGGTCCACGCTCATCCCCCGGCTGCCGCTCCGTTGCTGCGGCTTCGACCTGTCATCTCTTGTCGTGCGCAAAAAAACGCCCGCGCGTTTTAAGGGGAGGTTAGAGTCGCGGAGAGCGCGGGCGCAAGGGAATGGCTTGTTTGTCCGGGCGCTGTAGCGAGCGCCCTGTCTCCCGCGGCCAGATTTCAGACCGCCGCGGATCGGTCTTGTCTTCCTCCAGAGAGAAACAGTGCTTCCGTTTTCTTCAGCTTCAAGACGTCTGCGAACCTCTATCCTTTGCCCGCCAGGCAGATCGATCTGCCAATTGTCCTCGGATCAAAATCGGATGAGGTCGTTCACCCCACTGCCCACGAGTCTATCACAACTGACGTGTGTCTTCCACAGGCGATGCGCTAGTTTTCTGTTTTGCATTCAAATCATTTGACTCAAAGCTGGGACTACTCTATTCCAAGTCGGTGATTCGTCAACCGCAACAAATGCGTAGGTCATAGTGAAAGGATCTGTGTGCTGATACACCCTGACTGATATCAGGACATGCTCAGGCAGGCCGTCTTGTCGCTTCCTGCTTGCAGCCAGATGGCTGCCTCGGTACAAACGCGTAGCCACCGTTTCGGCTTCTCTTCACATGGAGGTTTGGCGGTGAACCGATTTCCCCGTCGAGTGACGTGCGTCACCTGGCTTGTATCGCTCGCCAGTATGCTTTCGGGTTGCGGTTCTCCCCGGCCGCCACCGATTCACGTGCTGGTGATCAGCGATCGCAACGCTGACGCGCGCAGCCGGTTTTCAGACAGACTCACCAGTCGGGGCGAGGTCGAGATTCATTTTGCCAGAAGTCTCGACAGCACTTCGCTTGCAGGCGCGGATGTGGTTCTCCTGGACTGGGCTTCACCCATCGAGCTTCGCGCCTCTGCCGAGCGACGTATTGTGCGGTTCGTACAATCCGGCAAAGGTATTGTTGCCATCGGGCGCTCGCTAAGAGGCGCTTGTGTGTGCCCGGCTCTCGCCAACATTCTGGGTGGGTCGACCGGCGGCACAGCGTCTGTGGGCGAAGCTTCTTTTGTTGTTCTTGACCCTGCGCATGCGACCATGTTGGCCGTCGGCGGAACGCTTGCCTGGGCGGATGCGCCTGCCATCATCGGTCTATCGAGCAGGTGCGGCAACAACGTTCTGATCCGCACGGCCGGACCGGTGAACTGCCCCGGCGGCAAGACTGCCGACAAGCCTGTACCGGTCGCATGGACGAGGCGCGCGGAGGGAGGACGTGTGTTCACAACGGCACTAGGCTGCGAAGACACCGTGTTGGAGGATGAACGGTTCATCAGCATCATTCACAATGCTCTGCGATGGTCCGGCGGGCGGATGGCCGACACAACGCACAACGTGCTGAGCGGGGGAGAAAAACAGGCGGGTTTCGAGCTGCTGTTCAACGGTAGGGACCTGACCGGCTGGACCGGCGATCCCAAGTTGTGGTCGGTTGAGAACGGCGAGATCGTCGGGCGAAGCGAGAACCTGCCGCACAACGTATTCCTGATCTGCGACAAGCCTTACTCTGATTTCGTGCTGCGATACTCCGTGAGACTAATCAACCACAACAGCGGCGTGCAGTTCCGCAGTCAGCAAACCCCGGACTTTGCCGTGAAAGGTTACCAGGCCGATATCGCCGATCAGTGGTACGGGAGTCTATATGAAGAAGGCCTGGGGCGCGGTGTCCTGGCCAACGGCTTCGCCGGCAAGGGGGTGAAGATTGCCCGCATCGACGGCTGGAACGATATGACGGTCGAGGCGGTGGGGACGCGGATCGTCATCAAGCTGAATGGCCTGACGACGGTGGATTTCACGGAGACCGACCCAAGCCGGCCAAGAAGCGGTGTCATCGCCCTGCAACTGCACGCAGGCCCGCCGATGGAGGTCCGTTTCCGGAATATCCGCATCCGGCCGCTGGGAAGTGACAAAGGTGAGTAGTGCCGTCTCAGGCCCGCGCGGCCAGGCATTGCCGTATCCGCTTCAAGCTCTTCTCTTTGCCCAGCAGCGCCAGCGTCTCGCCGATCGGTGGGCTGACGGTCGAGCCGGAGACGGCCACCCGGATCGGCTGGGCGACCTTGCCCATGTTGGCCGACAGTTCCTCGCAGATCTGCTTGATCAGCGATTCCACGTTCTCGGCCGTCCAGATGTCGACCGACTCGAGTCTTGGGAGCAGTAACTCGAGCATCCGGTAGCCGGCGTTGTCGCCTTTGACCAGGACTTTCTTGACCGCGTCGGGTTCGTAAGTGATGTTCTCATCGGCCGCGTAAATGAAACCGCACTTGTACTCAACGTCGGCAAACGTGCGCAGCCCTTTATTGATTTGCAGCAAAGCGCGTCTGGCGGGGGCGTCGAGGCCCGCCCGGCTGATCCGTAAGTCGGGGTTAACGGCGAGGTAATCGTCGAACGCGCCCGCGAGCCGTTCTCCGCCGGCCGAGGCCGTCGCATCGGTGTTGAAGGCGATCAGCTTGTCGCGGTCGAACTTCGCGTTGGTTCGTCCAATACGATCGACACTGAAGAGCTCGACCATTTCCTGAAGGGTCATCTTCTCGCGGTCTTGCCCCGGTGACCAGCCGAGCAGCGCGATGAAGTTGACCAGGGCCTCGGGCAGATAGCCGGCCTGCCGAAAAGCGAAGACCTCGACGGCGCCGTCTCGCTTGGATAGTTTTCGTCCCTGCATGTCCATGATCAGGGGCATGTGAGCATATCGCGGCGTTGGAAAAGCCAGTGCCCGCTGAAGAGCGATATGCCGCGGCGTCTGCGACAGAAACTCCTGCCCGCGAAGCACGAAAGTGACGCCCATGGCCGTGTCATCGGCGACGTTGGCCAGATGGTAGGTGGGCATGCCGTCGGCTTTGCGGATGATGAAGTCGTCGAGTTCGCTGGCCGCGATGGTCACATCGCCCATGACCTCGTCGTGAACGGTCACGTCTTCGCCGGCGGCCTTGAATCGGACGACCACCGGTCGACCGGCCTCGCGGGCTTTGCGAACGTCGTTCTCGTCCGGGAAGCTTGCGGGGCGGGCGTACATGAACGCTTTCTTCTGTGCCTCGGCCTCGGCTCGCATGGCCTCCAGCTCCTCGGCGGTGTCGAACGCGTGGTACGCATTTCCGCCGTCGAGCAGACGTTTCACGATCGACTGGTAGTAATCCAGTCGTTGGGACTGGTAATACGGCCCGTTCGGTCCACCGACGCCGATACCTTCGTCCCACTGCAAGCCCAGCCAGCGAAGGTCTTCCATGATTTTCTGATCGGCCCCCTCGACATTTCGAGCGGTGTCGGTGTCCTCGACGCGCAGGATGAACGTTCCGCCGGTCTGCCGGGCGATCAGCCAGTTGAACAGGGCGGTGCGAGCGCCTCCGATGTGCAGATGACCGGTGGGTGATGGCGCAAAACGCACGCGAGCGGGTGATTGTGAACTCATAGAGCTTTCTTGTTTGCCTCGGTGTCGGTAGATGGAAGATCGAGGGTGGTTGCCGATGCGGGCTCACTCCGAGCCGCTCCTCCGGTCAGGAGACTGACAACGTAGCGAACCGGTCCGCTCAGAGCGAAGGTCCATGCGATCACCAGAAGGCTCAGCTCGGTGTAGATCCAGATCAACGGCAGGGCCAACAGAACCAGGATGACGTGTTCCAAAGGCCGGCGGCGAAGAAGCCAACTGACGGCATGAGTGTATGGCAGCCGGCTGACCATCAGGAGAGCGACTGCCAGCGTGCACAGCGGCAACGCTTTGGCCAAAAACTCCGCGGCCCGGCCCCAATCGTGGGACATGCCGATGCGGTCATGAAGAAAGACGATACTGATCACGGCGACGGCCGCACCCGGCGACGGCAGTCCCTTGAAACCCTGGTGAGCCGCCTCATCCAGACTTGCCTCCACGTTGAATCTCGCAAGCCGAAGGGCCGTGCAACACGCATAGATGATTCCCACGAACAGGGTCATCCGGCCGAAGTGCTGGAACTGCAGTGGTGCATAGCCCCATTGGGTGATTTCCCGGTGGACGAGTGTGACCATCATGAGAGCCGGAGCGACCCCGAAGCTGACGACGTCGGCCAGGGAGTCAAGCTGTTCTCCGAATTTGCTGGCTTGTCCCGTTCTGCGGGCCACGCGCCCATCGAGCGCGTCGCACAACAACGAGCCCACGATCATCCACGACGCAAGAGACAGAAACGAAGGAACATGCTTCTGCAGGAACTCCCGCTTGAAAGTCGGAGCCGCGTCGGGGCCCTTGGCGGCGTTGAGTTCCTGAAGGTCTCGTCCGCAACTGTGTATGGCCGCAAAGCCGAAGCAGATGTTTCCGAGCGTCAGCAGCGTCGGCAGCATGGCGATCGTGCGCAGACGGCGGCGCTTGCGGATCGGGTGTCTCCCGACACCGGGGTTCTCGTGCACAACGGGCTTGAGCATCGGTCATCACTCCTTGGAAGCCGACTGTGCCCCCCCCTGGCGGGCCATGACGGTCAGGGCTCCGTAAGCCCGGTCGCCGATGGCGACGGCCGGGGCGTAGCCGCTGTCGGCCTTGACGATCAGTTCCGTCCGTGAGCCGAACTTGATCAAGCCGATCCGTTGACCGGTTTCCACGTGATCGCCGACCTTGACACTACAGACCACGCGCCGAGCAATCAGTCCGGCGATCTGCCGGACGGGGTTGATCGTGCCGAGCACGTTGGAAACCCACGCGACCGAGACGATCCGGGTGCGCTCGTTGATCAGGCCGTCGGTTTCGGCCGCTTCGAGGTCGAGCCGGCCGTCCGCGGTGATGTCGAACCAGCGCAGCTTCGCGCCGGTGCGCTCGGCCAGTAGCTGCCACGGCACGATGTTCGAGTGGTGCTCGAGCACCGAAATCACGATCTCGTCGCCCGGCTGCAGCCTTGCGCCGAGGGTGTGCGCAGCCAGGTTGAGCGCCTCGGACGCGTTCTTGGTGAACACGACTTCTTCCGGCACTGCGCCGATGAAGTTCGCCACCTTGTTGCGGGCGCCCTCGAACGCCTCGGTCGCCTCACCGCCGAGGGTGTGCATCGCGCGCGCCACGTTGGCGTTGTGCTCCAGGTAATGGGTCGCGATCGCGTCCACCACCGCCCGGGGCTTCTGGGACGTGTTGGCCGAGTCGAGGTAGAC
>CAZTQK010000141.1:0-13939 GCA_964615635.1 uncultured Planctomycetales bacterium
TGCAGGACTTGTTGGTCGCCTTGTGGAAGGAAGTCCAGGCCACCGTGCTCTTTGGCACGCATTCGATCGAAGAAGCGGTGTACCTCGGAGAACGTGTTTACATCATGAGCAACTCGCCGGGTACGATTCTGCGCGAACTGGTGGTCCAGCCTGCCGACCGCCCGTCCAAGCAGATGCAGCGAGAGCCGAGATTTCAGGAAACAGTCGCCTATATTCGTGACCTGATCAGCGAACTGGAAGAAGGGCGAGACTAGAGGTCGTCCAGTGCATTTCGCCAAGTACCTCAAGACGGCGTTCCTCAATCGCTGGAACCTCCTGCTGCTGGCGGGGGCGACGGGGTTTGCACTGCTGAGCGGCCGCTCGGACGTCTGGATGCCGTTGGTGTTGGCCACCGAGGTTGCCTACCTGGGCATGCTGGGAACGCATCCGAGGTTCCAGGCCTATGTGGACGCCCAGCAAAGCGCGGCGATCCGCCAGCAAGGCTCGGCCGGTGTCGAGCGAATGATGGCGTCGATCATGGCAGCCCTGCCTCCGAAGTCCGTCGAGCGGTACGAAGCCCTTCGCGCCCGTTGCGTGGAACTGCGGCAGATCGCTTTGGCCATCAAGTACCCCGGGCATGCGGGCTCAGCGTCGATCCTGGAGCAATCGCAACTGGCCGGCCTGGACCGTCTGCTATGGATCTACCTGCGGCTGCTCTTCACACAGCATTCCCTTGAGCGGTTCTTCCAGAAAACCAGCGAGGCTCAGATCCAGCAGGACATCGATAACCTTCAGGTCCGATTGGAGAAGGCATCCAAGCTGAGGGATGAGGCTCAGCGGCAGAAATTCGCCAGGACCATCGAGGACAACCTCGAGACCTGCCGGAACCGCCTGAGCAACTATCAGAAGGCGCGCTCCAACTACGAACTGATCCAACTCGAGATTGACCGGCTGGAGAACAAGATCCGCTCCCTCAGCGAATTGGCCGTCAATCGGCAGGAACCCGATTTCATCTCCGGTCAGGTCGACCAGGTTGCCGCCAGCATGCTCGAAACCGAGCGAACGATGAACGACCTGCAGTTCGCCACCGGGTTGGCGACTGTCGATGAGACCGCCCCTCAATTGCTGACTCGTGAACAGGTTCGGCAGCAATAACTCGACCGGCGTTGCAGTCCGCGATGCTTGGGATAAGCTGTTCCTATGGTCGTCGGCTGGGTCTATGATCGGTTCTTCCATCGGCATCGAACGGATGAGACGCACCCGGAACGGGCGGATCGTCTGGAGGTCATCGTGTCCGACCTGGCCGCGGCCGGAGTGCTGGATCGTATGCGGCCGCTGCAGTTTCAGCCGGCACCAGCCGAGATCGTCGGTTGGGTCCACGAGCCGGCCTATGTCGAGTTGGTAAGACTGGCTTGCGAGCAGGGCTTCGGCTTCATCGGATCGTCGGACACCAAGATCTCCCCTGAGAGCTATGACGCGGCCCTGCTGGCCGTCGGCGGGGTGCTGGGCGCATGTGATGCTGCAATGTCCGGCGAGGTCCCGCGGTCATTCTGCGCCGTCCGCCCGCCCGGCCACCATGCCGAACGGGACCTGGCCATGGGCTTTTGCCTGTTCAACAACGTCGCCATCGCGGCGGAGTACCTGATTCGCCGCCATGGTCTCAAGCGGGTCGCGATCCTCGACTGGGACGTCCACCACGGCAACGGTATCCAACATATTTTCGAGGAACGCCGCGACGTGTTCTACATCAGCATCCACCAGACACCGCAATCGCTCTTCCCCGGCACGGGCTATGAGCGCGAAATCGGCCACGGCCCGGGCGAGGGTTTCACTCTCAATATTCCCATGAAACCCGGCAGCGGCGACCGCGAATATCATGGCGTCTTCGACACGCAGGTCTTTCCGAGGCTCGACGAATACGCGCCGGAATTCGTCCTGCTCAGCACGGGCTTCGATGCGACGCGCGGCGATCCGATTGCGTCGCTCAATCTGGAGCCGTCTTCATACGGATGGATGACCCGAGAGAT
This sequence comes from uncultured Planctomycetales bacterium, assembly GCA_964615635.1. GTDB lineage: Bacteria > Planctomycetota > Phycisphaerae > UBA1845 > PWPN01 > JAUCQB01. The sequence continues at coordinate 2,007 of CAZTQK010000141.1, forward strand.
CGCGGAAATCGCAAACTGGCACTCCCATGGGCGGATCGTCAGCGTACTCGAAGGCGGGTACGATCGGGTGCGATTGGGACAGTGCGCAATCGAGCACATCACTGCCATGATGGACGAGGTGACGGATGCCGATGCAGAACGCTAGAGCCACGAAGCTGCTGTTCATCCTGATCACCCTTCTTGCCGGCGGGGCCTTGGCCGGGGCGAGTAATCCAGTAATCTCAGGCCCGGCCGAATCACGGCCAGGTGAGACAGAACCGGGCATGTGGATCCGGGCCAACCAGATCGGCTACCTGCCAGACGACCCGAAGATCGCCATTCTTTCCAGTGACGAGCCGCAGACGGGAAGGTTCTCGGTCGGCGATTTCGCCGCCCCGATCGGTGAGGACCAAGGTGCGTGGGGGCCGTTTCGTCACAATTACCGATTGGATTTCACCGCACTAGCCAAGAACGGCCGCTACAGGGTGCGATTCGGGGACACCGAGTCGCTGCCCTTCACCATCGGACCGGACGCTTACGCGGGTGTGCCGGAGAAGCTGCTGAGTTTCATGCGTCTTCAACGCTGCGGCGAGAATCCGGTCACCGGCAAGAAATGTCACCAGCAGGACGGCATCGACACCATTGATGGCCGGAAGGTCGATCTGGTCGGCGGCTGGCACGACGCGGCCGACCGGCTCAAGCACATGATCACGACGACATATTGTGTCGCGGCCCTGTTCCTGGCCGGCGCGGAAGAGGAAGCGCGTCATGGAGCGGCCCTGGTCCGCAAGCTCCAGCCCGACCCCGACACGATCTACGTTCAGATCGGCGATGACCGCGACCACATGCCCCCGGCCACGTTGTGGCACGATGACCAGTCCGACTATGGATGGGGCAAGGGCGGCCCGCGATCCGCCTGGCGAGCCACCGGTCAACCGGAAGGCCCCAAGTACAAGAACAACTCTTCAGGGATGGCCAGTTTGGCCGGACGGGCTTCTGCGGCGATGGCGCTGGCCGGCGATCTCAAGACGGCCCGATCCATGTACGACCTGGCCCGCCGACGGCCGGGCAATGCGATGTCCGTGCCGGTGCGGGCCCCGCACTACTACGGCGAAAGTACCTACCAGGACGACTTGGAGTGGGCCGGCGTGGAGCTGTACATCGCCACGAAGGAGCCGCAGTACCTGAGACAGGCCGTCGAGCATGCCCGGCAGGCCGGGCCAAACCCGTGGATGGGCAAGTCTCGCCACGGCCACTACGAGTTCTTCCCGTATGTGAACCTCGCCCACTGGCGGCTCTATCCGCATGTGGATGAAGCGGCGAAGAAGATGCTCGCCGAGCACTATCGAGTCGGCCTGGAAGCGGTGCGCCAGATCGCTGAGCGTAACGCCTACCGCCTGGGTACTCCACTGGTCTGGTGCTCGACCAACGACGTGATCGCCCTGGCCACGCAGGCCGTGCTTTATGAGAAGATGACCGGCGACCGAACGTATCGCACGCTGGCGGCCGAAGCCCGCGACTGGATCTTCGGCCGCAACCCGTGGGGCGTCTCGATGGTCATCGGCGTCCCCGAAACCGGCAACCCGTCCCGGCATCCGCACCACCTGTTCTATAAGCTCGCGGGCATCCTGCCCGTGGGGGGACTGGTTGACGGACCGGTCTACAAGGACATCAACGATAGCCTCAAATTTGACTCGTTCGGTGACGACGCCTATGCCCGCTTCCAATCGGGCATCGGCGTCTATCACGACTGCTTTGCTGATTTCAGCACCAACGAGCCGATCATCGACGGCACCGTCTCGCTGCTTTTGCTTTTGAAGGTGTGGTAGCATGCGACAATTGCGAATCACCGGCCTGGTGCGCGAGGCGAACTACGTCCGCCAGATGTGTTCGTTGCCGATGACTGTCGCCCAACGCGATAGCCTCAAGAGCCGGGTGCAGCGTACCCTGTCGGAGATCAACGGAATCTGCAGCCGGCACGGCGTTCGGCCCAGCCAGTTGCCCGCACCCAGCAGGCGAGCCTATGAGTTCCTGCTCAAACTGAACGTCGATACCCTGCCGACGACAACTGCACCCCAGGAGCATCAGTTGCAGAAGCACCTGCCCGGCTCGGTCCGCCTCATCGGTCTGCGTGCGTTTCTCGACGGCCTGCTCGACGACCTGGCTCGACAGGTGCACATGGGCCGGCTCGACGCCGCCGCGATGCTGCGAGTGGTGCAGCAGACAGCTCAGCGCGTGGACCATCACATGAGCCGCAACGAGTTCAAGCCCGGGCATCTGAGAACCGAGTCCCGCGACCTGGTTGCCTGGTTCCGCTATTTCGCCCAGCCACAGCATATGGATTTCTACATGCAGGCGGTGCGACGCGCGCAAGCCGTCTTTGGCGCGATGCTGGAGGCGAACAGCAAATGGAAGGCCCCGTTATTGATCCACTTCAGACCGTCGAGCCACTTGTACCGCTGGCGGCCCGAGCCAAGCGGCACGCGGATGATCCTGTCAACACCGATGATTTGCTTCGACGAGGCAACGTTCAACCGCCTGGGGCGGATGATGCTTGGCGACCGGCAGCATTGGCCGGCAGTGAACGAGGCGATGCTGTCGCAGCCGTATCAATCGGTGCGCACGGCCATGGATGAGGCGGCGGGCCGGGTCGAGCGGACTCGGGGAATTGTCTACGACCTGGCAGAGGTCTTCGAGCAGGTCAATCGTCGCTACTTCAGCGGGGGTATGGTCCGTCCGAAGCTGAGCTGGACCAAGCGGCTCACCGGCCGGCAGTTCGGGCACTACAACTTCGCCCACGATGTGGTGTGCATCAGCAGCACGCTGGATCGACCAGACGTTCCACGGTTCGTCATCGAACACGTCATGCACCACGAACTGCTGCACAAGAAACACGGCAGCAAGTGGAACGGCTCTCAGCGCCGCTGCCACACACGCGAGTTCCGCGCCGAGGAACGGACCTTCGAACGGTTCGAGCAGGCGGACGAGTTCCTCAATTCCCTGAGCCGTAGGATGCACTGAGCAAGAAGCGGCAGTTTGCCCATGAACGGATTGTATTCCATTTTTGGTTAATACCTTGACAAGGTATTAACGAGAAATAGAAACCTAATCCAGCAGTGTCAGTGCCTCGCGCATCTTGCCGGCGGCGTGCTTGTCGCCGGCGCGGGTGGCGGCTTGGACGCCGCTGGCCAGAACGGCCTTGGCTTCGTCCTTGCGGCCGAGGGCGATGAGGGTGTTGCTCAACTGGGTATAGGCAGGGACGTAATCGGGGTCCAACTCGATGACTCGCCGGAAGCCGGCGACGGCCTGCTCCTGCTGTCCAGCCTTGACCTGTTCCATGGCCAGGGCGAAGCTCAGGAAGACGTCGTCCGGGCTGGACGCCAGCATCTTGGTGATTTGCTCAATTCGAGGCACGCGAGCGATACCCTCAGTCAACCCGGTGAATGTGTGAAAAGCGCCGCGAGCATTCGGTAGGGCAGCGTCGAGGTCGCCGCAGCGACCGAGACCTGCCGTATGGTTGAACTCGGGCCGGCAGGTCTCCACCGCCTCCGGCGGCCCCGACCATGCCCCACCCTTTTCACATGCGTTCTCACACGCAGGGCCGGACCTGTCAAGCGGTCCATGCTACGTTATGATAGGCACTCTACCCGGCGCGGTCGTGCCGGGCAATTGCGAATACGGAGGACGGCCCATGGCGGAGCGGGCTCGAAAAGTACGCGAGATCATGACCAGCGAGGTGGTCACCATTGGCATGGACGAGACGCTGGAGGCTGCCCGCAGCGTTTTCAACCAGCGGCGATTCCACCATCTGATCGTCATCGAGGGCGGCAAACCCGTGGGGGTCATATCCGATCGAGATTTGCTCAAGAACATCAGTCCGTTCGTCGGTGTCCGCATGAGCGAGCGTGCCCAAGACATCGAAACGCTCAGAAGACGCATCCACCAGATCATGACCCGCAGGCTGGTCGCTATTGAGCCCGACGCCCCGGCCGCCCAAGCGGCCCGCTCCATGATGCACCATCGGGTCTCCTGCCTGCCCGTCATCGAAAACGGCACGACCCTGGTCGGCATCATTACTCTGCGTGACCTCGTCCGCTGGGTGGTGCTCGACTCCATTCAGGAGTAGCCTCGCTGGAAGTGTGTTCCCGGCCGCCCCGGCCAATCCCGGCGACATCCCCGCCCACGGCTCTCTGGCAAAGCGAGCGCACGGCGAGTAGACTGCCCGCACATGAGCACAACCCCTGGAAAGCGTACCTGGATCGGCTGGTCCTTCGTTGCCGGTTGTTGCACGGGCATCCCGTCGGGCGTGATTTTGGCCTATTTGGCGTCGATCCCGTTTTACCTGGGTTTGTTTTTCTTCTTGCTGCTCGGGCTGCTGATTGGTGCGATCATGTTTCGCTTTGGCAGCGGGGCCATTCCGGTCCACCCGCCGACGCTGGCGCTCATCGGCTCGGCCGTGGTGCTGCTTACCTGGGGCACAACGCTTCTGATCGAGTACGCGACGCTCCCCGGGTTGGTCGCCCGGCGAACGGAAATGGCTTTGTTTCGCCGTCTGACACCCGAACAACAGGCCGAGGTCGCCGCAAAAATCCGCGTCCACGTCCTGAGCCGGCTGCTGGGGCGGCCCTACGAAGGTGGCCCCGCCGAGTGGCTGGCGGGCTTCCCGAAGTACCTCCGGTGGATCGCGCGGGACGGCACGATGGAGTGCCCGCGCGTAGTGGACTCGACAACCTTTACCTTTAAGCTCCCCCAGAGCAGAGCCTCCTGGGCGTTTCGAGTGGTTCTGTCAATGGCCCTGCTGGCCTTTGCCGTTCTCTCGCAGTACCTGCTCCTGGCACGGCCCTCGAAAGATCAGACTTCACCTGACGCCATTCCGTCTGAATAGGGCAAGCATCGCAGTTCACGTGCAAGCAGGGTATCGCTCGGCTGTGGAGACGCCGCGGCTCAATTCCTGCAGCGTTTTGGACAAGCCGTAACTGCTTGTCGCAGCGAATCTCCCGGCCCGATACAGTGCCTGCGATGGAATTGCCAGAGTGCCAGTGCCCTCTTATAATCGGCGACCTTTGAGAGAAGTCTGGCCGGGCGGGCGGGGTGTTCCGCGCGGCCCACGTGAAACCAGAGCCATATGGAACCCCGGCTATGAGCCATACCCGTCCGAACATCAGTTTCCTCGCCCGTTACGGTGCTTGTCTGGTGGCGCTGGGGATCACGGCCTTTGGGCCGATCGAGTCACCGGCGGGGGAAGTCCCCGTTCCACCAAAGCGGCACGCCGAGCACCTGGTTTTCAACGAGAAGACCGGAGAGTGGGAGCACGGTGTCGAACCGGTACCCGGGACTGAAGATGGTGACCTGGACATCGCCCGCCAGTGGCTGGCTCGGGGGGAGTACAAGACATCCTGCAAGATCACCAAGGACTGGCTGAAGCAATACGGCAATGATGCCCCGCGCTATCCCGAGGCGTTGTATCTGCACGGCACAGCGTATCTGGAGCAGGGTCTGTACCGGCAGGCCCACAAGGCTTACCAGGAATTGCTCAATAACTATCCGGGCTCGGAGTTTGCCGAGTCGGCGTTGTCACAGGAGTTTCGCATCGCCGAGCAATATATGGCCGGGAAGCGAAAGCGCATCTGGGGCGGCTTGCTGTGGTTCAAGGACCGCGAAGGCGGTATCGCGATCATGGACGACATGGTCGCCAACTACTCTGATACCCCGCTGGCCGAGATGGCCCAGATGGCCAAGGCCGACTACTACTTCACTCGTGGGGAGCTTGATCTGGCCGAATCGGAGTACGCCACCTTCGCACGTGATTACCCGCGCAGCCGTTGGCATGCCAGAGCCCTGTTGATGAGTGCCCGCTGCGCCCAGGGCCGTTTCCCCGGCATCAAGTTCGACGAAGCCCCGCTGATTGAAGCGGAAGAGCGCTACCGCCAGTACCAACGCGAGTATCCGGCGGCGGCCGAGCGGGACGAGGTGTCAACCACGCTCGAGCAGATTGCCGCCACCCGTGCGGACAAGACCCTCGACATCGGCAAGTTCTACCAGAAAACGGAGAAGTTCCAGGCTGCGAGGTTCTACTATCGGGAGACCATTGTCCGTTGGCCCAAGACCCCCGCGGCCATCGAGGCCCGCAATCGTCTGGCGGCGATCGGCGAGCCTGTTGAAGAACCCGAGATTCCCGAAGCCGAACCTCAGGCCGCAGTCAACACCTCCCGTTATCAGGAGGCCCAGCGCTGATGCGACGAACATGCAGTCAACACCGAGCCCTTGCCGTCGATATCGGACGCGTGTCGCTGCTGGCCGGGGCCCTGCTGGCCTGCGGGTGTGGCTACAGCAATGATTCGCTGCACCCACAGACGATTCGTACCGTCTACGTGGAAATGTTCCAATCACGGGAGTTTCGCCGCGGTATTGAGTTCGAGTTGACCGAGGCATTGCGGAAGGAGGTCAACGTCTCGACACCGTACACGAACGCCCCACCCGAAAAAGCCGATACCATTCTGTCGGGGGAAGTCCTGGAGTGGCGGGAGTCCTCCCTTGGCTGGGACCCGATCGCCATCCGACCGAGGGAGACGGCAGCCACGCTGGTCGTCCGCTACCGCTGGAAGGACGTCAGGACGGGCAAGCTCCTGCGAGACCGTCCGCGATTCGTCACCACCGTGACTTACGTGCGGCCGGCCGGCGAGACGGTGGCTCAAGGCAGGCTGGACGCGGTCGGCAAGCTGGCACGAAACATCGTCAGCGACATGGAAAACAGTTGGTAGTCCGAATAACATGTAAGGTGGCAGGCGGGGCTCGCCGACGTGGGTGTCTCCCTGTCGATACGCCGATTGAGGAAGCAACGGATGTCTGAGAACCCATCCGACCGCGACGATCGCCAGGGCTCAAGGCCCCCGGGCCCGCCCATGCGCATGTCCCGCGGCCTGTTCGGATGGGCGGCGTCAATCGTCATCTTCGTATTCCTCGCCTTCTACCTGATGTCCAGCGCCGGCCAGCGTCGTGAACTGACCCCAGACCAATTCTGGAAGGAGTTGGCGGAGAACAACATCGAACAACTGGTCATCCAGGCCAGCAGCAGCACCATCACCGGCAAGCTTAAGCATACCCAGGGCAAGGACCAGCCGGCCGACTTTGAGGTGAGTTGGCACGAATCAGCCTTCAACGACGCCTTCTGGGCCGACTTGCGGGCATCCGGAGTCCGGTACGAGATCGACCGGACCGGCGGGGCCCTGTTCAACATCCTGATCAACCTGTTGCCCTGGCTGCTGGTCATCGCATTCATCTGGTTCTTCGTCTTCCGGCAGCTTCGCGGGGTTGGCGGCGGACCGGGCGGGATGCTCGGCAACTTCGGCCGCTCGCGACATCGCGTGACCACGAAGGAGCACACCAACATCACCTTCGCCGACGTCGCGGGGATCGACGAGGCCAAGGAGGAATGCGCCGAGATCATTGAGTTCCTCAAAAATCCCAAAAAATTCCAGCGGCTCGGGGCTCGCATTCCGCGGGGCGTGCTGCTGGTCGGCGACCCGGGCTGCGGCAAGACGCTGCTGGCCAAGGCCATCGCCGGCGAGGCGGACGTCCCCTTTTTCAGCATCTCGGGCAGCGATTTCGTGGAGATGTTCGTCGGCGTGGGCGCCTCGCGCGTGCGCGACCTGTTCAAACAGGCCAAGGACAACTCACCGTGCATTATCTTCCTGGACGAGATTGACGCCGTCGGTCGTCGCCGCGGGGCCGGCTTCAGCAGCGGCGGACACGATGAGCGAGAACAGACTCTGAACGCCATTCTGGTCGAGATGGACGGATTCGACACGTCCGATCAGGTGGTGGTCATTGCGGCAACGAACCGGGCCGACGTGCTCGACCCGGCGCTGGTGCGACCCGGGCGTTTTGACCGGCAGGTCTTCGTCCCGTTGGCGGACGTGAAGGGCCGCCTTGAGATCCTGCGCGTCCACGCCAAGAAGATCAAGCTCGGGCCGAATGTGGACTTCAACAAGCTGGCCCGCGGCACGCCCATGTTCAGCGGCGCGGACCTCGCGGCCATCATCAATGAGGCGGCCCTCCTGGCGACGATGTCCAACAAGGACTATGTGGAGATGGAGGACCTCGAAGAGGCCCGTGACAAGGTTCGCTGGGGCCGCGCCAAGAAGAGCCGCATGGTCGACGAGAAGGAGCGGCTCGCGATCGCCTACCACGAGGCCGGCCACGCACTGGTCCAGTGCCTGTTGCCCGACACCGATCCGCTGCACAAGGTAAGCATCATCCCGCGAGGGCCTTACGGCGGGGCGTCTTTCTCGCTGCCGGAGAAGGACCGCACGAACTACAGCACCAAGTGGCTCAACGCTCAGTTGCGCATCCTGTGCGCCGGCCGGATTGCCGAGGAGATCACCTGCAACGACGTTAACACGGGGGCGTCGGCCGACATTCGACAGGCCAGTGAAACCGCTCGCCGAATGGTGACCGAGTGGGGCATGAGCGACCGCGTGGGGTTCATCTACTACGGCGACGATTCATCCCGCAGAACGGTCTGGGTCGACTTGCCCGGGGGCAAAGAGTATTCCGAGGAAACCGCCCGGCTGATCGACCAGGAGGTCCAGCGGGTGATCAACGAGGCGTACGCCGACACGCGTCGTCTCCTGACTGACAATCGCCAGAAGCTGGAAGCGGTAGCCCAGGCCCTGTTGAAGTACGAGACGCTGGACGCCGCCGAGGTACACGCGTTGCTGAGAGGTGAGAGCCTGGACCGGCCCACCGTGTCCGATCTGCTGGACGCGGCGCAGGCGGGCATCAGCGCCCGGCCTTCGACCAGCCCGGGTACTTCGAAGTCTTCACAACCTGAGTATGGCTCAGGGCCGCTGCCCCAGCCGGGGTGATGTGTCTCGTCGGCACTTTTCGATCCAAGCGGAGATCGTCCATGGCCAACGCCGAAATCGTTCCTGTGGGGATCAACGACCTGCCGCTGATTGTCGAGCTCTACAATGAGATCTTCCGCCCCGGCCGCGAGTACGCTTTCTTCACACATCGTATGGGCACACAGCGCAACCCGCTTTTGCTCCTGGCCACGGTGCAGAAACGTCCAGTCGGGTTTGCCCTCGGCTATGAGCTCAAGCAGAACACGTTCTACTGTTGGTACATTGGTGTTCTGGCGGACTTCCGACGCGCCGGCGTCGCCTCGCAAATGATGGAGGCGATGACGGCATGGGCTCGCGACCAGGATTATCAGACGATCCGCTTCGAATGCTACAACCGGCATCGCCCGATGCTTCATCTGGCCATCCGGCAGAACTACAACGTCGTCGGGATACGATATGACGCCGACGCGGAAGACAATCTGATTATTCTCGAACAAAACGTCAATGAGGAAGCTGCCGATTAGCCTCTACGGCCGGGAACGGGCATGTTCAGGCGCGGATTCATGACCGGGTGAGTCTGATAACTCGCCGATAGACGCGGCGTGCGCCCTCTTGCAGGCAAGACAGAATCAGCAACAGTCCCGGCCGGTGGGTCGCTATTGAAATGGAACCACTGCATACAGCAATCAGGAGCCTTTAGATGGCTGACGAGAATCGAATCGAACGCATCGGCATCTTGACCGGCGGCGGGGACTGTCCCGGACTCAATGCAGTCATCAGGGCGGTCGCCAAGGCGGCCATCTATCAGCACGACCTGGAAGTCTGGGGTATCGAGGATGGTTTCCTCGGCCTGATTCGTAACCGTATGCGGGTCCTGAGCCGGGATGATCTGTCCAACATCCTCACGCGAGGCGGCACCATCCTCGGCACCTCAAACACCGCCAACCCATCACGTTTTGTGGTGGGCATCGATGAGCAGGGCAATCCGGTCGTCGAGGACGTCACCCAGCGGGTGATCGAGCACATCGCCGAACGGCAGCTCGACGTGATTGTCTGCGTCGGGGGGGATGGAACGATGGTCGGCGCATCGGGCCTGATCCAGCACGGTGTCCGGTGTATCGGCGTTCCGAAGACGATCGACAACGATTTGATGCACACCGAGATCACGTTCGGATTCCTGACGGCGGTGAACACGGCCACCGAGGCTCTTGACCGCATCCATACCACCGCATCGAGTCACCATCGTGTGATGCTGGTCGAGATCATGGGGCGCAATGCCGGATGGCTGACGCTGACCAGCGGGTTGGCCAGTGGGGCGGACATCATTCTCATTCCGGAAATCCCTTACAGTCTCGACGTTATCTGTGACTATTGCATGAACCGCAGCAAGCGCGGCAAGTCATTCACCATTATTGCGGTCTCGGAAGGGGCCAAGCCCGTCGGAGGCGAACAGACGGTCGACCGGGTGGTCGCGGGCAGCCCCGACCCGATCCGCCTCGGCGGCGTCAGCAATGTCCTTTGCAGGCAGATCGAAGCCGCGACGCGCCTGGAGAGCCGGGCAACCATCCTTGGGCACGTCCAGCGCGGCGGAACGCCCGTTCCGACCGACCGCGTTTTGGGTACGCTCTTCGGGCACAAGGCGCTCGAACTGATCCTCGCCGGGAAGTTCAACGAAATCGTGGTCAGCCAGAACGGGCGGATCACCAGCGTGCCGATCGAGTCCGTAGCCGGTCAGCAGAGACTCGTGCCGCTGGATCACCCGCTGATCGCGGCGGCCCGATCCGTGGGAACCAGCTTCGGCGACGGGCTGTGAACCGGGCCGGCAACCGCCTTCATGGTTTTCGTGCAGGCAGCTTGTTGTCCTCGGCATAGTACCATACGCCATTGATCAGCTTCACATAAACCAAATTCGTAGGAACCCGATTCGGGTCGAAATCGTCGGCTGGAGAGGCAATCAGTCCGTAATGAAAGAAGCCGCCGCCCATCTCGAATTGGACGTGATCCGGGCCCAAGGCAATCGTCTTGGGCCGCAATGTCTTGATAGCTGCCGGCATGTTGGGGTCGTTCGGATCGGGCTTCTCCGGCGACGGAGGGTTCCACATTGGATCTGGTGTGTAGGTTAGTCTATTTGCCAGTATCTCCTTGGCCCCGTTGAGGATCGCGTAGTGGTCCGTCTCGTACAGGAGGGCATAACGTCCTTCCTCGATCTTGCGGCTGCCTTTCCATGTCGACCACGCCACGAATCGGTAACACGTGTACAGCGGGAGTGCCGAGACGGCAACGATGAGCAATCCGACACTTGTCCGAATCAGCACGCGACGATTCAGGATGAATCGCTTCACCGGACATGGCGACAATCGTTTGTGATCATTCATCAGAGGCGCTCCGCACGACTTGTCACTGTATCGACCAGCGAGCCGGGCAGCATCAATCCGTTTTCACAGCCAGTCTGCGCAGGATATCCCAGTAAGCTCCGCGCATGCCGCGGCTGATCGCATCGGTCAGCACCCGGTTGTCATTGTAGTTGTAGTTGGTCGCATCTTTGATCCGCGGCGGCGGGAAGAACCGCTCGTCGCCGGCGATGATGTCGCAGACCAGCGAGCCGGGGTCGTCGCCGAGGCGCCGATCGAAGTAGAACACCGGCCGTAGCAGGCTGTCGTTGTCTTCGACGCAGCCCCGCAGATTGGGGTTGGTCGACAAGGGTCCCTGCCGGCGGATCGTGTCCGCCAGCGGGGTACCTGGATAGAGTCGCACACCGGTGGCCGCCCCGCAGCGGTCGGGATCAAGTCGCCTGACGAACTCGATTGTTTCTCTCACCGACGCCTCGTCCTCGCCGGGGCCGCCCAGAAGCAGGTCGACCATCACCGTGATCCCGGCCGTCTTGCAGGCACGCACCGCATCGCGAATCGCGTCTGCCCGATAGCTCCTGCCCAGCGCCGCCAGCATGCGGTCGCAACCGCTGTCGGAGCCGAAGTTGACACCCACGCAACCGGCCTGCTTCATGGCCAGGGCGAGTTCCTCGGAGAACGGGTGCGGACTGCAATAGACATACCACCGGACGCGCTGCCCCAGCCCGCGCCGGATCATCTCACGGCAGACCGCCAGGGC
>CAZTQK010000142.1:0-13896 GCA_964615635.1 uncultured Planctomycetales bacterium
GGGCAGAGAAGAGAGTTTTAGGAAATTCCCACCCCGGCTTGCTCCAGCCCTCGGGATTGACGATGTCGCGATTGATGCTGACGTAGACCCCCTCTTGCGTCCAATCCTTGTCGCGGGCAAGGTTCAGCAGCATCACGTACCGTTCCAGGTGCGTGTTCCAGTGTACCGACGGCCCCCAGAAGACGTTCGCCCGCGGTTTGTGCCAGTCGATCGTCGGGCCCAAGATGGGCGTGACACGTCCGCCAAGGCCCGGTTCTTTCCACTGGCCGCCGCGCCACTTGAAGACCTTGCCGACCGGCATGTCGCGATCGGCGTATCGCATCCGGGCGATCGACACGCCCTGCTCCTTGGGGTCCTTGTTGGACGTGCTGATCAAGAAGTACAGGTATTCCTTCTGCCGATCCGGGACAACAGAGAAATCGCCGTTGCCGCCGGCGAAGTACTTGTTGGGCGTGTCACAGAAGAGCGAGTCGTCCGGCGCTTTCAGGATGATGCCGAGGTCGCGCCAGTTCATGCCGTTGTCCGCTGAGACCACCGCTCCGATCTCAGGGGCGGTCAGTGGCTTGCCCGGACAGATGTCGCCGGGTTCACGGTGATACCAGCCGTAGAGCTTGCCGTCGTCGGCTTTGTGCGTGGCCTCGATCCACCGCCCGCCGTTGTAGTCCTTCTCGTTATCGTAGGCGGTACGCTCCGACTGCGGGCTCAGATGCATCAGGTCGGGCCCCGACGACCGAAAGGGATGCATCTCAGACGAGAAGATGTACATCGTATCGCCGTCCCAATGACAGGGACTGTTGCAGTCGACGGATCCCCCTGCTCCTTGTCCGGCCTGGGAACCCCCGGCATCCGCATCGGCGATGCCTCGCGGATAACGGCCGTGGGGCCAACGGCCGCTTCGGCACAGAAGACGGGAGTAAGTATGAACAACGTGTTAACGGCCGCGCGAACTTGTGTCTTCATCCTTGACTCCTGGATCTCACTGGCGAATGTGGCCGCTGCCTGTCACCACCCACTTGTACGTGGTCAGGTCGGCGGCGCCCATGGGGCCGCGGGCGTGGAGTTTGTCGGTGCTGATGCCGATCTCGGCTCCCAAACCATAAACGCCCCCGTCGCTCAGGCGGGTCGAGCAGTTGACCATGACGTTGCCCGAATCGACCCCGGCAACAAAAGCCTCGGCCGCACGAACGTCAGGCGTCACGACGGCATCTGTATGATGTGAGCCGTACTTGTTGATGTGGTCAATCGCATCCTGGAGCGAGTCGACCACCTTGATTGCGACGATGAGATCAAGGTATTCGGTGTACCAATCCTGCTCGGTGGCAGGTTTGCAGCCGGACAGCCGTTTACAGGTCTCAGCGCAGCCGCGGACCTCGACCTTGGCATCCATGAGCTTCTTGCCGACCGCAGGCAGCAGCGTGTCGGCGGTGTCGCGATGGAAAAGGATCGTCTCGGCGGCGTTGCAGACGCCCGGCCGTTGGATCTTGGCGTTCAGCACGACGCTTTCGGCCATGTCGGCCGGGCAACCGGCATCGACATATACATGGCAGTTGCCGGTGTAATGCTTGATCACCGGGATGTGCGACTGCTCGACGACCGCCCGGATCAGCGACTCGCCGCCGCGAGGGATAACCAGGTCGATGTTCTCGTCCTGCTTGAGCAGGATGGGCACGAGGTTGCGGTCGGTGGTATTGACGATCTGCACCGCCTCGGCGGGCAGGCCGACCTTGGCGAGCGCCGACGAGATGGCCGAGCCAATCGCCATGTTCGAGTGAAACGACTCCTTGCCGCCTCGCAGAATGCAGGCGTTGGCGCTCTTGATGCACAGGGCAGCCGCGTCGGAAGTCACGTTGGGCCGGGCCTCGTAGATGATCGCCACCACGCCCAGCGGCACACGGCGCTTCTCGACCCGGAAGCCGTCCGGCCGTACGTGTCCCTCGATGGTCTCGCCCACCGGGTCGGGCTGATCGGCAATCTCCAGGACCGCATGGGACATCTTGCCCACACGGCCGGGGTCGAGCTTGAGCCGGTCGATCATCGCCGAGGTCAACCCGTTGGCCTGGGCGGCGGCCAGATCCTTGGTGTTCTCGGCCACGAGAACGTCTGTCTGCTCGCGCATGGCCGTGGCCATCGCCCGCAGGGCCTCGTTCCGCTGCTTACCCGAAGTCAGGGCCAGCTTCCGACCGGCTGCCCGAGCGTCCCGAGCCAGCCGTACCGCATACTGTTCAAGTGGTTCGTTGCTCATGGCAGCGGATTATAACACCGAATGGCCGGAACCGGGATTGTGGAGCCCGGCGAACAGGATCTGGCAAACACTACGGCCAACTGCGTTTCGGGTGCTTCGGCGTCGGCAGAAGCAACATGGCGCCGCTCGATTACTTACGGGGCCGCCACCGCCGTCGGCAGGCCGGTTGCGTCGGTCGTCTTCCTGTTGACGCGAAAATTGACCGTTGGAGGCCGGCCATCGGGTTTGACGTCCTCGAAACCGGGCGGGAAAACGAAATAGACCTGCTTGGGTCTGTAGGTTGCGCTGGTTGTGGGAGCGGGAAGAGACGTGGCCGAGGGCCCCGCAACGGTCGGATCCGGGGGCAGGTCGCTGCTGTCGATGATCACATAGGCCAGAATCGCCGTGGGCTCGATCCGGCGAAAGGCGTCCAGTTTGGAGACCGGTACGCGGCAGTTGATCGATTGCGTAAACTGCGCCCCCGTCTTGTCTTCCCATTCGATTTCGCAGCCCTCAAAGAAATCCTGCGTCTTGACCATGATCGACAGCGGGCGAACCGTCTTGTAGACGATACTGGACTGATCCTTCAGTTCGACGGTCACGTTAACAACCGACGGCTCGAAAACGGCGTCGACCGCGAGTCGCAACGACTGCAACTGTACGGGAAAATGAAGGGCCAAGGGCCCGTTGGCATCCTCGGTCCGCCTCTTGTCCAAATCCTGTTTGATCGCGTCTTCCAGGGGCATCGTCAGGGCGTAGACGGAGAAATCCTTGCCCACCTTGCTCTCCAGCACGCGGGCGGTGACCTTCTCCGCAACGGTCGGCTGGCCGACCAACGCGCTCTTGAAAGCCCCCGCTTCGGGCTTGAACTCGACCGGCACCTTGATATAGCGGTCCACTTCGAACTCGATCACCTGGGGCAGCACCGACTGAAGGTTCAGCCCGCGCTGCAGCAACTCGGGAGAACCGCTCAGGTCGGTGTCCAAATTGCGGCTATTGGTACGGCCCGGGGTGAGCTGGTCGGCCAGCTTGACGGTCAACGCAAACCGCTCCTGGCTGGTCTCGCTTTCGAGCTTGCGGATTGCCTTCTTGGGGCCGCGAACTGTCAACTGCACCTGCCGCCTGTCGGGCTGGTCCGCCGATGCGCCGGCGATGTGCAAAGCCCACTGGCTTGCGGCCTCGGCCGGTTCAAGCTTGACCGGCACAGACAGTGTCGTGGTACTGTGGCTGGCTTGGTTGGCATAGATCCAAATCAGCACCGTCAAGGCAAGCGTCGAGAGGATGAGGCGAATCTGCGTCTTCATGTGGAGGCCTCCACCGGCTGCTGCTGCGTTGATCCGGCGGGGCCGGCCGGGACCTGCTCGCCGGGCGGTTGAGCGGCGGGCGTTTCCTCCTCGACCTTGCTCTCTGTGGCCGCTGGACTCGGCGCCGGTGCAGGCTCGGGCTCCGGCTCTGGCACAACCTCTTCCCGAGGCACAAGGGGTACCCGAGTGTGGCTCAGGCGATGGCAAATCGTGTCGTAGAGGTCGGCCGGGCGGATATGGGGGTACAAGCGACCCCGTTCGGCAATGGAAATCGAGCCTGTCTCCTCGCTGACCACAACCACAATGGCATCGGATTCGAGGCTCAACCCGATAGCCGCCCGGTGGCGGCTGCCCATGGACCGATCGACTCCCTCGGCATCCACCAGAGGGAATTCACAGCCGGCTGCGGCGATCCGCCCGTTCTGGATCACCACGCCCAGATCATGCAAGGCAGAGCCCGGCCAGAAGATCGTGTTGATCAGCTCAGCCGACAGACGGGCATCGAGACGCACCCCCTCTTCCGTGATGGCCGAGAGCCCGACGTCTCTTTCGATGGCGATCAACGCTCCGATCTTGTTCTTTGAGAGCTGGGTGCAGGCCGCGGCAACAGGGACCGCCACGCGGTCGATCTCAGACTGGCTGATCCGGCGCCATCGGGTCTCCCCCAGACGCATCAGGCCTCGCCGCAACTCCGGCTGGAAGACGACCAGAGTCGCCAGCAGTACCGACCACAGGAACGGCTGGTACAACACGATCAGACGGTCCAGGCCGAGAGACTCAGCCATGACGTTAACAAGCAGGAAACCAACCGCCAGGAGAATAACCACGCCCTGCAAGAGTCGGGCGCCGCGCGTCCCATGCAGAAACCGCAGAACGCTGTAGACCACAATGCCGATCAGCGTCATCTCCAGCAGGATCCGCAGAGGCGGATATGCCTCGGAGGAGAATATACTCCGGAGATAGTTGAGCATCGCCTGGATCATGGGCCCGCCCAGACCTGAGAACGCCTCGACCAACTTCACCCCTGCTCCTCCCGCAGTATACGACGTCGGCCGCTTCCCGCCAACCGCCAGACACAGAGGAAGCCGAAAAGTTGGGCTTTCGGCCGTCTCATCGGGGCATTGCCTCGGTCTGTGACACATTCGGCGGACATGCTCTTTGGGTGCCACTGGCGGTTTATCCCGAGCCACGTCGAGCGGCTGGCCCGCCGGTGCAGGCCTGAGAGGCTGAAGACACTGGCAGACAAGCTGCCAGTGCCACCCGCCGCTGACTGCCCTTTCAGAACCGCGACCGTACTCGTCCTGCGTAGCCTACTGGCGAAGCCGGAAGGGAGCGGCCGCTGACTGCCCTTTCAGAACCGCGACCGTAAGGGAGCGGCCCCGTGCGGTGTGGGCCGCTTCGCAGCCTGCTCCTCGCTTCCGCCTTCGCCAAGGCTACGGCGGACAGGTACGCTCGGGGTTCTGAAAGAACTGCCTAGACTGTCACGCGCCCTACTGCTGATTGTGAGGTTTGGACCGGTCCGTTAGAATCGCCACTGCTCGCGGAAGGCTGTTTCCGGACCGCGGTAGTACCGCCAGGGAGGACGGGCCGGCCACACGGTTCCGTTGCTATTATGCCTCGATTGGGACACCTGTTCGCCACCCGATTGTGCCTCTGTTTCACTGGATTGGTCGTCGGGGCCCCCGCCAGCCACGCGGCGGAGCCAAAAGCCAACCTCACGGCCATGGTCCCGATGAAAGATGGGACACGACTGGCCACCGACGTCTACCTGCCCACGACAGGCGGTCCACAGTGGCCGGTCCGTCTGGTCCGCACGCCGTACGGGCGCGTCAACTACAACCGTGAATACGGTGCTAAGGCGGAACGAGGCTATGCCATGGTCGTCCAGGACATGCGTGGCCGATTTGACTCTGAGGGGAAGGATCTGGCCTTTATCGACTGTGGGTGGGGTCATAATCAGGACGGACTGGACACGGTCAAGTGGATTCTGGCCCAATCCTGGTGCAATGGGAAGATCGGTACGGAGGGGGCGTCGGCCATGGGCATCACCCAGTGTATGCTCGCTCCGACCGATCCGCCGGGAGTTGTGGCCCAGTACATCATAGTCGCAGCCCCGAGCCTGTATCACCATGCTTCCTACGTTGGCGGCGCCTTGCGGGCCGTACTCGTCGACGGCTGGCTGACCGGCGGCGGGTTCGATCCGGACAACGTCTGGCTCACCTGCCTGCATCCCTTCTCTGACGGGCACTGGCACGATCTGAATTCCATCGCCCAGGCCCCGAGGATCAAGCTCCCGGCCGTCCACTTCGGCGGCTGGTACGACGTCTTCCTCCAGGGCACGATCGACGGCTTTGTCAGCCGACACAACGACGGCGGACCGGGCGCCAAGGGCAAGCAGAAGCTGATCGTCGGCCCATGGGGACATGGCGGACCCAAGGCAGACTTGGGACTACCCAAGCCGATGGGCGAACTGACCTATCCGCTCAATTCGCTCAAGACGCCTTTCCCTTGCGGCGGCGATGCATGGTTCGATTTCTACCTCAAGGGAATCGACACCGGCGTGGAGAAGGTGCCGGCCGTCCAGTACTACACCATGGGGGCCAGTGGTGAAGAGAACGCACCGGGCAACGAATGGCAAACCGCCGACAACTGGCCCGTGCCCGCGGAGCCAACCCCCTTCTTCCTCCACGCGGACCGCGGCCTGTCCCGAAAGGCCCCGGAGACCGCCGACGGGCGGCTGGCCTTCACCTATGATCCGCTCGACCCGGTACCGACGCGGGGCGGGTGCCTGCTGCTCTCGTGGAGCGAATATGGGACAAAGCGGAAGGTGACCTCCGGGACGTACGACCAGCGCGATATCGAGCAACGGCCTGACGTCATCACCTTCACCACCGAGCCGCTGGCCGAGCCGCTGGAGGTGACCGGGCGGCTGACGGCCCGCCTTTTCGTGGTCAGCGACCGGATCGACACGGATTTCGCCGTCAAACTCACCGACGTCTACCCCGACGGCCGCAGCATGAATGTCGCCGACGGCCTGGCCCGTTGCCGCTATCGCAAGGGTTTCGACCGGCTAACACCGCTGGAGCCGGGGCAGCCGGCTGAGATCGAGGTTGATCTGTGGCCCACGAGCATGGTCTTTAACAAGGGCCACCGGATCCGAGTCGCTGTAACGGGCAGCAACTACCCCCGCTTCGATGTCAACCCGAACACCGGCTGGCCCGCCTGGCCGATGGGGCCGACGCTCAAAGCCCACAACCAGGTACTCTGCGACAAGGAACACCCCTCGTGCATCATCCTGCCAATCGTCAGCAGATGATCTTGGGTGCCATGCCCACGGCTCCGCGTGGGCATGCCAAGCTGATTTCGGGCTGCGGAGAGCTCAATTGGCAGGTGGCTCGGTGCCCCATCAATCTCGGCGAAGCCTCTGGGGTAAATGGGAGGACGATCGCCTTCCTTGCTCCACCTGCGAACACCCGCAACAATATCGCTTATGAGTGCACTCGACCACGTACAGTATGTCCGCCACCGGGTTTCTCCCATCCGCCGGCACTACGTTGACGAGGATGACGTCAAGGTTGTCCTCTCGCGGCTCCCGCAAGAGCTGTGGGCTCGGCTGCGGAAAGTGCACTTCAAGGACGACGCGAGGGGCAATCGCACGTACGGCTACACAACGAAGCGTGGGAGACGAGAAGTAACGCTCTGCGCCCTGCCTCACCAAACAACGATCCGTCGTCGCATTCTGGGCAGCGAAGAGTTCGGGGCATTGCGCGGCAGCCAATGGCCCTCTATCGCTGTCAGGCGCTATCTGCTCTACAACACGCTGCTCCACGAGATCGGGCACTTGCAGATCGTTCTGCGCAAGGTCACGAACCCCAATCGCAAGTTCGCCAGTGAGAAGCTTGCCCAGGAATTCGCAGACACGTGGCGGCGCCGCCTCTGGTCCAAGCACTTCGATCACCCCGACCTCGTCCACAACGCCCCCACTGAGAAGGAGCTGCAGGCCCTCAAGGACGGCTGGATCAAAGGAAACCTCGCATACCGGAAGGCCCAGTCGCTCTGCGCGGCTAACAAACCCAAGGACGCGATCCCGCATCTCAAGAAGGCGTTAGAAATGTATCCCGACCACGCTTCGGCCCTTGCTTTGTGGGGGAAGCTGCGCTATTGCGGATTCGGGGGCGATGGCCCCGCAAGCCGTGGGGACGACTCCTCGCTTCGCGAGGCTGTTTCCTTGCTGCGTCACTCGGTCACAGTTGATCCGACACAACCGGAAGCGAACCTGATTCTCTCCATGGCCCTGGCCAATCTCCACGAACAGGACGATTCACGATACTGCTTCTCTCGGGCGATTCGGTTGGACCCCTATGGCGGATTCGCGAGGCTCACGTACGCAGACGCGCTCTCGTTTTGGGGATGCAGTGAAGAAGCGGATACACATTTCAGGAGGCTGCTCAAGGCGTCACCCGAACACGACATGGTCTTGACGCACTTTGCAGCTCACCTGCTCCACCGGGCAAAGGGCAAGACGGAGTCAAACAGGCAGAAGGCCATCGAGCTGCTCAAAAAGGCTGCTCAGATCGATCCCAAGTGTTCCGACCATCATGCACACTTGGGATTGGCCTATTCTCTGGTGAACGGCCACGAAGAGGACGCGATCCGCTGTCTGCGCGAGGCGCTGCGGCTGGATCCCAACCACAAGCGGGCAGCCGGACTGTTGAAGAAGCTGGAAGCGGGGTTGAGAACTGCATAAATGGGCAGCCATCTGACCACCATTGGCAACATCGTCTCGTTCGCCGTCGAAGGGCAGAGCATCACCTTCAACATCCGTGGCAAGGTCAAGGTTCGCCTGTCTATTCTGGCCGCGGATCTTGTACGCGTGCGGATCGCACCCAAGGGGGCATTCAAGTCCAACGTGTCCCGTGCGGTGGTCAAGACAGACTGGCCCACGCTGGCGTTCGAGGTCAGCGAGACACGGGATCAGGTCATCATCGCCACCTCGGTCATGCGGCTGATCGTTCGGAAGAAGCCGTTCGTGCTGGAATGCCGCGATCTGTCCGGCAAACTCATCGTCGGCGACGACCCGAAACGACGCATCCGGTGGGATAGCGGCCGGACAGAGGTGTTCAAGACCACACAGCCGGGCGAGAAGTACATTGGCCTGGGCTGGCGGCCTCAGCGTCTGGTCCGCAACGGCACGAAGTCCGTGATGCGCAACCGGGCCAGCTACGCGCCGCCGGAGACCTTCAACGCCGAGGTCCCGATGTGGTACGGCCTGCGGCGCAGGCGGGCATACGCGATCTTCTTTGACGACACGTCGTGGGGGACCATCGACGTCGGGGCATCGAGCCGACGTCATATGAGCTTCCGCAATCTCGGCGGCAATCTTGATTACTACATCTTCGCCGGGCCGACGATGGCAGGCATACTCGATCGCTTCACCGAACTGACCGGCCGTCCCTTCATGCCGCCGAAGTGGGCCATCGGGTACCAGCAGTGTCGCTGGAGCTACACGCCACAGTCACAGTTGCTCGAAATCGCCGGCGAGTTCCGGCGCCGCAAGATCCCCTGCGACTGTCTGTATCTCGACATCGACTACATGCCCAACGGTCACGCACTGACGTTTGACCCAGAGACATTCCCCAAACCGGTCGCTTTGCTGCGCCGACTGCACGGGCAAGGTTTCCGCGTGATCGCCAACATCTCCCCCCTGCTGGTCCGCAGCGACCCGTTGTTTAAGCCGGCCCGGCGCAAAGGCTTCTTTCTGAAAACGGCCCGCGGCAAGGTTCTCATCGGGCGGCATTTCTACTGGAAGGAGTTTCGCGGCGACAAGACCGGCGAGTGCGCCTGGCTGGATTTCACTCGGCCGGCCGTGCGCCAGTGGTGGGCCCGCCGGCACCAGGCCTTTTTGCGGACCGGCGTCGACGCGATCTGGAACGACCTCAATGAGCCTGAAGAATTGGGCAAACACTGGCCCTCGGACGTGAAATATGGCTTCGACGGCCGACCGGTCGACCACTGCCGCACCAGCCCGCAGTATTCGCTGATCCAGGCGGAGATGTCCTACGACATTCTGCGAGAGCACAGACACCGGCAGCGCCCGTACGTCATCAGCCGCGGGGGCTATGCCGGCATCCAGCGGTGCGCCGCCCTCTGGACCGGTGACAACCGCAGCGACTGGAAAAACGATTTCCGCCGCAACATCCCCATGGGTCTGTCGATGTCCATCTGCGGCAATCCGCACAACGGACACGATATCGGCGGGTTCTTCGGCTATCCCAGGCATGAAGACCCGGTCGATCCCGAATTGTATGTCCGCTGGATGCAGGCCGGAGTCTTCAACCCCTTCTGCCGGCAACACCACGACGGGTTCGGAAACAACCCGCGAATGCCCCGGCCGTTCACCGAGCCATGGCGGTTCGGGACCGAAATCGAGGCCATCTGCCGGCGCTTCATCGAAATGCGATACCGGCTGATGCCCTACTTGTACACGCTGTTCCACAATGCCCACCAGACAGGTGAGCCCGTGCAACGGCCGACCTTCTGGGATTTCCCACAGGACCCCCGTACACTGCGCCAGGACTACGACTTCATGTTCGGGCCGTTCATGCTGGTTTCACCGGTGACCAGGCCGGGCGCCCTAACGTGGGATACCTACTTGCCGGCCGGGGCTGAATGGGTCAACTGGTGGGACGACTCGGTCTATGCGGGCGGTCAGGCCGTGGCGACCGATACCCCGCTTGATCGCTTGCCGATCTTCGTTCGCGCCGGGGCGATCATTCCAACGGGCCCCGTCTCGCAGTACGAGGGGCAGCAGCCGCTCGACACACTCACACTCGATGCCTATCCCTCGACTGATCCAAGCAGCTTCACGCTCTACGAGGACGACGGCATCTCCTGGGACTATCTGAAGGGCGAATACTGCAAGACGACATTCAGCATGTCCTGCGAGCACGGCGGAATCACATTCCAAGTCAGCCGGCAAGATGGCCGCTACCGACCTTCTCCACGCGCCATCCACTTGAAGATCCATCGTCGGCTGAACCCTCCGGTCTCCTGCCGACTCAACGGCACAGCGATGCCTGAGAAATGCCGTCTGGCGTTGCTTGAAAAAAACGATCGCGGCTGGTTCATGGAACACGCGACCGATATCCTGCATATCCGGTTTCCCGACAGCGCGGGAGAATGGACCATTTCTGTTCGTTGAATCCGTCTGCTCCACCGGGTTATAATTGATTTATCAGGCCCACGCGTGTGGGGTCGCGGAGGTAAGCAGGTGATCGGCAAACGGAGATATGCTCTCGGGCTTGCGCTCTGGCTGCTGGTATGTGGCTTGGGCATCAGCGAATGCCTGGCCGCCACCATCGGCAACGTGACCTCGTGGACCACCGCCGGGCAGGACATCACCTTCAACATCAGTGACGGCAGCAAGGTGCGGATCACCATCCTGGCCCCCGATACCGCCCGCGTCCGAGTCGCCCCGAACGGCACGTTCACCACCAATGTCTCTCGTGCGGTGATCAACACCTCCTGGGCTCCGGCCGCGTTCACGACCATCGACGGCGGCTCATCCGTGACCGTTTCAACCAGTTCCATGAAGCTGGTAGTTTTGAAATCACCGTTCGTGCTCGAATGCCGCGATCCGAGCAACAACCTCGTGCTCACTGACGACCCGAGCCGGCGAATCCAATGGGATTCAGGCTACACGCGCGTTCACAAATCAACGCAGTCCGGCGAAAGCTACCTGGGCCTGGGATGGCGACCGTCGGGAGGCTTGCGCCGCAACGGCACGCGGTTCGTCATGCGGAATCACCCGAGCTACGGTGATCCCGCCACGTTCTACGGCGGCATCCCCATCTGGTACGGGAGCCGAGGCGGCGAGTGTTACGGCGTATTCTTCGATGACACGTCCTGGGGCGAGATCAACGTCGGCCAGGTCAGCGCCGAGTACATGTATTTCGAGAACCAGGGCGGGATGGTGGACTACTACTACTTTGCCGGCCCGTCGATGGCCGCCATTCTCGACCGCTATACCGAGTTGACCGGCCGTCCCTTCATGCCCCCGAGGTGGGCGTGCGGGTACCAGCAGTCCCGCTGGAGCTACACCCCGCAGTCCGAAGTGCTCAGCATCGCCGGCGAGTTCCGCGCCCGCCAGATCCCGTGCGACGTGATCTATCTTGACGTGGATTACATGGACCCGGCTCATTACCAGCTCAGCTTCAACCCCGCCACCTTCCCCGATCCGACGGCCATGTGCGCGACGCTTCATGCTCAAGGCTTCCGCACGATCGCAAACGTCGAGAACTTCCTCGTTGAAGGCAGCACGAAGTGGAATCAGGCCAATGCTGACGGATACCTGCTGACGCAAGGCGGCTCGGCGTACCGCGGCTGGTACGACTATGCCTATTTTGTCATGGGAACACCAACAGGTTGGGTCTCATGGGTCGACCTTACCAAACCGGCCGCGAGAACCTGGTTTGAGGGCAGGCACACGCCATTCCTGGACCACGGCATAGACGGTATCTGGAACGACAAGGACGAACCGGAGGAGCTGGGCGGGACCTGGCCGACCGATGTGACCTATGACAACGAGGGCAGCCCGGCGAGCCACAGCGTCATGGGCACGCAGTTCTGTCTCTTTCAAACGCAGTTCTCATACGATACGTTGAGGAATCACTATCCCGGCAAACGGCCGTTCGTTCTCAGTCGGGCCGCCTATGCCGGCATCCAGAGGAGTTCTGCCGTCTGGTCCGGCGATAACACCAGCAAGTGGAGCCACGCCCAGCTTAACATCCCCATGGGCCTGGCCATGTCCATCTCCGGCCAGCCCCACAACGGACACGACATCGGCGGTTTCTTCAACGATCCACCGGGCTCCGAAAACCCCATCAGCAGCGAGCTCTATACCCGCTGGATGCAGTGGGGCGTCTTCAGCGCGTTCTGCCGCCAGCACCACTACGGTTACGGCAATCACGGCAACTGCCCCTACGTCGAGCCGTGGGAGTTTGGGACCACTGTCGAGAACATCTGCCGGGACTACATCGGGCTCCGCTACCGGCTGATGCCGTACCTTTACACGCTCTTCCGAAAGGCCCACGCGACCGGCGAGCCCGTCCAACGCCCGACGCTTTACGACTTCCCCCAGGACGCCGCCACGCTGACCCAGGACTACGCTTTCATGTTCGGGCCGACGATGCTCGTCTCGCCGGTGACCATGGCCGGAGCCACAACCTGGAACACCTTTCTGCCCGCCGGGAGCGAGTGGATCAATTGGTGGGACGACACCCTGTATTCCGGCGGCCAGACCGTCAACACCCCCACGCCGTTGGAGCAGATGCCGATCTTCGTTCGCGCCGGGGCGATCATCCCCATGGCCCCGGTCTCTCAGTATGACGGGCAGGCCCCGCTGGATGTCCTCACATTGGAGTTGTACCCGACGGGGCAGACGAGCGAGTTTGAGCTCTACGAGGACGACGGGCTTTCGTGGGACTACGTCAGCGGGGAGTACTGCAAGACACACTACCAGATGAGCGGCACGGGCGATGCGTTTGCGATGGGAATTGGGGCTCGCCAGGGAAGCTTTGTCCCGACACCACGCAAGTACCTGCTCAAGATCCACCGCTGGCCGGGTGGCACGAATGCCCCTTGCGTCGACGGTGAGCGACTGCCCGGTTACGCAACTCAGCCCGCCTTGGATGCCGCCGAATCAGGTTACTTCATCGACTCCGCCGCCTCGATCATGCAGATCAAGTTCGCGGACAGCGGGCTGGCCATGTCAGTAACCCTCTGCGCTCCGCCCGTCCCGACCGTGCCCGGCGACTTCAATGCCGATGGGGACGTCGACCAGGAGGACTACGGCCGGTTCCAGGCCTGCATCTCGGGCAACGGCATCCCTCAAACCGATCCCAATTGCGCACCGGCGAAGCTGGACCTCGACGACGATGTCGATGAGGCGGACACGATCCTGTTTGCAGGCTGCTTCAGCGGGCCCGACGTTTTCGGGGCCCCAGACTGCCTGCAGTAGCGGCGGTGGGAACGTGGAGCATGCCTGAAAACGGAGCGGCCGGAACCGACGCCAGACAGCGCCCTCCACCTCTTCTTCGACCGCCTGTGGTAGATAGTCTCGATATCGCTCAAGAGCGTCGCCTTTCATTCGTCATTCGTGCTTCGGATTTCATTGGTCATTCGGGTTTCGTCATCCATCATTCACTTGGGTTGCGGGCGAAGCCCGCGCCAAGCCCCTCTGCATCCGCTGCGGTGGCAATCGGCGATTGGACTGTTCGGCCATTCGACTGTTCGGAGGAAGCGGTCAGTGTCAGCCGTCCGCTGGTCCCGGATTCCCATCCGGGACCCCTGGGTCGACGATTCCCATCGTCA
>CAZTQK010000143.1:0-13854 GCA_964615635.1 uncultured Planctomycetales bacterium
GGGTCGTGCGCGGGCGGCACATCGGCGACTGCATCTTCTTCCAAGGCGGGACCGCCTACAACGATGCCGTGGCGGCGGCGTTCAGCGCCGTGACCGGCAAGGAAATCATCGTCCCGCCGCACAACGCCGTACTGGGCGCGATTGTGGCGGCCCTGCTGGCCAAGGAGAAGACAGAAGCATCCGGTAACGGCACGCGATTCCGCGGGTTCGACATGAAGAGTGTCACGTACACCTTGCGAGAGTTCACCTGCAAGGCGTGCGGCAATCATTGCGTGGTCCAGGAATTCAATGTCGAAGGCGAGAAGACCTACTGGGGCGACAAGTGCTCCGATCGCTATCGCAAACGCGCCAAGACCGATCGCAAGCCGGTGATTCCAGACCTGGTCGCCATGCGGCAGGATCTGCTCAACGCCGATGATACCGGCGACCCGCCGGGCGCGAAGCTGGCAATCGGCCTTCCGCTGGCGATGTATACCTTCGATATGCTGCCCCTGTGGCGGCGATTCTTCCGGGACTGCGGCTTCAAGGTGGTCCTGTCCGAGGCCACGAACAAGACCACCGTCAGGGCAGGTACCGATGCCATCGTGGCCGAACCCTGCTTTCCGATCATCGTCGCGCACGGCCATGTGGCCGATCTGACAGCCAAGGGCGTCGATTTCATCTGGCTGCCGAACATCATCTCGGCCGAGACGAAGTTCCTGGACAACGAAAGCCACGTGTGCCCCTGGGGCCAGACGCTCCCGTTCATACTGCGACAGTCGCCGGCCTTTGTTGCCTGGCAGGACCGGATCCTGTGCCCGATGATTCGCCTGAGGTCGGACACCTTCAATCTCCGTGAGGTGCTGCTCGATACGGCCACACGCCTGGGAGCCGATCGCCGCGTGGCCGAGCGGGCCTACGAGGCGGGTATGTCCGCCCTGCGGCAATTCCGCGACCGATACCTGGAGGCCGGAAGGGCGGCCCTGGACAAACTCGCCCGCACCGGCGAGACCGGCATGGTGCTGGTGGGGCGGCCCTACAATATCCACGACCCGGGCGTCAGCCTGGCGATAGCCCGCAAACTGCGTGACAACTACGGCGTGAACGTCATACCGATCGATGCCCTGCCCGTGGCCGATGTCGACGTGCGCGACCTCAATGAGAACATGTACTGGGAATACGGGCGAAAGATCCTCGCGGCCGCCAGGCTCGTGAGCGAGCACCCGAACCTGCACATCGTCTACGTGACGAATTTCAAGTGCGGGCCGGACTCTTTCGTCAAAGGTTTTGTCCGTTCGGCGTCGGGCGGCAAGCCGTTCCTGACGCTGCAGTTCGACGGACACTCCAACGATGCCGGCATGATGACGCGATGCGAGGCGTATCTGGACAGCAAGGGGATTCTGCGATGGTGGCGAAAGCAACAGGACGAGCCAACGGAAGGAGCCTCGAAGGACGGACCCTCTATCTCCCACAAATGGCCTACGCCGGTGCCCGACTCCTGGCCGCCTGTTTCCGTTCCATCGGGATCGAAGCGGTCACCGCTCCAGACTCCGATTCCGAAACGCTAGAGCTCGGCGGCCTGCACAGCAGCGGCGAAGAGTGCCTGCCTCATCGGATCACGCTCGGCGACTTCCTCAAGGTCTGCCGCCGTCCGGACTTCGAACCGGCCAAGACGGCGTTCATGATGCCGACCGCCCACGGCCCGTGTCGTTTCGGGCAATATGGCCCCTATCTCCGCAAGCAACTGGATGAAATGGGTTACGGCGAGACGATGGTCTTCTCGCCGACCAGCGCCAACGGCTACAGCGACATCGGCCAGGGTGCCGGGCAGTTCATCCGCAGTGCCTGGATGGGCGTCGTCTGCGGCGACATCGCCCAGAAGCTGCTTTTCAAGACCAGGCCCTACGAGTTTCGGGCCGGCGACAGCGACGAGGCCTTTCGATACGCGGTCGATCAGTTCGGCCAGATCCTCGCCAAGCCCGACCTGAAGCCAAAGCATCGTCTGGCCGAGCTGGCGGAGCTCGTGACGCGAGTGCGCGACCGGTTCCGCTCGATCCCGGCCCGGTACGAAAAGGGCAGGCCGCTGATCGGCGTGGTCGGCGAGATCTTCTGCCGCCACAACACCTTCAGCAACGACGACCTGGCTCGCCGCGTCGAGAAGCTCGGCGGCGAGTGCTGGCTCTCGGACATCGCCGAGTGGATCTGGTACGTGGATTGGTACGTCAAGAACAAAACGATCCGCTCGAAAGGGCGGCTGAGTCTGGACTTGCTGACGCAGTGGGTCAAGTCGAAGGTGCAGCAGCGATACGAGCACATACTGCTCGCGCCGCTAAGGGACGACTTCAGGGGTCTGGAGGAGCCGCACGATGTCCGCGAGGTGCTGGAGGCCAGCGAGCGCTACCTGCCGGCCGAGGGGTGCATCGGCGAAATGGTGCTCAGCACGGGCAAGACCGTTTACCTGTACCACAAGGGCGCCGACGGCGTCATCGACATCAGCCCCTTTACCTGCATGAACGGAATCGTGTGCGAGGCCATCTACCCGGCCGTGAGCCGCGACTGCGAGGGCATGCCCATCCGCATCTTCTACTTCGACGGAACCCAGACCAACCTCGACCGCGACATCGAGATCTTTCTCGACCTGGCCCGCGCCTACCAACGCCGCAAGAAACAACCGCGAGTCTATTCGCAACAGTTCGATCACTAGGCCACTAGTCTTCCAGGCCATTCGACTTTTAGGCTGTTAGGAGAAAACTGCCAGTGAGAAGCTCTTAGCTATTAGCTGTTAGCCATTCAGACACGTAGGTCGGCCTGTGCCCGACTCCTCTCCCCCTTGGCGAGGGGGAGCCGGAGTCCCGTAGGGTCCGCCCCGGCGGACCACCTTGCGGTTATTCTCTCTTCCCCTTGGCAAGGGGGAGTCGGAGGGGGTGGGGATGCACGGTGGGCGTGGGTGGGGTGGCCCCTTAAACGTAGAATACCAGCCAGCCAATGGCCTGTTCCTCTGCCCGCAGATCACGCAGATTGACGCGGATGGAAAACAAGTAGGGCCGATACTGCTCTGCGAAGCTTCGCTCTGCTGCGCAGCACGAGCGCCCTCGTCGGCCATTTGTGCCGCACAGGTGAACCGAGGTCACTGCCCGCCGACCGTTTCTCAAAGACCAGTCGCGTTCCCCTCCCAATGCCCTGTAAACTCATCCTGAGACCTTTTACGGTCCAGGATTTGCCCACGAAGTGCGTATGGTGTGCCCGGATTCTGCGGCCGGAGGAAAGCGTTGATCTGCATAAACGGCGTGATATACTGCTCGGTCAGCGAGAGGAGGTGCCGATGCAATACACCGTCACCGGCTTGCTGTTCAAAAAGATTCTCTACGAATGCCCATCCTGCAACCAGCCCCTTGAGTCCAAGATGAGCGAGGCAGGTAACCCCGATTCCTGCCCAATCTGTGGTACTCGGTTTGTCGTGCCGGGTGCAGAGGAAAGGCTGCGCATGGAAGCAGAGGAGGCCAAACGGCGCATGGATGAAGAGATGCTGGCCGAACAGAGGCGCAAGGCTGAAGAAGCGGAGAAAGCCCGACGTGCGGCCGCCATCCAGCAGGCCAAGCAGAAGGCCGAACAAGAGGCTCGCAGGCTCCAAGCGTTGGACGACGAGGTGTACGAGGTTCTTACGGAACCTGAAACCGCCCAGCTCGAGGGGCCAGGGGACTTCGCCATCGAGATTGTGGGAGAATCTCATTACCAAGATGCCCTGGAGGCGGTGGTCCACGATCACGGCAAGCTTGTCGAGGCCGTTCTGATCCTTGAGGATTCGAACCCCCACGACCCAAAGGCGGTGCAGGTTCAGATCAGCGACTGTGTCTGCGGATACCTGTCGCGGGAGAATGCTCGAGAGTACCGGAAGAAACTCAAAGAGGCGAAGCATCCGAGACTCACAGTCCGATGCCGTGCAATGATTGTCGGCAAAGGGCCGTACGGGGTTCGGCTGGACCTGCCGCACGAAGGTGATTTCCAACCGCCCGATTCCTGGCGGAGCGAGCCCGCCACCGAGGCGCAGAAAGAGTTTGCCGATGACCTTGGCATCAAATACGGCAAGAACATCACTAAGGGTGAGCTGTCTGATCTGATTTCCGGAGAAACCGGCGAATAGACTACGCGCGAACCGGACAACTGAGGACGGGCAACCAGACAATTAGGCACAGTCATCTGCTTCTCATCGTTGCCGTGAGTTCTCACACGAATCCATTTCTTGTCTACCTTCCTCGCCCATCCAACCACCCGCAGACCGCTCCCTAACCATCCGGATCGAGCCCTCTCTGTGCTCTGCTGTCACCTGTCTACCACTCTACTGCTCTGCCGCCAGGCTGGCCGGCCGCCGTTCGCCTTGCTCCCCCGTCATCACCCCACGCCCAGCCCCGACGAACGCATTGCCATGCCGAGACGACAGAGTACCTCCCACCCTACACGTTCGCCTCACTCTGCCTGTTCGTCCGGCGTCCTGAAAATCGCTTCCTCCGGATTCTTCAAGGCGGAGAGGATGTTCTCCGCGACTTTCTCGATCAACTTGGTCCCCCAGAACGGGTCGCTCACGTCATAGTAGATGACGCGGATGTGATGAAGATCGAACGGAACGTCCGATTCGTTAGACGATACAAGGACGACTGGCTTGCGCAGCGCGTGGGCGAGTCCGAGCTCGTAGAAGACATTCGCGTTTCGAGTGGTCAGCTCCGCCACGAGGACCTTGGCGCCATTGATGCCACGCCACACCTGGTCCATGATTTTTCCGGTACCAAAGATCTCGGCATCAGCACGCACGGGCTGCAACCCGGCCTTCTCAATAGCCGGCTTGAATATCTTCTCGTAATAATCCCCGTGGGGCGGTGCGAACGGCTGCATCACAAAGCAAGCGTCGCTGGCCTTCACGGCGACAGACGCTCCGAGTTTCTTCAGGCGATCCGACCTCTCCTCTGGCCGTGCGCCTTCCTCAGACACATCGAGGACACGGAGCTTCTCCCCGTGTTTCGCGAGGAGCTTTGCCCTCTCAAGGGACTCGATCAGGATCTGTTTGAAGCTCGGGACATCGGCCTCCGGTATCTTGAACGTGTCAACAAGGGTGTTTCTAAAGAAGGTGTCGTCAGGTATGTTCTCCCCGCGGTAGTGCTTGTAGACTTCAGAGATCTCCGGAGCTTGAAGCACCGCCTCGCGGTAGCCCTTGACCTCGTCTTCCGGGCTCCTCGGCCGCAGAATCCTCCGTGCGAGTTCGGTTGGTTGGATTTTGCCCTCCTCTGGGCGCTGAAGGAATCCGTATTTGGTCGCGGACGAGATCTCGACGCCGAAAGGACCTCCCGAACCAACGCCCAGGAAAGCAGCCGCCTCCGCCGGCGTGCAGGCTTTTCCGGCATTCTGCTCAAGAATCGCCTTGGGAACTCGGAGAGCCTTCTCAATGGAATGGCGAGGATACTTGGCCCGCTTGGTTTTCGGAGCCCTTGCTGATTTGGCCTGCCCGTGTTTTGCCATAGCGATTTCTACCTTTCCTCACATCTAGAACTGAGTACACTCACGCACTCTTGATCCTTGCCAAGTGTCCTCACGGGAATCCGTTTGTCGTCTGCCTTCCCCAGTCATCCGACCACGTGACGCCTGCTTCCGAGCCCATCTTCCACCATCATTCGTCAAACACAGGGCCCACAAGCGTTCGCCCGGCCCAGACGAATGCAGCGCCGCAGCCACCTCGTTCCCTTCTCATCCTGCCGGCACAGGTCCCTTATGCTCAATGCCTCCTCCGATTGTACGGCGATTGGTTGGTTGGTTTGAGCGAGATGTCCTCCTCGCTTGCCTTGGACCGAACCGCGTCTTCACTGCGCCTGAGTTTGTATGCGATTAGCTGGGTCGGCGTGTTCTGGTCCGCCAGCTTCTCCAATTGCCGAACGTCCTGCGAAGTCCACTGCTTGTTCTGGTTCTCTGGTCTCTTGGCCATCGCCGGTTCCTTTCTCCGAGCTATGACTCTGCCGCATTCGGAGCCGAGCCGAACGCCCAGGGTGGCCCGTCCGTGTCCCCCAACGGCATTCCGCGCTCACTGCCCCAAGCCGGGCAGCAATTGCCAGTCCCAATTGCAGGAACGGTGCCAGCTTCAGACACCCTGTAACAATTCTGAGGGGGGATGGACACAAACGCCGTAGCGGCAACGGTTTATAGGACCAAGTGACCCAGCATGTCGGGGAGACACCCTAGGCGGACCACCATATGTGCGCGTGCCACAATGACAGCATAACGCCGAACGGAACCAGTTGTGGCAGGTGACCGACGGGCAATAGACCACAAAACGGGTTCGTTTCCTCAACCCACTTTGTCGATTCCTGGCATCACACCGATCGCCTCCCGGCAGCGAAATGCTCCACCCACCGTACCACCGGAAGCTTCCATGCTATCCCCGCATTGTGTCCAATGCAATGGGAACGGGAAGTAATCAGTTGTCAGTGTTCAGGCCTCAGTCGAGCCAAGTCCCAGCTTCTCCGACCCATAGACCAACAGACCAGCAGGCCAACAGACTGTCGGTTCCCCCGCCCACTGACCACCGAGAACTGATTACTGACGACTTCGCCCCCAGCCTTCTGCCCCGCCCAGCCCCCGTGTTTTCGACCGACTGATCGTTACCGCCGCTTTTCCCAAAGACCCGAATGACCCGCCTGAAGTGGAACCAGATGGGAGTCCGGTTCCGGCAAGCATGGGAATCTGGTTCGGGCGAGTTTTCCGTCGCCCCCAGCCCCGCGTTTTCTGGCTAAGAGCTAATAGCCGACAGCTAACAGCTTCCCCCAGTTGCCAGCTCCCAATTCTCAATTCCGCCGTCAGTTATCTGCCGGGCGGGTTGTCGCGGCGGGTGTTTTTTTGCCGGCCTTGAGATGGGTATCGAACCAGTCGGCCAAGATGGCCATGTCTTTGATCCAGCCGCTCCAGCCGTGGCCCTGTCCCTCCTTGACCACCAGTCGCACCGGCACGCCGGCCGCTTCGAGCGACTGCTGCATGGTCTGAGCCTGCTGGATCGGGACCAGCTTGTCCGCATCGCCGTGGAGGATCAGCGTGGGTGGGTCGTCCTTGGTGACGTGGGTGATGGGTGAGATGTCGCGGCCGATCTGGAGTCGCTTGGTCGGGTCGGTGATGAGTACAAATCGCCTGGTTTCTTGATCGAACTCCTCGAAGTCGAAGGGGGCCTTGAACGGTTTGAGTTCGGCCTCCAGGGCCTTGAAGACGTCGCGACCGGCCTGGCCGTAGTTGAGGAAGTCGGTTGGGGGGTAGTAGCAGCCGACGGCCTGTACGCGGCTGGACTCGCGGTCGACCGGGTCCTTGGCGTTCGGGTCGCCCTCACGGCCGGCCGTCCCGATCATCAGCGACAGGTGGCCGCCCGCCGAGCAGCCCGCGATGGCGATCTGGTCAGGATCGATTTGGTACTTCTTCGCGTGATGGCGGATGAACCGGACGGATCGGTGCATGTCGTCGACGACTTCGGGGATGGTGAACTTCGGCTGGCTGCCGTGGACGACCGCGAAGACGGTGTAACCGCGGCGGAGGAATTCCTCGAAGATCTGGACGTTGATCGCCTCGTGGGCCGAGAACCACCCTCCGCTGACGGTGAAGATGACGACTGCCTCGTTAGCGTCCTTCGGGCTGAACACGTCCAGTGTCAGAGCCATGCCGTGCTTGCGGCCGTAGATGACATCTTCGGTTCGGGTCCACTGTGGAGCCTCCGCGGCCAGAGCAGCGGGGGCAAAGAGAGCTGTCAGCAAGCTGAAGGTCATCAGGTGGCTGCAAAGCATGAGCGTCTCCTTTGGCTGGACTGCTTTCTCTCAGGCGTCAAGGTCGAGGTGATGCAGCAGTTCTCTGAGAAACGGTTCCACATCGGTGACGATACCAACGGTCTGGAAGCTGCCACGGTCGGCCAGTTTGGTGACCGTTGCCGGCGAGATATCCACACAGACGACCGGGATACCGGCCGGCAGCAGATTCCCTGTGGCCACGGAGTGCAGAGTCGTGGCCACCATGAGCGCGAACCCGATGTCGCCGGCCTGGATACGATCGCGCATCCGGTCCTGGGCGACGAGGACATCCGTGATGACCTCGGGCAGCGGTCCGTCGTCGCGGATTGACCCGGCGAGCACGAAGTCAACGCCATGCTTGATGCAGGCGTGCATAATCCCCGAGGTCACCACCCCGGCCTCGACTGCTGCTCTGATTGACCCGCAACGGCGGATGGTGTTGATCGCCCGCAAGTGATGCTCGTGTCCGGCGTCGGCCGGGATCGCCCGATCCATGTGAATCCCGAGGGACGTACCGTAAAGGGCCTGTTCCAGATCGTGCGTGGCCAGGGCGTTGCCCGCAAAGAGGACATGGAGGCAGCCGGCCTCGATGAGCCGGACCACGTGTCGGCCGGAGCCGGTGTGAACGATCGCCGGCCCTCCAACCAGGAGTATCTTCTTTCCGGCCTCCCTCGCCTCGCGCATTCGAACGGCGACGTTGTGGATGATCACATTCTTGGGCTTCTCGGTCGAAACCGCCGAACTCATGAACTCAAAACCGCCTCCTTTCCGCGGGCACTCCAGCGGTATGACTTTGATCCCCCGGTGCCCGACGACGATCTGATCGCCCTTGCGGACGTGGCAAACCGGGATGCAGCGGAAGGATTCGGTCGCCGGCTCGTACTTGATGCCGCAATCCATTTCCTGCAGGCCCACGGGCAGCCAGTTGTCCCGCCGGCGCACGAGAGTGGGCAAATTGGTGGTCGAGTAGAAGCCGTCGGGGAAGACGCCGTCCTTCTCCGCCGCGACCAGGCGAGCGTCCTGGGGAGCTTGGATGACCGCACCCTGTTTGGCGATCTGCGCGACCATTGTTGCCAGTTGATCGGCGTCCGGGGCCAGCACTTCAATGACCGCCTCGCTGCGGTCGTCCCGCTTCTGACCAACGTCGACCTTCTTGATTCGAAAGTCGCCTCCCAAGGTCTGGATCTCATCCAGGACCTTGGAAAGGATCAGGGAGTCGATGATGTGCCCTTCCAGCCGAATCTCTTCGCTGATCATGTTCAATGTTCCCTCGCCGGGCGGGACCTTTCGCGCCTTGTTCTCGTCCCGAATCAGCCTTTCGGGGCGACGGTCTGTTGGGCGAGATAGGCCGCCAGTTGGGCAGGGCGGTCGGTGATGATGCCGTCGATGCCGTAGCCGAGAAGTCTTTGCCAATCGGCCGGCTCATCAGCGGTCCAGGCCCAGACTTTGTAGCCGCGGGCGTGCAGGTCGCAGACGAGCGAGCCGGTCAGGTCGGTGTGTTTCCAGCCCACGATTCGGGCACCGGCGGCGGCGATGCGGGCGAGCCTTTCGTCGGTCAGCTCCTTATCGCCGAGGGCGCCGAGCACCTGGCGAGGCTCCAGTTCGTGCATGTGCCTGAGGAACTCCCAGTCGAAGCTCTGCACGACCAGCTTGCCGACGAGTCGTTTCTGCCGCAACAGCCGGAGGTAGTCCTCGGCCGAACCGTCCTTGTGTTCGAGAAGCGTGAGCGAGCCGGCCTGGATTACATCGAGGGCCTCTGCCAGCGTCGGCAGGGGTTCGCCGGCGAACTTGGCGTCGAACCATTGGCCGGCATCGAGCTTCTCGATCGTGGCGTCCGGTATCTCACGAATCTTGATCTTCTCCCGGTTGAGCACTGCCTTGGCGTCGGTTGTGCGGTCGAGCGTCGCGTCGTGCAGAACGTACAGTGTCCCGTCCGCCGATGGCCTGGCGTCCAGTTCGACGTAGGTTGCCTTCGTCGTCACGGCGCTTCGGAACGCCGAAAGGGTGTTCTCGGGCGCGACAGCCGAGTCACCGCGATGGGCGATGACCAGAACGTTGCCGGACGATCCTAAAGGAAGCTGGCTCGTACAAGAGGCGCACATAATCAGTCCCATGGCCGTTATTGGATATGAATATGCTCTCATGAGGCGGCAGTGTACCAGAAGAATGGTCCGAGGCCAACACGGTGCGTCCGCGACGCTCCGGGCGGTTCCTTCAGAACTGCGACCATGCTCGCCACACCGAAGCCCGGCGAAGGGGGGAGGGATCGGCACCCGTCTGGTGTGACCGCCTGGCGGCCTGGCCCCGCGCTGACGCATGGGGTTCTGAAAGAGGGTCAGGAGGTAGAGCCTGATGTTGGCGCGTCCTGACGAAGCGGCATGCCGAGATAGCTCTCCAGCCGCAGGCGGTGGGAGAGACTCTCCAGAGCCAGGATGACAAACGGCAGAGAGACCAGGCAAGCGGCCGCGCTGACCACCAGGCCGACCAGAAGCGTGTCGTAGATTCGGATGAAGAACCACTCCAGCGAATGATCTTCGATCAGAATGACGGTGGCAGCCACCGCCACGACACTCGCAACGGTGAGCAACAGCAACCAGACCAGCCACCACGTCACGAAACGCGCTCCCAGGCCGGCTTTTCTGGAGCAGAGCCCGGCCAGCATCAGCGAGCCGCTGATCGCCAACGCCCCCACACCGGCGGACAGCAGGCGGGTGATTGTCTCGTAGTCTTCGGCAGCAGACAGCTCGCCGAGCGGCCCAATCGCGGCAACCGCCATCATGACCATCAAAGACAACAAGGAGGTCGCGATCCGACGATCGCATGTGAGGTGGGTCAGCACCAGCCACAAGACCGCAAGGGCTGCCGAAACGTCACTGATTCCCTGCGTGAGCATGTTGACGGCAATCGAGTCGAACGGCAGCAGTTGCCGTGCAATGGACCAGATCAGGTAGATGGCGATGAGGGGAATCAGAACGGCCAAGGCTCGGTGGTCGCGGCGCGCCTGCCAGATCAGAAGCAGGCCGACAAGAACCCAGGGCAGCAGCCGGGGCATAGCGGCCATCCGGTGGCAGGTGACGCGGGTCGGCTCGCTTTCCTTCGGCCCGAGGTTGCCGATGTCCTGCGAGGCCACAATGGTCAACTCTCCGTTGGTGAAAAGCGGTACTCGCCACGAGTACCTGCATGTACTTCCTCAGCCATATGCGAAGGTGCCGGCGGCGATTTCTCGGCCTTCGTGAGCCACGGTGAAGCGAGGAGGGTCTTGTCGGTCCTCGCGAGCGTAGCATTCGCCGCCTGCTCCGAGCAGGCTGAAAGAAAGATCGACAACGGCACCGCGCTGCACAGCCTGCAGCTCCGGCTTGAGCGGACCGCCGATTGTGAGCGCGGCGGGTTCTCCGGCGGTGACGGTGATGGAGTGTCGGTACCAGTATGCGACAAAGCGAGCCGAGTTGCCTTCCTGCACCACGACCTGCCGCACCGCGTATTCTCCCGGCGGAAGCTTGACCTCGGTCCCGGGCGACTCCAGATGGATTGACTCATGCCGGCCGTTGGTTATGCGGTCGATATTCAGGCTCTTGATGAACCGACCTGTGATCTGGATGGTGCCGGCAGCAGCCGACTGTTTCTCGGAAGAGACCGCCGGGAGGGCAGGTTGACTGACGGCAACCGTGTCACTCGTGGAGGCGAGGGCCTGTGGCCGGCTCCCGGCAAGCAGGGTCGCGGCCAGGACGAGCCAGGGCAGACAGGGTGATGCGGCCCATGCGACGAGCCATCCGTACCCATGTGGCCGTCGGGCTCCTCGGGGCATGGTCATTGGGCACTTGTCCGGCGTTGCATTCGTTGCTGGTTGGTCATAACAGGTCATTCTGTTGTACCTATCGGCTGAGGCTCGCAAAACTCCCCAGGCGTGTCGGTCAAAAACACTCCTGTCGACGATAGTACAGACGCAACAGGAGATGCGTTGTTACTGCTGCTCTCGAAAGAAGAATGCCGAAGACACGTCGGGCGGCTCGGCGTGCCATTATCGCGAGGCGACGGCTTCCGGTGCGTCTGCGGCGGGGCTTGGCAGGGGCGTGCGGTTTCGGAAGGCGGCAATCAGGTCTGCGGGAGGTTCGTACCGGCCGACGTATTGCTCGAAAGGCTGCCGATCGTAGTAGGACACCTGGTACGTATGCCACCCGGCGAGCATGGCGTGCAGGGCGGCGGCGCGCTGCGGCTCCTGGGTCAGCAGATTGTCTCGCTCACCAGGGTCGGTGTTGAGATCAAACAGGAATCTGTCCATGTCGGCCAGGTCGTATATGTACTTCCATCTGTCCAGCGTCACGGACTCCATCCACTGGGTGAGCTGCACCACGGAGAAGATCGGGCGGTCGCGCCCGCTGTAGTCCGGTGCGAGGATGTCCACCCCTTGCCAACTCGGATGCGGCTGAATTCCCACGAGGCCCGCGACGGTTGGGGCGATGTCGAGGCTGGAGACGCTGTCTGACACGCGCGAGGGCGGGGCATAGGGCAGCGCTTTGCGCAGCGTGGGCCCGGCCCACACGATCAGCGGCACATGAATCATCTCCTCCCAGAGATGCACGCCGTGCCGAGCCAGGCCGTGCTGCATGAAGGCCTCGCCGTGGTCGCCGACGATCACGATCACGCTGTTGTCCAGCCGGCCGGTCTGGGCCAGTGCCTCGCGGATGCGCCCGACCCAATGGTCGGTGTATCGCATGGCGTTGTCGTACTGGTTCTTGAGCAGCGGCACGACGTCGGGCGGAATGTGGATGATTCCGTCGCCGTTCGAGAAGAGCGGGGGCACCGGCTGGTAATACGAGAACCAGGGTTCCGGCACTTCGTAATTGAAATGCGGCGATTGCAGGTAGAAGCTGCAGTAGAACGGCCGTGGGTCGGTGCGGTCGGCGAGCCACTTCTCGAAGTGCCCGACCGCGTGCCGGTCGTCCATGCGCATGCAGTCGGCCGTCTCCTGGCCCCAGGTGTCGTGTGTGAAGTAGATGTCGTAGTCCGGCGGGGGCGTGAAGTGGTTGATACGGTCAAACGCCTCGTTGCCGCTGCTGAAGATGGCGAGTTGGTAGCCCGCGTACCTCAGCGTTCGCGGCATTCCCAGGAAGGGGAACGAGGCGTCGGCGAAGTGGTCGTTGTGAGACGCCCGCAGCATGGACAGCGAAGTCATGATCGAGACCACGCTGTAGGTCGAGAAGGATGCCGGCGAGATGCAGTGCTCGAAGAGCGTGCCTTCAGCGGCCAACCTGTCCATGTTCGGGCTGACGTCGGGTTTGGGATGTCCGTAGCAGTGTAATGCCGGGGCGGACACCGATTCGAGCAGGATGAGTATGACGTTCGGAGCGGGTTGGCGCGGTTTTCCCATCGAGGCCTGGTACTCGGCGTCGCT
Source organism: uncultured Planctomycetales bacterium (assembly GCA_964615635.1). Taxonomy (GTDB): domain Bacteria; phylum Planctomycetota; class Phycisphaerae; order UBA1845; family PWPN01; genus JAUCQB01. The sequence continues at coordinate 13,174 of CAZTQK010000143.1, forward strand.
GATCAGCGGCGGGCCGAATTCGGTCGGAACAGGACCCAGCAGGTCCGTGCCCATGATCAGCCTGGTGACATTGAAGGCCCGCAAGGGGGGCGACGACCGGAAGACGGCCGTCAAGGCTTCGCTGGGCCGAGTGCACAGTTGCAGAATAAGCATGCCCGCAAGCAAGGCGAGTGCGCCCGACAGCGACCCGGCCAGCCGCAAAGGTCGTTTGGCGGGTGTGATCTGTGACGACGACGCACGCTGAGGAACACCCGGTTGACAGATACGCATGGATCGTACGGCCAACCGGTAGGTGACGATTGCGGCGGCAGTGGTCAGCACCCCGGCGGCGATGAGGTATCGGCCGCCCATCTCCCAGGCATTCTCGAAGATGGCGTCGGGAATCGACCAGATCATGCGCAGCGTCTCGAGCCCGATGACCTGCGACGTCATCGAGTAGGTGAACTCGTTGAGAGAAAGCCACAGAACAAACGGAATGACAAGCGCGGTCTCCAACGTAGCGGCGATGCGAACCTGACGGTGCGGCCTGGCTATTCGGGCCGCCAGCAGGCTGAATGAGGCAAGGGCAGCCCCCATCACCATGCCCAGCGCCGAGAATATCGCCACGGCCCATAGCGAGGACACCACCCGAGTGCAGAGGGCAAGCGCGTCGGGCAGACGGCCGGTGGCGATCCAAAGGCC
>CAZTQK010000144.1:0-13827 GCA_964615635.1 uncultured Planctomycetales bacterium
CCGGTCACCGAGCCGTATCTGAACTCGTTCCCGCTGCCGAGCCGGTTCTTCGGTCTGCTGCTCACCGGCCGATACACTCTCGCCGAGTGCTACGCCTACACGCTCCCGTTCAACTCGTGGATGCAGATGCTGTTGAGCGACCCGCTATACCGCCCATTCACCCGCAGCCCGCTGCTGACGGTCGAACAGGTGTATGATTCAAGGGAGAGACCGAGAGCGTTTCTGCAACGTGCGACCAGCCAGCCTGTCACCGGCCCCGCGGAGAAAAAGTAGTCCGGACCGGCGGTGCAGATTGTCTCCTGATCACCCCTCTCGCGACGTCGGCCCGGCCTCATTTGTCTCGCGAGCCTGATTGAGGAACTCTTCCAGCCCGTCGGCGATCGCACGGGCCTGCCTCCTCTGGTATTCCCGATCGAGCAGCCGTGCCTCGTCGCTCGGGTTCGACATGAAACCCTGCTCGATCAGAATACCAGGCACGCGCGTATTCTGCAGCGGATAGTAAGAAAAGCTGCCCACCACGCCGAACTCGTTCCACCCCAGGTCAAGCAATCGCCGGTAGATGATCGCGGCCGGCAGGTGGCAGTGTTTGTCCTTGAAGTAGGTGCTGGTGCCCGAGACTCGCAGGAAGCCGCGATCGTTGCCCGCCGCATTGGCATGGATGGAAACCATCAGATCGGCGTTGGCCTCGTTGGCCTTGTCGACGCGGCCCTGCAGCGTCGGCGACGAGTCTCTCGGTCGCAGCAGCACCGTGCGGGCGCCGCGCCGCTCGAGCACCTGCTCCAGTGCCCCAACGGCAGTCAGGTTCACCGTTTTCTCTTTGGTTCCGAGCAGACCGATGGCGCCGTCGCCCGAGCCGCCATGGCCGGCCTCGATGGCGATGGTCAGGCCTTTGAGCGGCGAGGCCGGTGCATCCGCCAAGTGCGGAGGCCGCCGGATGTACAGGGTGAGAACATTGCCCTTGGCCTCGGTCCAGTAGCCCCAGATCTGCCTGCAGTTCAGCGGCACAGTGAGACGGACGTGGTCCTCCTCCATCTGCTCGGCGGTGACTGGGCCGATGATCTTCGCGCCGGACTTGTGACTGATCCAGGTCATCGCATCGTGCGTGTTGAAGAGGTCGAGATAGAGCCGGTTCGACGGATCTGTCTCGGATCGGACCGCGAAGACGACCTTGTCTCTAAGCGAGACAGAGAGCTTGTCGCATTGGTCGTCGCCGTTGATGTCGCAGGAGGTACAATAGTTGTGCGGAACCGGCGTTCCTTCGGCCAGGCGAGTAATCTCACTTGCGCGGACCCACGCTGTCAACGAAGCGGCGAGTCGGATCTTGAGCAACGAACCTTGCTGACCGACGATCTCGAATCGCGTACCCTTGGGCGCGCGCGCCAGGAAGGGACCGCCGAGACGAACGGTGTGCAGGCCGAAGACGATGCCGACCTGATCCTCTCTTGTCTCGCCGACTCGGACCTGTTGCGGTTCCCAGATCTCAACGGTTGCCTCCGACCGCGACCGGGTCGGGAAGATGCTCTTGGGGGGGTAGAAGCTCGCCCGCAGCGGCAGTGGTCGACCGGTCGGCCGTGCCGGTGCTCGCACTGCGCCGGTATAGACGCCCGTCGGCCGATCCTGATCGTCGAGCACCTCTGTCAAGGGTACCTTGACTCGGTCGGCGAAACCGCGGGCATGCGCCCTGCAGCCGGTCGGACCTTGCACCTTGATGTTCAACAAGTCACCCGGCAGTAGAGCGATATTCTCATTGGGCTCGATGAACCGTACGATCTTCGATGGCGGCTTGGCCATCGGTTCGCGGCGTGTCACAGTGACGCAGGTCGTCTGACTGGCGCCGGAGGCGTCGGTGACCATCACTTCGATCCTGTTCTTGCCGGGTGCCAGCGGGATGCCGTCCCGGGCGAATGCTCCCGTGGAATACACTTCTGCCGGCACATCGCCAACCTTGGCAGTGCACCCACGAGAGGTGCGCCCGAGCAGATGTGCAACTTCGGCGGTGGTTTCAGAGCGATCGGCCGGCGACAGAATGTCGAGGAACGGCTTGGCGCTGGCGAGTTCTGATCCGGGAACGGCGATATCCACGCGGGTTGTCTGACCCGGCCACACCACGATGGGCCCGTATTCAACCTTCGCTGCCCCCGGGTAGTTGACGATGATTGTCAGTGGATCTGACGGGACGTCCAGGAAGGCAAAGCGACCGTCCGAACCGCTTGTCCAGACTCGCTGACGGCGAGAGCCGCGTCCGCGTGCCGGCTCATCAGTTCTCGCGAGGCTCACCCACGCATCAACCAGCGGCAGGCCCTTGTCCGTCCGCACGGTGCCGAGAATGGTTCCTGTTTTCGGATTTGCGACGCGATCAACGACGGGCAGAGGCGCAGGCGCGGTGTACAGCGACTCGCGCAGCCCCGTCAGCAGCCCGCGCCGCTCCGCCCCGCGGTAATCGAATATCACGGTTCCCATTGCCCCCATCTCGCGAGTCACCTGGATTTGCCTGGTGTTCTCACCGACCGAGAAGACCGATTGGCCGCCGACGATCCTGGCCGCACCGACGCCGCGAACGAAATCGCCAAGCAACTCGTGGTAATTCGGCTTGGGGTCGGGCATGTTCCAGTAAATCATGGGCATGAGCAGGTCCATCGCTCCGATCCGACACCAGTTCCAGGTGTCCTGGTAGTAGTCGTGATACCCGCTGCTGAAACCGCCGTAGCCTTCGAGATGATGACGATTGTAGATGCCCCATGCGGAGCACGAGAGCAGTACGTGCGGCTTGGCGGCGCGGATCTCGGCGGCGACGTCGTTGACGAACTGATCGAGTTGCGCTCGCTGCCAGTCGGGACGCTCCAAGCGATTCGGGTTTCCCCTGCCGCGGAACCGCTGCTCGCTGATCGGGTCATGGATGTACTGGGGGTCAGGGAACCGGATGCGGTCAAGGTGGATGCCGTCGACGTCATAGCGGTGCACAACGTCCATGATGACCTGGCGCAAATAAGCCTGCACCTCAGGTACGCCGGCCGACAGATAGAGGTATTCCTGTCTCGTGGGTCTGCCGTTCTCGTCCAGGCAAAGCCACGGTACGGGCGCGTCGGGGCCGTGCTTGAAGTAGATGTGGTTCGGATCGGCCGGCGGCTCTCTGAATCGCGTTGAGCGCAGCGGCATGGCGTTGATGTAGGCATGAAAGGCGATGCCCCGTTTGTGGGCCTCCTCGATGGCGAAGGCCGCCGGGTCGAAGCCCAGATCCTTGGCTCCCACCAGCGGCGACCAGGGTTCCAGCGGGCTGGGGTACAGCGTTTCGGTCTCCCCGCGGATCTGAAACACGGCGGCGTTGAAGTTGTTGGCCGCGAGCTTCTCAAATCGGTCGACGATCCTGGCTTTGCACTGCTCCGGATTCTCCGAAGGCCAGTCGAATCGTGTGATCCAGACGGCGCGGAACTCCGGTTGCTGGGAGTACGCCGGATTCAAGGAAATCAGAACGAACACTACGACGACGAACAGATTCAGGCGATGCATGTCATCAGTACCTCACGACAAGATCGATGGAACGAGACGGCCGCCGCAGCTCAATCACGTCCTGCTGAAAGGTCAGTTCCGTCTGCGGATCGACTTGAACCGCCTTGATATCCTTGAAAGTCGGATGCCGCAAGCGGGTCTTCACCGCACCTTTCATGCCGCGGGCCGGCGGCTCGAAGCGGACGCGGATCGTCGAGCCATCGGCGGCGGTCTCCATGCTGAACGACACCGGGCCGAACAGCGTCGGGGCCTCGCGAACAGCCAGGCGCTTGCCGGGTGCCAGCCATGGTCGCGGCACGGCAAAACCGACTTGCAGGTCGTCGCCGCTCTCGCGCAACAGCATGTTCCGCAGAAGTCTCAATTGCACGGTGTTCGAGTAGGTATGCGGCAGCGTGGCCATGTTCTCGCCCGTCCGGATCGCGGTGCACTCAACGGCGGCGTACGTATCGCGGCTCATGCCGTAGGCCATCGAGCCATAGAGCCCGAGGATCGCCCGTTTGGGCTCATCGCGCCTGAGGCACACATCCCAATAGCCCCACGCATAGGCATGGTCGATCATGTCGAAGAACGAGCAGACGCCGACCTGCAGGCCGCCCTTACGGCGAAGCATGTCGACGACAAGGTCGGCACGAGCATCGTCAAACGCCGGAATGCCCGTCTCCAACAGACAGGACGCCAAAAGGCCATAGTAGCCGTTGGCCGTATAACCGGTCTCTTTCAGCAGGAACTGGGTGTCAGGCATGACCGGCAACATCTTCATGCCGTCGTGGGTGATGATCGCGGCGTCCATGGAGATCATGATGTCCTTGAGAAAGGCGTCCGCTTCCTTGCCCAGCCGGGCAGACTCGTCGGCGAGCCCGATCTCGGCGAAAGCCTGCGACGCAGCCTTCATGCCCGTGCACAGATAACCGTTGCAGAAGTAGTCGAAGGCCGCGAGTTCGAAATCGCAGTATGGTCGCCAGCGGACCAGCCCGTGAACCATGGCCCGCTTGCCATGAATGTGTTTCATCGACTCCTTGCGGTGCTCGATGATCCAGTTGCACATGGCGGTCATCTTTCGAGCGTTGCGCTTGAGCCACTCGGCGTCGTTGGTCAACCGGTAGTGCTCGCTCATCACCCACAGCATCGTACCCGTGTCAGTGGCGCCGAAATTGACGCAGATCAGGCCGTCGGGTTGCTGGTAGGTCAGTATGGAGTCGAGATACGTGCGGGCCTGGTCGTGGTAGCCCATCAGGTCGAGGGCGTAGCAGTAGAGAGCGGCGCTGTAGCCGTAGACCTGCTCGTAAAAACCGGCCCCGTCGCAAATGTGATAGATCCCGTCGCGTTTGTCGACATTAAGAAAGTTGTGCGCCAGCCATGCCCGGTACGCATCCTGCACCCGCTGCTCGGGGATTTCGAACCGCGTGCCTGGGGCAATCAGGTCCTGCCAGTATTCGACGACCGAGCCGAGTCGCGCGTCGAGCTCCTTCGCGTCCAGATCGACTATCGGCGAATCCTTCAGCAGGAAGGGGACCGCCGCTTCGACGGCTTTCTTGCCGCTGGCCGGCACTTCGAGCGACCATTCCTTCGGTGGGCACTTGTCGGTGGCGGGTTTCACGCAGAGCCGCAGCTTGAGCTTTCTGGCCGCATCCGTCGTGTTCGTGATCTCGAGTCGAACACACCCGTGGAGAGGCTCGTCCACCGACAGATCGTTTGTCCAGCCGAAGACTGTTTGCTCGAAATCGAGGCCGTCGTGCTTGTCGGCCGCCACCACGATGGGCATCCAGCCGTTGAGCAGTTTCTTTCGACAAAGCTCTTTGCCGGAGCCGAAGCGGTACGCCGGTTCGCCGACTTCAAAGTACGCGACCGGAGAGTCCGGCCTGTTGATGTCGTCGCTCAGTTGGAGTGAGCCGTCCGGCGCGATGCCGATGTCATGCGGATGATCCTTGATGCCCACGGCCTCGCGAGGATGCTTCATCGCCAGATGGTACTGGATGACGCTGTCGAAGGAGGGATCATCGATGGCGGCCAGTTCCTTCTCACCAGGCACGTCGCGCCCGTCGGCATCCCAGGCCTTCCGCTCTTCGGCCGTCGCACGCAGCTTGTTCCAATCCAGTGCCATCACCGTGATGTTGCGCACCAACGAAGCGCCAGATTCCCCGGGCGTTGCGTAATCGTTGTTCAGGTCGGTCGCCGCATAGCCGGCCGGCCCGCCGTGTCCCTTCCCGACGATCAGCAGTCGGGGGATTCCGGAGAACTGCGGCGGGCGGCGATGGGATGCCTCGATCCGAGACCGGTTCGCACCCTGACCCGACGAATAACGGAGGTAGTCGGCTCCGAGTTCGATGGTCACTTGGTGCCACTGGTCGAAGGGACATTGACCCAGAAAGTACTCGTGCGAACGGCCGTCGACCATCTCAAGGGCATAGTAGCGCCCGCCATCGCGGTCGATCACCCCCATCTGGCACCAGTTGCCCGAATCCCAATAGACAAACAATGATGTACACCAGGTGATGGACGATGCGGGTTTGATCTCGCACGCGGCGCGGATGAAATCGACGCCCAGAGGCCGCTGAATGTGCGCGTACGTGTTCTGCTTCGCGCGAATCTGAAGCGCACCATCCTTGGCCTCAACCTGGTTTCCGGGCGAGACGTCGACTTGCCAGGTTGAATCAAGGGCTGGTTGCGAGAAGGTCTCCGCAAACGGAATGGTTATTGGCTGTGCAGCCTGCAGCGCGCCGATGCAGGCAAGCACGAGCGAGACAGACAACGCGAGGCGAATGCTACAAGACCTGGACATGACGTACTCTCCTGCGTGCATGGCAAATGTGGTCTGCAACCCAACTCACTGACTGCGATAACCGCATCGGGCTTAACGCACCCTCCTGCGGTGAATGTCGATCACTCGGCCTGCTCGGCGAGCAGCAGGCTCACAGGGGCAAAGCGGGTCATCGGCACCCCGAAGGCGCCTTCTTTCACTGGAATCGGCTCACCTGAAGCCTGTCCGCGGAGGTCGCACGGCCGGACGCTTGCCGGCCGCAGCCCATCGGGCAATTGGACACGGCAGGGTTGATCGCTGCCGATCTGCTCCCACAAGCGCAAGAGCAGACCGTCGCCGTCGGGGTTCTGACCAAACGCGGTCACCAGCACGCCGCCGCGCGAAAGCTTCAGCCCGGCCCGAGTCAGAGGGAGCCTGCCGGCTTTGCCGTTGACCTGTGTCGCCTGGCAGGGAACACGCGCCTCCATCGCCGGCGAGACGAGAGCATCCTCACCGGCGGTGCCCGAAATCGGCCACAGGCGCACGCGGCACGACCACGCGCCGCCGACCCATTGCACGAAATTCGTGGACCATTGGTTGTTGAAGAGGTTTACGTACGCCATCGGCCGTTTGGGAACGAAGTCCCGAGAGAACTTCCACAGCCCCCGCTCGTCGAGGCAGACCAGCGGCGAGTCGATCGGGCAGATTCCCGCGCCTTTCCCGTCGGGACCTGTCACGGTCAGACCGGTGGTCAGCGCGTAGACCATGTGGTTGGCCGACCGCTGCACGTCGCGGGCGGGGTCGACGATGCACCCGAGGCGCCCGAGCCGAAACCTGGGCTGATCGACTCGCAGCGGCAGGCACAGCCATCCGGCTTCGGGCCACGGCGTAGCCTGCTTGTCGGAGACCTTCCATTCGAAATCGACGAAGGGCAGGTCCTCGTAGAGGTGAATCGTCAGACTGACGCGGCCGTTGAAGAGCTCGGACGGCTGCGCGGTCAGGATGATCCGGGTGGAGACCGGCCCGTGATCGATCGAGTGCGAGAAGCGGAAAGGCGAGAAAACACTGTGGGGAACCTGGGCGGCCGGAGGCATTCCAGGTTTGCCGAAGTCGCCTTCGAGCCATGGGGCCTTGCCCCTGGTGTAGACATCGAGGAAACGCGAGATGCCGTCAGCGTCATAGCGTTCGTAGAGAAACTGACCAAGCCCGATTCCGTCAATCTCGCCGGCAAGGTTCTGGTCCGTCTGTTTGTCGTAGAGCGAGGTAATAGTCCCACGCGTCATGTCGATCCGGACACGCCATCGGCGGTTCTCGACAACCTGCAGGGCGTCCGAGGAATCGGCCCTTTGCCACGCCGTTTTCCCCGTGGGCGAGACTGCCCCGGCACTGTCAAGCACAAAGGTGCGATAGCCGAGCGGCGGCACGTTGTGAGCCACGAAGGAAAGCCGCCCATCCTTGAGCTCGGCCGCGCCGGACCGGCCCGTTTCCAGGTCGCGGACCTTGCCCACAGTCGCCTGCGACCACGGTAACGAGACGACGTCGTCTCGCGACCACGCGAGAGGATTAAAAACGACGATCCGTGTCCCTTCGACGTTGACAGCGCCGGCCAGGGCTCGCATGCCCTCCCCCAGCGTCGGCCTGATCAGTTCCTCAACTCGACGAATATAGGCTGCATGCTGGCCCCACGACTGTTCAAGCTTCACGAATGTGCCTTTGTCGTACTCATCCTGCCATGCCTGGCCGTACAGTCGCGGAAAGCGTTTGGCGTCCATCCCCCAGGTGTGCTCGCCGAAGAGGAAGCTCTGCTCGTAAGCCTCGGCGATCGTCCCGCTCATGTCCACGTCACCGACGCGCCACAGGTCAAGCAGCGTGCCGAGCGATTCGGTCGCCCCGATGAGCGGACGCACGCGGCGGGCCAGGCCGCACTCGACGGGCATGGACATGATCCCGTGAATCCAAGTGTCGGGCATGTCGGCCCGGACCACCGGAAGCTCCGGCTTCTCCGCCAGAATGGCGTCGGCGAAGTCGGACAGCCGGCCCGTGCGGATCTTGGCGCCGGATAATTCGCTCTTGGCCTGTACCAGCAGGTTCTGCATCTGCTCGGGCGTCGGCGGACCCTGGTTGTCGCTTGTGTGGATCAGGGCCAGCCAGACGGCGTGCGGCCAGTCGGCCGGCGGCGTGAGGCCTGTGCCGTAGGCGGGAGATTGCATGGTGAGCACGCGACTGCCGTCGGGCCCCTCCCACCAGAACAGCACCGGCACATCCGGCGGCGTACTCAGGCGGTTGCAGCCCAGATGCAGGAAGGTCACACCTGCTCGGGCGAGGATCGTTGGCAGCGCCCAGGCGTGCGACGGCACGTCAGTCATCTTGGCATCGCAGGGCAACTCCTGGCCGAACTGCCGGGCCAGACGCGACGAGAAGCCCATGCCGCGGACGAGGTCTTCGAGTTCGAGCGACTCGGTGTGGGTCGTGCCCGGCAGGGCGTGCCAGACGAGGCGACCCTCGCGGATCATCGCGGCGATGCGCTCGCGCCGCTCGCTTGTCTGCAGCGGGCCGAGAATGTGGCTCAACGGCCAGCCGGGCAGAGTCCACACGAACCGCTCCCCGGGCGGCAACTCGCGTGCCTGCTCGCAAACCGCCAACGCCTTGTCGATCATCGTCGTGCGGTAGTGCTCAAGCACATTGGACGCCAGATCGGTGTATCCGATGTCAAAATGCGTCTTGGAAACGACTGTGACTTCGCGGAGAACCGGTTTCGATGCGACCACCTCGGCCAATGACGATGGTGCTCCAAACATGGTCAACACTACCGCTGTCGCCGCGCTGATCGCGAGTGTGTAGCAGCATCTTGGCAAGCTCACGATCCGGTTCCTCATGTGCCGCCTCTGCTGAGGATCTTGAAAACCCTGTCTCCGCCAATCGGACGGGTTGCGAGAGTACTACTTGAAGAACTCCTCCGGATGCGAGCGGATGTAACGGGCCATCCGTGCGTAGTATTCGTTTCCGTCACCATAGATCTCATAGAACCGGTGGTTACAACCGTCGAATACAAAGTCATTAACGACCATCAAATTCTCTTCCATGTCCACGCCGTTGCCCTGGGCTCGCTGGTTTTCCGCACACCGGTCAATGAAAGCCATACGTTCATTCCGGATCAGGCTTGGTTTGCCATCAGGGAAGATGTGGGCGGCCTCAATGAGGAGATCAACATATTGCCTCATACCGCATCTCTCGAAGCCCTCAAGGGTATCGACGAAAAACGAACCGCTTGGATTGCAGAAGTACTGGGCGAACCCGCCATTCAGGACTTCGCGCTCCAGCCAGGTGACCGAGTAGATCAGCAATTGCCCCTTTGTGACGAAACGCCATTTCCACGGGCGTCTTGGCGATCTGTCAGCAGGTGTCGGAAAGAACCAGATCGGTTCGACGACAACCCACGACAGATAGCCGTCTTCTGCCTTAAGGGCCTCGCGTGTTCGTAATCGGTAGTCCGGCCAGAGCATGTTTGATGGCCTCCGTTGCTCTTCAGGGTTCCACCGCGATACCTCTTCTTGGCGTTCTTGGCGCCTTGGCGTTTCACCAACAACTCAGCTCGGTCGTCCAAGGTCAATCTTCGGACGCCTGCCGTTTCTTTCCATACACCGCAAACTCGTCGATCTGCTGCGCCAAGCCAATAAGAATCTGCGCCTCCGCCCGTGTCAACTGTGCCCGCGAGAGGATGTTGCGGATCGGAAACATCAGGTGATCGGGCTTCTCCGGCCGCAGGTACCCGATGGTCAGCAGGGCATGCTGCAGCTTGGCCATCAGGCGATCCATCAGCGCCAGGTCGGCCGGGTCCAGACGCCGCTTGGGATGCCCTTTCGGCTCCGACACGCCGGCCACGGCCACAAACGTCTCATACAGGCAGATGGCCACTGCGTGCGAGAGATTCAACGTGCCGTAGGCAGGGCTGGCCGGAATGTTCACCACCGCGTCGCAGTTGACCAAATCCTCACGCGACAACCCGTTGTCCTCGGTGCCGAACAGGACGGCCACGTCACCTTCGCCGACGTGCTCGGCCAGGACCCGGGCCATTGCCGGCGGAGTCAGATCGTCGGCCTGATGAACCGGCCCGCGCCGTCGGCTGGCTCCCACCGCATACACCACGCCATCCAGCGCCTCGCGCATCGTCGAGACGATCCGGGCCGAGGTCAGCCGGTGCTCGCCGTGCGTGCTGCGCTGCATGGCCTCTCTCGAAACCGCACTGGCCTTTGGTTCAACCAGCACAAGCTGCCCGGCGTCGAAGTTCTCCATCAACCGGGCGACCGCCCCGATGTTTCCGGCCACCTGTGGACGCACCAGAACCACGCGTACGCGCCGCATCAGATCGAGACTGCCGTTGACCGCCTGCTTGTCCGTCATAGCTTCCGTCACCGGCGGCCATTCTACTCGAACCAGCCAAGAAGTGTCCTCACCCCGCAGCCGGCGCATCTGTCGCGATTCCGCGTTCAGTCTTCCTGGTCGTGTGCCAATGCTTCTTGAACCTGTTGTCACCGACATCGGTCAGGGAACGAGCACGTCGGCACAGATGGCCCCTCAGTTGCACAAGAATCCCCGCAGGTGTGCAGAAGAGTATGTTTGGAGCGGGCGTTTCGCGCCGAATCATCGCCGTTTCCGGAGCTCATCGAAGGTGAGGTTCACGGGCGACGCCCAAACACGGCCCATTCTGAATTCTGAATTCTCAATTCTTCATTCCCCGGCGTTGCAGTATGCAACGCTGGGGTCAACCCGGCCGTGTGGCGGCTGCCTTCTCCTTTGCCTGCGGCGACGGATCCACGACGGCCGGGGCCGCACCACAGGCGTTGTTGCGGACGTGAGTACCGGCCGACGCTCGAACAGCCGCCTGCGGACTTTCGTGGCGCGGGAACCAGTTGCCGAACACCTCGCACGTTTCCTGCGGCACGCCGCGGATTACCACCGGATGTTCGGGGGCACGGAATGTGTTGTGGTGAATGATGATTCTCGTGCCGGCAATGTCCGTGCCGTCCTTGCGGTCGCGCCCGCCGTGCATGTCGAAGCAGTGGCTGAGCGAGGTGCCCAGTTCGACGTTGTGCCTGGCCTCGTAGCCGCAGCCGGGCCGGCCGGTACCGGCAATGGAGTGGCGGTTGAAGTCGAACAGGTTGCGTTCGATCAACGACGAGGCGACATCGTGGCTGACGCCGTAGCCCAACCCGTTGTACTGGCAGTGGTGAATGAAGCAGTGGTGAATGTGATGCCCGTCACCGCGCGAAAGCTTGACGCCGCAATGGCCGAAGCCCGAGATCTCGCAGTTGTCGACCTCCAGGCCAGGGTGCTCGGTGCCGATGCCGGCGGAGGTCGGGAACTTGTAGTAGTACTCGTGCCCGCGGCCCTCGGCGAAGGATCGATGGTGATGATCGAGGTACCGTTTGGGATTGGGGCCGCGGATGCGGAGGCCGGTGATCCGTACGTCGGGGCCGGTTGCCCGAATGAGCACCGGCGTCTTGAGGGCATCTGAGCAGAGCAGGGCCCCCTGCGACCCGTTCTCTCCGCGATTGCCCGCAAGGGTGACCCCGGCCGGGACCTGCAGCACCAGTTCCTCGATATAAACCCGGGCGGTGCAGTCGATTTCCGTCTCCCCCGGGATGAACACGACCTGCCCGGCCTTGGCCTTGCCCAGGGCGTCGATCAGTTCGTCAAGGTTCGTGGCCGTGAAGTCGCCTTTGGTAACGATTCGCGTGTAGCCCCGCCCGCCGCCGATGGGTCCAAGCTCATCCGCCTGGGCCCCGTATTTCTCGCCGTTGACCTCAACAAATGTCGCTTCTTGCGACGGACCTGTTGCCGCCTGCAGAAGCGACGCCATCAGAACCATGATCAGAGACATGAGCCTTATCCTCTCGATCTCTCGATTTCGGGTGCCATGCCCACGGCTCTGCGTGGGCATGATTGCCCAAAAGCGGCTGGACCGAGATTCCCATCTCGGTCCTCTTTGCGGGCGGATTCCCATCCGCGGCCACCAAAGGCGAAAGGATTCGCCAGTGGGGTGGAGCGAGAAGGGATTCTCGCACCAGCGGACCACCGTGGCCAGGGTATGGATGCCCTCCCACCTATGGCTTATTGTCTGCTCTGGCAGACCGCTCTTCTCCTACCAATCCAAGCTCGCCCGCCACGCCTTGGCCAGATCAGCCAGCGGCACCTCGCGGCGTTGATCCCCAGCCTTCCAACTCAGCTTGTCCGCGCGGGTTGTCGTTGCGATGCGTCGGGCGATGATGCCTGCGTGCTGCTCGGCGATTCTGGCGACCTCATCCGCCGCCGACTCGGGCGTCTGCAGGATGTAGCCGCTGGTGCCGGGGGAGAACGGGCAGAGATCGGTGAACGTCGCGTCGATGCCGCACTGGCCGGCAAAGGCCATCTCGGCCAGGGCCTGCAGGACGCCGCCGTCACTGCAGTCGTGGGCGGCCAGGACCTTGCCCGATCGAATGAGCCCGCTGACGGCCGCGTGCAGACCGGCCGCGTCACTTATGCGGATCTCCGGCCACTGCCGGGCCTTCAGCCCGACGTAGAAGAACGGCGTGGGCTGGTCACTGGGTTTGGCGTCCATGGTCACGCATCGTTTGACGTCGTCGATCACGCTCATCGCGCTGATCAGCAGCGTCTCGGGAATGCGAATGCGGTTGTTGAACAGCGGCATCATCTCGGCAAGCTGCTTGGCGTCGTTGGCATCGAGGGCGAACTCGTTGTTGAGCGAGTCTTTGCCGGAGATGAACGGCGTCCCGAAGGCGACGGCCGCGTCGTAGCATCCCTGGCAGGCGCGGACGAGCGCGCCCATCGTCTGTGGGTCCTCGCAGTTGCCCCAGCAGAAGTTGTCGAGGATGGCCGTGCGGTTCGGGTCGCCGCCGACGCAGACCACATTGCGGACCGCCTCGTCGATGGCCGCGACCGCCATCCAATAGGGATCAACATCACTCAGCGACGGGCAGATGCCGTTGGCCAGCACAATGCCCTTGTCGCTTGACAGCCTCGGCCGTAATACCGCCGCGTCCGACGGCCCCAGGCCGGGCCCCACCAGAGACTTGACCGCGCTGGCCCCCTGCACCTCGTGATCGTACTGACGGATGATCCATTCCTTGCTGGCGGCGTTGAGATCCGACAGACGACTCAGGAGAAACTCGCGGCCGTCGCGCATGTTGGCATGCCCACGCAAAGCCGTGGGCATGGCACCCGGCGAAGTCGACTGTCTTGCCTCCGAGTCGGCCCCCCACCGCTGGCGCGACGAGGCACCCATCACTCCTTCCCCCCTTGCCAAGGGGGGATCGAGGGAGGTCGCGCCTGATACGGCGGGCTTCCACGTCGCTTCCCTGCGCGTCTTCGGAACACCACCGTGCAGGAAACGAGCGTCGATATCGCCGACCTGCTTGCCGTCGTACTTGATGATCAGCCGCCCGTCGTTGCGGAAGGTGCCGATGACTGTCGCCTCGACCCCCTCGGAATCGCAGATCGCGAGGAAGGCGTCCCAGTTGGCTGGCGGGATCGAGAGCACCATTCGTTCCTGGGCCTCGCTGATCCAGATTTCGGCGTATCGCAGG
>CAZTQK010000145.1:0-13759 GCA_964615635.1 uncultured Planctomycetales bacterium
AGGAAATCCAGGACATGAGGCTGCGCGGCGAGATCGAACTCGATCTTACCGTGCGGAGGGCTCGGCTCGCTGCTTTGAGCCAGATGCCGACGGGGTACGAAGTGAAGGCCCCTCATGCGGGGATCGTCACTCAGGTCACCGACAAGACCCAGGTTACCGCCGCGGCGGCCGTAGTGTCGGTTACCCATCCCACTGCGGCGGTTCTGGTCATCCGTGCCCCATATGGGGCGATGGACGACCGACTGGCCGACGGCGGAAGCGTTCGATTTCGCCTGGTGCGCACCAGCAATGAAACCTGTGGCAATCTGGTCGCGATACGCAGAGGCGTGACCCAACAGGACCGCACACTGAAGAGCTTCGATCTGGTCGAGTACGTGGTCCGGTTGCGGACTGAGATGTCGGACCTTGTCCCCGGTGAGATTGCGGTCTTGCTACCATGAACACCCGCGTCAGAAACTCGCTGTTGTGGTTGGTGCCGGCTGGTTCAGTCGGGCTCGGCGCCGTTCTGTTTCACCTGCTCGGCCGCGACGGCCTCACGATTGCGGACTGGTTGCTTTGTGCCTGTTGTGCCCTCGTTGCCCCGGGCGCGATTCTCGATCTGCTCTGCCTCATTTTGGTGCCCTTCCTTGCTCGATGCGGGCCTCGCATCCCCTGTCTTCCGGCATTGCCCAATCCGGCCCCGAGGATCGGGATCATCGTCCCGGTCCATGAAGAGGATATGGCGGACGTCATGAACAGGCTTGCCGCCACTTGGACCAGCCTGGTCCAGGATGCTCCAGCTTCGGCCCGGACCACACGGTTTCACGTGCTCTCCGACTCGGGACCCGACCGCGAGAACGAAGAGAGACAAACGGTTGCGACGTGGGTGGGCCATACAGACATTCCCGTCTCATATCGCCGGCGCGTGGAGCGAACGAACGCCAAAGCCGGCAACGTCTACGAGTTCCTGTGCTCACCCGTTGCCGAAGACCTCGACTTCATCATCGGCTTTGATGCCGACAGCGTCATGTCCGGACAAGCGATCTCGCGTCTGATCCGCGTCCTTCTTCATCCGGACAACGCTGACGTGGCCATCGTGCAGGCCCCCATTCAGATCCGCGCGGCGCGAACGCTGATCGGCCTAGTTGAGGCTTGGTCCCGACGGCACCTGGGCGGGCTGGCTTGTCAGGTCCTCCAGAAGATGCTGGGTGGCTGGAGCTACTACGGCCACAACTACGCCGCCCGGACGGGCGCGATGCGCCCGGCTTGCGGGAGGCTACTGGCCCAGGAGGTCCGATGCCGGTTCCCCGGCCTCAACGGCTATGTGGCCTCCCATGACCTCGCCGAGGCGGTCGTGCTCAGCGAGTACCGCTACAGAGTCATCCATGACGACGTCAATTGCGGATCGTACGAGGAAATGCCCGAGACCTTTGCCCAGTACGCGGCCCGGGACTCGCGGTGGCTGCGGGGCTCGCTTCAGCACATTGCCGCCGGTTGGGTCTTCAGGGGCCGGTGCCCCCAGCGGTTCGTTCTGACGACGGCCGCGTGGCAGTACGTCACCTGCCTGCCAAGCATCCTTGGCGTGCTGTGCCTGCTCGCACTGACGATTCGAAGCGATGTCCTTCTTGGCACAACAACACCTTACTGGAATGCCGGCCTGCACACGGTTCAATGGGCTTACACAACTCTGCCCTCATGCCTGCTGCTTCTTACCCTGTTCTCATGCCTCGTACCAAGCTTGGCGGCGCTGCTGTGGAACGTCTTCTGCCCCCGGGGCCGGCGGCCTGGGACGGCCAAAGCTGCGGGGCAGATTCTCTCGCATCTGCCGGAGTTCGTCATTCTGCACCTGTATGGATTCCTGGTCAGCCCGCTGATCACGGTCCTGCGGTTTCGGGCGGTTTTCGGGTTACTCTTCTGCAGTTGGTCATGGCGAACGTATCGGGCCGACCGCACGAGCTACGGGATAGTCGCTGCCATTAACGACCTGTGGCCGGTATGGCTGCTTGGAGTGGCAATTCTGCTCGTTGGCGTGGGCCAGCCCTGGCCTGCCCCATGGTGTCTGGCTTTCGTGGGGCTGCCGATGGTGTGCGCCCCTCTGACCGCCGTTCTGATCTCATCCCCAGGCGTTGCCCGCCTCGTCAGACGGATCGGGCTTTTCAACGAGGATGCGGAAGACCTGATGCCGTATTTCGCGGCCGTGGCCGGCAACGGTCCGGAACCGCGTGAGCCGAGAAAGTCTCCGCCGTCTAACCGCGTAAAAAGCCTTCCGTGCGTTGCGAAGACATGCTATCCTCTGGCAACCGGCGCCGTCGGCAATTGCCGCGGATTGTCGGGGAAGGTCGTGCCTCCGGAAGGCGACCTTCTCACTTCACGGAGAGCTTTCGACGAGCAGTCGGCCGTACGCGACCCTGCGGCCAGAGCAGTTCACCGGAGTATGTGATGGCCATCAAGTTCACCTGCGACAACTGCAAGACGCCTTACAAGATCGACGAGCGGCACGCGGGTCGAAAGGCCCGGTGCGCCAAGTGCGGCGCGTTCTACCAGATACCGGCAGCCGACGTGATCCGTGCCCACGATGGCCGGCAGATGACAGCCAGGGAACTGGTCTCATTGAGTGGCCAGCAAACCATCTCCGATCCCCCCCCTGTAGGAGCGGTTTCCAGCCGCGAACCCGCCGCTGGTGTAGGAGCGGCTTCCAACCGCGATGCCGTAGCCCCTGAAGGGGCGGTTTCCAACCACGATCCACGCGGTTCCGGGCAGAATACCGACCGTATCCCCGCCCGGACAGATCGGTCCGAATCGCCTACGTGGCGACCCGGCCAGGTCATCGACGACCGGTACGAGATCAAGGGCTCGGCCGAAGGCGGCATGGGCATCGTCTACTTCGCCCACGACCGGGACTGGGACCTGGACGTGGCCATCAAGACGCTGCTGCCCAAAGCTCACGCCTCCCAGCGGATGCTCGACCGGCTGATCAACGAGTGCCTGGCCTGGGTCGAGCTCGGGGCCCACGAGAACATCATCACCGCCTACTTCGTCAAGCCCTACGACGAACGGCCGCACCTGTTCCTCGAATACGCCGACGGAGGCGACCTGGAATCCTGGATCCGCGACGGCAAGGTCAAGGACACGGCCACGGCCCTGGACATCGCCATCCAGATCGCCCACGGCCTGGCCTACCTGCACAAGCGGGGCATGATCCATCGCGACCTCAAGCCGGCCAACATCCTGATGACCAAAGACGGGATAGCCAAGCTGGCCGACTTCGGCCTGGTGAAGCAAGCCTTTGGCGAGACGGCCGAGACGGCGGATGACACGGGCAAGCACGTCCAGCTCAAGGACGGCATGACCATGAGGGGCAAGGCTCTCGGTACAGCGACACACATGGCCCCCGAGCAGTTCACCGGGGCTTCGCAGGTCACGTCCGCCGCAGACACCTATGCCTTTGGGATCGTTCTCTTCCAACTACTGACCGGCCGGCTGCCCTTCACGTTCCCGAGCTGGCCGGGCGATGATGCGCCGTCGGAGGAGAAGGAACGCTGGATTACCCGGTGTCGCCAGATTCACCAGATGGTTGCACCGCTGGCACTGGGCACAACTGGATTAAGTGGACCCCGTTGCCTGGAGGCAGTTCTTGCCCGCTGCCTGGCCAAGGTGCCCACGGAGCGTCCCCCCGAAAGCAGCGAACTCGTCAACCACCTTCGTGAAGCCTTTGCCGAGGCCTGCGGCCGCTCCCATGAGCGAGAGCTTCGCGAACCGCTGCAGCAGCTTGCCGATGCGATGAACAACAAAGCGGTTTCGCTGCTGAATCTGAACCGGTCGGTGGAGGCCGAGAAGACCTGGGACGGGGCCATTGGGGCCGATCCGCTTCATCCGGAGTCCACGTACAATCGGGGATTGGCTTTGTGGCGATCCGCACGGATAACGGACAGGAAACTGATCGCGATCCTTCAAGAGTCGGCTGCGAACCATCAACGCGATGGAAGGGCCGCATATGCTCTAGGACTGGTTCATCTGGAACGACGAGACGACGAGTCGGCGGTAAGCGCATTGGAGGAGATCGGGCCAAAGATCCCAGAGGCGGCGACGGCACTCGGACGCGCAAAGTGCCGGGCGGAACAACTGTCTAAGTGCGTGCGGGTGTTTGGGTGGCAGCGAGGATGGGTGAATTCCGTTTGTTTCGCTGCAGACGGGCGCTGGGCGTTGTCGGGGAGCGACGACATGACGCTTCGGTTGTGGGAGGTCTCGACGGGTCGTTGCGTGCGGACGTTCGAGGGGCATGCAGGTGGGGTGAAGTCCGTTTGCCTCAGTTCGGATGGTCGTTGGGCCCTGTCGGGGAGCGATGACCAGACGCTTCGCCTGTGGGAGGTCTCGATGGGCCGTTGCCTGCGGACGTTCGAGGGGCATGCAGGTGGGGTGAAGTCCGTTTGCCTCAGTTCGGATGGTCGTTGGGCTCTGTCGGGGAGTGATGACCGGACTCTTCGGTTATGGGAGGTCTCGACGGGTCGTTGCGTGCGGACGTTCGACGGGCACACAAGCCATGTGAGTTCTGTTTGTCTGAGCCCGGACGCTCGTTGGGTGTTGTCGGGAGGCTCTGACGCGACACTTCGGCTGTGGGAGGTCTCGACGGGCCGCTGCGTGCGGACGTTCGACGGGCACACAAGCCATGTGAGTTCTGTTTGTCTGAGCCCGGACGCTCATTGGGCGTTGTCGGGAGGCTCTGACGCGACACTTCGGCTGTGGGAGATCTCGACGGGGCGTTGCATGCAGACGTTTGAGAGATGTGCGCACCCGGTGACGTCCGTGTGCCTCAGCAAGGACGGTCGTTGGGCGTTGTCGGGGAGTATGGACAGGATGCTTCGACTGTGGGAGATTTCGACCGGTCGTTGCGTGCGGACGTTCGAGGGACACACGTCTGGAGTCTCTGCCGTCTCCCTCAGTGCGGACGGTCGCCAAGCGTTATCGGGGAGTTGGGACGACACGCTTCGGCTCTGGGAAGTCTCTGCGTTTTGCAGTGGGGACGGGGATGCATTCGCTGCCCCCTTGCTCATCAGTCGGTGCGTGTCCAATGAGGAACTAAGCACCACCCACGCCGAGTTCGACAGAACTGTCCAAGAGGCACAACTGGCATTGACCAGCACAGCCTACACAGCAGCATTGGAACTTGCTCGCAAAGCGCGGGCTCTCTCGGGCCATGCCCGGACAGCGGAGGCTCTGGAACTGTGGGCAGATGTCGCGCGCCATTGTCCGCGCGTGAGCTTTCGAGGCGCCTGGCATGTGCGGACGTTCGAGGGGCACACAGGATGTGTGAACTCCGTTTGCCTCAGTTCGGATGGTCGTTGGGCCCTGTCGGGGAGCGATGACCAGGCGCTTCGGTTGTGGGAGGTCTCGACGGGCCGTTGCGTGCGGACGTTCGAGGGGCATACAGGTGGGGTGAAGTCCGTTTGCCTCAGTTCGGATGGTCGTCGGGCCCTTTCGGGGAGCGACGACATGACGCTTCGGTTGTGGGAGGTCTCGACGGGCCGCTGCTTGCGGACGTTCGAGGGACATACAGGTGGGGTGAGGTCCGTTTGCCTCAGTTCGGATGGTCGTTGGGCCCTGTCGGGGAGCGATGACCAGGCGCTTCGGTTGTGGGAAGTCTTGAGAGGTCGTTGTGTGCAAAGGTTCGACGGGCACACAGACTCGGTGACTTCCATTTGCCTAAGTGCGGATGGTCGTTGGGCGTTGTCGGGAAGCGGGGACGGGACGCTTCGGGCGTGGGAGGTCTCGACAGGGCGTTGTGCACGGATGTTGGGGGATAAGCCTGCACGCGCTGTGATTTCAGTCCACCTCAGTAAGAATGGAGGCTGGGCTCTGGCGGCGTGCAGAGACAATATACTTCTATGGTATGAGGTTGCCACAGGCCGTTATGTGAGGACATTCGAGGGGCACGAAGGGGTTGTGAATTCCGTCTGCTCGAGCGGAGACGGCCGCTGGGCATTGTTGGGGAATTCACTGAACGAGCTTCAGTTATGGGAGGTGTCAAAGGGCCGTTGTGTGAGGACGCTCGAGAAGCACACCGACAGGCTCCATTCGGTTTGCCTCAGTGCGGACAATCGCTGGGCGCTGTCGGGGGGTTGGGACCAGACGCTCCGGTTGTGGGAGTTGGATTGGGAACTAGAGGCCCGCGAATCGGCGGACTGGGACGATGGGGCCGAACCCTGCATAAGGAACTTCCTCTGCCTCCACACGCCCTACGCGGGCGAGCTACCCCATGGTCGTACACCCTCCCGAGAGGAAACCACGCAGACCCTGTCCCGACACGGAATGCCATCCTGGACAGATGAGGATTTCCGGTGCCTAGTCCACGAACTTCAAAACGCTGGCTTCGGCTGGCTCCGACCGAAAGGCGTGCGAAAGAAGCTGGAGGAAATGGCCGCCAACTGGACCGGCCCGCCGCCGTTGCCGTGGGCCGAGTAAGGAGAAACAGACATGCAATCCGATCTGAGGGAAGCGTTATCATCGGCGTCGGTCGGCGAGCTGCTCGAACAGGGGGCCCTGGGCGTTCTCGGCTTGCGATGGTCCTCGGCGGGCGAACTGGACTACTCCACGCTCGACGAGGCCGTCGCAAGCGGGGAATTCGAGATCTCGGAGGTCAGCGACGCCGGTCAGGTGCCGACGCTGCTGGCCCGGAACTGGTCCAGGCGGATGGTCTTCCTCATGGCCGGCGAGGTCCTGCTCGGGGCCAAGCAGAACCGGGCGGTGAACGCCAGCCTGATGGTGCCGGCCGAGAGCAAGGTCAAGATACCGGTGAGCTGCGTGGAGCGGGGCCGCTGGCATCCGGTCTCGGACCTGTTCAGCAGCGGCGGGACTACCTCGCACGCCCGTCTGCGCGAACAGGTCCACCGGCAAGTGAGCAACTCGCTCGAGAGCACGGGCATGGCTTCGTCGGATCAGTCCGCCGTGTGGGACGAGGTGGATCGCAAGCTGGATTCAACGGGGTCCTTCTCGTGCACGGACTCGCTGCTTGACGCCTTTGAGGAGGTGGCGCCCGCACTGGAGTCGGCGCGTTCCGAACTGACTGCCCCTGAAGGCTGCAACGGGGTCGCGTTTGTGATCGGCGGGCAGATCGCCGGCATCGACCTGTTTGACAAGCCCTCGACGCTCCAGAAGCTCTGGCCGAAGCTCGTGCGGGCGTATGCGATTGATGCATGGGAGCAGCCCAAGGGTACGAAGCCGACCGTTGGGCGGGCCGAGGTGGAAACATGCCTCCGCTCGATCCGCGAGGCGGAGGTCAAGGAGTACGACTCGCCGGGTATGGGCCGCGACCTTCGCTTCAAGGCCGCCGGTTTGACCGGGGCCGCGCTGACCGTCACGGATTGCCCGGTCCATGTCGAGCTGTTCGCCGAGCCCGCGGGCAAGGCCGGATAGCGGGTGCGAACACTGGGAGGATGGACACGGGCGGATTCGTCTGGAGGAAAGACGAGAACCTTTAGAAAGTACCGCTGCGGGGAGTCGAGTATGAGTCGGTCGGTCCGGAACGACGAGAACACGATGCTGCTGCGGTTGCGGCTTGCAGATGGTCTACTCCAGGTATCGTTCGAGGGCGGGCAAGCAGGGACCCGAACGCGAGCGACCGGAGAACTGCCCTATCAGCAGCTTCGGACTGAGCAACTGGCGACCCAGATCGTTCGGGCTCTGCGGGAGGCGCCCGGCGGGTCAGCTGTTGTCTCACAGCAGACGGTCCGACAGTGCGGACTTGAACTCTTCGGCCTGCTCGTTCCTTCGAGTGTCAAGCCGGAGCTGGTCGCGCCCGCCGCGGCGGTGAACGACAACGATGCGCCGCCCATGTTGCTGCGTCTCTCGTTGGATCCAGCGATTGATTTCATCCCCTGCGAGTGGCTCCACGACGGCGAGGCGTTTCTGTGCGAGCGTTTTGCGATCGGCCGCGTGCTACTCGAGGACAGTCATTCCTCACTCCGGCCGAACCGCCAAGGCTCCCGGCGACTGCTCATCCTGTCGGACCCGCAAGGCAACTTGCCCGCGGCCCGCATGGAAGGGCCGTTGATCAAGAGTGCCTACGTCCTTGATCGCGGCTGGGAGATCCGCCTGAAGAACCGCTCGACGACGGTCGCCGAAGCCCGAACAATGCTGGCGGCGTGCGATGTGTTTCACTTCGCGGGACACTCGCATTTCGACCCGAGGGAACCCTCGGCCGGCGGCCTGCGTTTCAGCGACGGCACGCTGACGGCCGGCGATATCGCCCGGCTCGCCGGCTCTGCGTCGATGCCCCGGCTGGTCGTCGCGAACAGTTGCGAATCAGGGATCGGCGGTAAGCTCCCGGAACCTGGCCTTGAACCTGTGAGCCCTGCTTCCCCGGGTGCGACGACTGCAGGGCTGGCCGTCGGGGGGCTGGCCCAGGCGTTTCTCAACGCTGGCGTCGAACTCTTCGTTGGCAACCTGGGCAAGCCGCTGGATGAGGAGTCGGCCCAGTTCGGCCGCCGGCTGCACCGGCTTCTCCTGGAGGGCGCGACCATTGGCGAAGCGGTCTACCGAGCCCGGCAGGTTGCCGCGCACGGCCGCGGGCTCGACCGAGGCATATCCATGCTTGCCGCCTTCGTGCTGCACGGTGATCCTGCAGCAAGGCTCACGCTTTCCGAGTCGGCCGGCCGCGGAAGCGTTGCGGCTTCGGCTGCACCCCGCCAGCCCCCGACCGGCCGGTTCCGGCCGACGGCTTGCGGAAGCTGCGGCCGGCTCATCGAGCATGATTACGGCGTCGGCGGTCAATGCCAGGCGCCGGGATGCCATCAGCCCATCTGCAGGCGATGCCGGCGGGAGAGGCAAAATCAATGCCGCATGCACGCGACTGGAGCGGCGCCGGTCATCATGCGGGAAGAGCGAGGCATGACCGCACCGGCTGGCTCTGCGACTGCTTCCTCCACCTTGCCGGCGCCGACCGTCGCAGAATGCCTGGTGATCGACGGCTTCTTCGAGCGATTGCGCCAGTCGGTATCGCGAACTGAGACTATCGCCGACCCCAAATCCGGCAAGACTACCAGGCTGAAGCCGAGCTTGCTCTGGGACTGGCAATCCCGGACCGGGGTTTCAGCGGAGGACCCGGTTCGAGCGGTGCTGCATCGCTATCCGCAGATTGCACGGGCCGCGTGCTATGCCCTGCGAGGTTACGATCTTATCGATGGAGAGCGGTTTCGGCCAGAATGCCGCCTGCTGGCAATCTTCTGGCGACCCGGCGACGCCGGCCTCCAACCGCACAAACCGGGCCTCTCGGATCTCTCCCTCCTGCTCGATGAAATGAAGGCGGTTTTCGAAGCACAGGATGTCGGCTGCTTGTTGATGCTTGCGTCGCCTGCCGGTTGGGATGAGTCATTGATCTCAATTGTCAACGGCCGGGAGTCGCGATCCTGCAAGTGGATGCATCCGCTGCTACCCCTGATACTCCACGATGCTGGCAGCGTGGTCAGTTTGTTCGACCAGCGCGATCTGCGGCTCCAGCCACTGGGTGACCTGTTTGACCTGGAGACGTTCGAGGAACGCGTCGATCGGGCCCACGAGTTTGCTGTTGCAGCCCTCGCAATGAAGTCACATGTCTCCGCCGCTCAAGTCGCCGCGGAGATGGCCATACCGCAGGTCTGCGCCGAAGCTGCCCTGCGGCTGCTGGCCTGCGAGACGGGTGTGCGGGTACGAGTCGTCGAAAGCTTGGGCCTTGTTGCCCAGCGCCACGAGGAGCAGAGCAGCTGATGAGCTACACGAAGCGCCAGGACGTCGGGCAGGTCTTGCCAACCATTCACGCATTCTATGAAAGCACATTTCGTCTCGCGCACAAGCGGCCCCAGTAGGCCAACAGGCCTGAGGGAAGAACTCACGAAACCAACTAGCCTCTATGCTTGAATCTGCAACTGATACTGAGCCAGATCGCGGTTGGCCCGGCAGAGAATGATATCGTAGGTTCCCGCCTCGAGAGAGCGGAACACAACCCCCTCGGGCTGCCAGGTTTGCGATTCAAGCTCGGCATTTCCGGGACCGACCAGCAGGACGGAAAGACCCTCCGTGCGTGTGTGCGCAGGCAGATCAAAATGGACAGACGCCGTGCAGGTGCTTCCATCTGTGCTCGTCAGGCGAATACGACAAATGAGCCCCAAACTGGACAACTCGATGGTCGGAGCCGGCTTGGGCTCCGCCTCTTCGTCGCCTCGAGTTGCGATGTCGGGTAGCGGGACTAGGCGTCCAGGATTCTCGAGGATCTCAACAATCCCATCGCGAATACTAACGAGGATGCGGGACAGCGGACCGAGTGACGATCGGCGCTCCGTACGCCACGTGGCAATCGGTACGGGCACGGCCACGGGCCACACTTCTTCAGGCGATCGTAGTATAGACTCCTCTTCGGCCGCGACATTGGCGGCTGCCATTCCGGCCAGGCGTGTGGTGCAGTACGGGCATCCATCGGTATGCCGGCAAAGCCGCTCTTCCTCGACCTCGCTCAGGTCGCCGTCGACCAGCCGCCACAACTGCTCCAGGTAATCGGAGGCCCTGCTAAGCGAGCAAGGGGACTCCGCCGCTGGCGGACGACGCGTTCCTGGCCTCCTGGGCCAGCCCTCTCCGCTGTCGCCGTTGAGTGTCTCGTCGTTCACGTTGTTCATACTAACCTCACGAACGTCCCCTGCCAGTGGACATTACGCAAGTCCGGCTCCGCTTGCTGATTCCTATGGCTCATCGTCCCCATCCCCCAAGAGCGGCCCCAGTCGACGCTTGGCCGCATCAAAATGATTGCGGACCTGCTTGGCGCTCATGCCCAGGAACTCGGCAACGTCCTCATATCCCAGCAACGGCGGACTCTGCCCGCGGGCTTTCGTCTGGAGTTGGGACAGCCTGTGCTCCGTCCTGGCCACAAGCCACAGGGCGACCAGCCAGTTGCGCACCGCCTCCGCCTGAGCCGGGCTCTCGACCGGGATCTTTGCCTTGCGAAGCTCCACAACCGACAGGGCCTCGATCTGCTTTCGCTGGAGGCCCACCAGTTTCTCGATGGCCGTCCGGTGGCTCAGGACCAAAGCACCCACGTACGTCTCCAGCTTGCCCGCACGGCGCCGGTAAGTGAGCAGCCTCCTTTGCTCCGTCTCCAGTTGCTGCTCCGCGAGCCAGTAATCTACGTACTCCTGGCCCGACGTGAAACGGTCCAGCATCAGGTCGGCCGCGGAACGCGTCTCCTCGGGCGATTTCGATGCGAGCTTCGCCACAAGCTCAGCATCCCCTTGGACCCAGGACCGGTAGGGCAACAGGCGAAATAAGGCCACTGCTCGCTGGGCATCGCTCAACTCGGCAAGGACCTTGTCCATCCTGGGAAACGAGTCATTGCTACTCGGATCGGCGTCGTCCTCAACTGACCCCCTGACCGAAGTCGGCGGACTGGAATCCTCTCCACCCCTGGCATCGAGGCCGAGGGGTCTGTCCTCCTGTTTTCGAAGCCAACTGATAACCAGGTTTCGGACGACCTGCCGAAGCCAGCCGGTGAACGACCCGGCACCGGGTTGAAACTGGCTGAGGCGAGTCAACCCTGGTTGCAGGAAGAGCGAATCCAGAACGTGGGTGTCGAGTTCGCCCCGTTTCTCGTAGCTGTCCCCGGCTGGCAGAGAGAAAGCCGCGAGCGTTGAGCTGATCGTCCTGCTGATCAGATCGAAGTGGCGAAAGAAGAGCTCCCTCGCCACCTGCAAACGGGCATCCTGGCTCCCGGCGGCGAGTGCCTGGGCAATCAACTCCGCGTCAGCCAGACTGCCCGGTACAAGCGGATCTTGTCTTTGTCGGTCAGCCATGGACCACGCAGACCTGCTGACATACAGGCACCTGCAACCGGCCGGCCGTCCACGAGATTCCTTGAAGCCTCTACTGCAGCCTACCGGGACCGGTGCGGTACTGCCTGTCGTGTTCACATTCTGCACCAAGACAGGCAATTACGCCAGAATACCATGTCGAGCCGAAGTTCCAGGCAAAGCTCCGCCCATGGAATACCAACCCCGAAGCCCAAGCGCGGGTCACCGCAACAAATGACACACCTCGCCTGTTTCGACTTGGCACTGCGGCAGCGCCTTTGAAGCGAGACCGATCCACCGCGATTGACCGGTCAATCCACACCAGGCACATCCCACGCCGAACACGATAGCCCAGAGACCTCCTGATTACGCGCTAATACGCCCAGCGATCGGAACCCTTGAAACCTACACGTTTTGCACGAAGACTATTTCTTGTCGCGGCCAATTTGCGACCACAATCGCGACGCGGAATCAAGAGTCCTGAAGGAACACAAGTTCTTGTGGTGAACTCAGTTGCGATTCGGGGCGAGAGGATTTGAACCTCCGACCTCTTGACCCCCAGTCAAGCGCTCTAGGCCAGGCTGAGCTACGCCCCGGTCATCGTTCTGCGAGCAGACTATGTCATGCGCGATATCGGCGGACCCGACGTCCGGGCGACGGCGTACATCAGCCCGACATCGTGCATGTACGGAATCCTACCATATCCGTGCGGCGGGGTAAACCGGCCAGGACACCGGAAAATGCAGAGTCGGCGGCATCCGGCCAAAGGCTTGGCGTCAGCGGATTCCGGCATATACTCGATCGCCTGAAGCCGTTTCCCGGGCGTTGCCCGATGTCGGCAAGTTTTGCGAGACCCCAAATCCGAAGGAGGTATAGGCCATGGCCCCCCTGCAAGCGTGGACATCTCCGTTGTTGGCATGCTGCCTGCTGGTGCTGGTCGTCGGCTGCGTGGGACCAGGCCGTGCCGGAGCCGGACCGAAGATCTACATCTGCACCGACCTGGAAGGGGCCAGCGGGGTGTACAAGTTCACCCAGACCCGGGAGCGGGAGACCCCACTGGCCGTGGAGGCCCGCGAGTACTTCATGGGTGACCTCGCGGCCGTCGTTCGCGGATTGCAGGATGCAGGGGCATCAGAGATCCTGGTACTCGACGGACACGGCAACGGGGCCATCCTGCCCCACCTGATTCCGCCGGGGGCCAAGTGCATCACCGGCACACCTCGGCCCGGCCCGCTGACGGGATTGGACAACACCTTTGACGGCTTGGTCATGCTGGCCTTCCATGCAATGATGGGCACGCCTGACGGAGTGCTCTGTCACACGCAGTCATCTCGCACAGAGAATCGTTATTGGTACAACGGAGTCGAATCGGGTGAGTTGGCGCAGGTGGCGGCCATCGCCGGGCATTTCGGGGTGCCGCCGATCATGGTCAGCGGCGACGAGGCGACCTGCCGTGAGACCCGACAGTTCTTGGGTACCGACTGCGTGACCGTGGCGGTGAAGAAAGGCCTGAGCCGCGAGGCGGCCGAATTCCAGCCCTTCACCGAGACACGTGAGGCCCTCTATCAGGGAGCCAGACGCGCGGTCGCCGCCATTCCTCGCTGCAAGCCGTACAAGATGAAGCTTCCCGTTCGGGCAAAGAAACAGTGGCTGGTCTTTGACACGCCCGACACTCCCGGGCGGCTGGAAACCAAGGAAGGGACGATCACGGATATCCTGGCGCTGCTCGATTTCTGACTTGAGGAAGCTCTTAGCTGTTAGTGCAAGGAATTCCCGGACAGCCTCAGACAAGCTGCCAGTGGCACCCGCCTAAACTGTCACGGACCCGCACGCTTCCGGTCAGGCCGATAATACCGGGCCTCCAGATCACGATGTACGTGCTTACCGGACGTCAATCCCCCGTTTGCCTTCAGGCCGGTCTGAATCGTATATCTACATCCGGGGACAAGAATGGCCACCGCACTAGAACTCCATGC
>CAZTQK010000146.1:0-13702 GCA_964615635.1 uncultured Planctomycetales bacterium
CTGTGCCGTTGCTTCTCAATGTCTGATCGTGGCGAAGGAAGGCACGCCGGTCGCGGTCTGCATGAAGGACCGGGTGTCGGCCGACGAGACATGGAAGGGCTCGCCGAAGGGCTGGGCCACTGTGCCCGCTCAGGATATGACCGCAACCCTCAAGGCGCTTGAGGACCGCTGCAGCCAGTGTCTGCTCCGTGTGGCGCTGAGCTTCCGCAGCCCGAAATCGCAGGGACAGGAGCGATACCGCTCGTATTCCTATTACGACGAGGACGGCGACGACGCAGACGCCACCGAGCGGAACGTCATGGGGTTGCTGCTCGACGAGAAACGCGTCATGGTGCTTGCCCAGCTTGAGGCCAAGGTGACCGCGCGGCTCGAACGGGTCGTGGTTCACCCCGCGCAGGGCAAGCCGGTGCCGGCCAAGTTCGACTGCTCGCTGACCGATTACGGCTGCCTGCTGGTGACGCTGGAAACGCCGCTGGAGGGTGCGGTGCGCACCTCGCAGCGTCCCATTCTCGAGTTTCGGGACCAGATGCTCCTGGCCGCCGACGTCTCCGTCAAAGGCGAGGCACGCATCGGCTATTATAACCACGACCGCATCGCGGCGTTCGCAACCGGCTGGAAGCAGCGGGTGTATCCCGACTCGCTGGGCGGCGTGCACGGAGCCTTCCTTTTCGATAACGACCTGTCATTGGTGGCCATGCCGATCGCCAGGCGCAAGAAGGTGACGATCCGGCAGGAATACGCATACTCATCGGGAGACATGCGGCTGACGCCGGTCGCCTACGTCCAGGAAGCACTTGCCGACCTGCCCAACCAGGCTGACAAGAACAACGTCCCGCTCAGCGAGGAGGATGAGAACCGGCTGGCATGGCTCGGGGTTGAACTACAGGCCCTCAACCGCGAATTGGCACGGGCGAACAACGTGTCCGACTTGACCGGCGACGGACGGAGCGGGGCGCTGGTCACGTTCGTGCATCCCGATTCGCCGGCCGCAAAAGCCGGCATAGACGCCGGATACATTCTGATTCGTCTTCACGTCGAGGGCCATCCCAAGCCGCTCGAGGTGAGACTTGATGACGACCGCTACGGCGGGTTCGACTCGTTCCCGTGGGACCAACTCGACGACATTCCGGCCGAGTCCTTTGAACACTTGCCGAAACCGTGGCCGGGCGCCGAGAACAGCTTCACCCGGGCGCTGACCGACCTTGGGTTCGGCAAGAAGTACACCGCCGAGTTCTTTCACGATGGTCAGGTGGTCAAGAAGGAGTTCGAGGTGCTCGTCAGTCCCCCGCATTTCGACTCCGCTCCGCGGTACAAGTCGGAACCGTTGGGAATGACCGTCCGCAATCTGACGTATGAGGTTCGCCGCTACTTCCAGAAGAAGGATGATGATCCGGGCGTCATCGTGTCGAAGATCGAGCCCGGCGGCAAGGCGTCCGTCGCGGGAATGATCCCTTACGAGATTGTCACCCATGTGAACGACAACGCGGTTGCGAACGTGAAGGATTTCGAGAAGCTCGTTGCCGACCAGAAGCAACTGCGCCTGTCGGTCAGCCGCAAGACGCAGGGCCGGATCGTCAAGATCGACATGACCACGCCCGCGGGCGGCAAAGGGCTGATGGACAAGCTTCGTTCATCGTTGCGGCGGCCCCAGGTGGACACCGAGGCGGACAAACCTGACGACGAGACGACCACACAACCGCGAGAGTGAGGCAATCCATACATTGACGCACCAGGACAGCATCAACATTCCGACCTCTGGCCATCGGGAGATGCACGACATCACCGGGCAGGTGGCGCGGATCGTCGAGGCATCGGGCATCCGCACGGGAATCGCCCACCTGTTCAACATTGGCAGCACCGGGGCACTCGGCACGATCGAGTTCGAGCCCGGCCTCCAACACGACTTGCCCGAGCTGCTCGACCGGCTCGTCCCGCCCAGCCGCGACTACGGTCACGAACAGGCCTGGAACGACGGCAACGGCCACTCGCACCTGCAGGCCAGTTGGCTCGGGCCGGACCTGACCGTGCCGGTCAGCAACGGCCGGCTCGCCCTGGGCACTTGGCAGCAGATCTTCCATCTCGAGTGCGACATCAAGCCCCGCCAACGCCAGATCGTGGTGACGGTGACCGGGGAAGGATGAATGACGAAGGCTGAAGGATGAGTCAAGGATGACATTCATCGGCGCACACTCTGCGCCGTTCGACCATCGCGACCCGGTCACCCGTCGGCACTGCAGTGATTTGCTAGTCGCCCGGTTTCTGCACAACCGGAAAGACGTCCTTGACCGACCGGATGTGAACGTCTTGTTGCGGGAACGCGATTTCGATACCGGCATCGCGGAAGGCCTTGTCGATCGCGTTAAGGAGGGCGTGCTTGACGCTGAGCAGGCGGTCGACCCCCTGGGTGAACACCCGCAACTCGAAGTCGAGCGAACTGGCCCCAAAGCCGACGAAAAACGCCTGCGGGGCCGGGTCTTTGAGCACTTCGGAGTTCGCTCCGGCCACCTGCCGCAGGATCCACTCGACCCGGGCGGTGTCCGAGCCGTAGGCCACGCCGACCGGGATGACGATCCGGAGCGACTGGTCCGAGAGCGTCCAGTTGATCACCTTGCCAGTCACGAACTCCTTGTTGGGAATGATCAACTCCTTGCGGTCCCATGAGGTGATGGTCGTCGCCCGCATCTGAATGCGGCTGATGGTTCCGCTGATGTCGCCGACCGTCACCGTGTCGCCGACGCGAATCGGCCGCTCGAGCAGCAGGATCAGGCCGGAAACGAAATTGGCGAAGATTTCCTGAAGACCGAATCCCAGGCCGACCGTCACGGCGGCAATCAGCCAGTGCACGCTGCTCCAACGGATCCCCAGAAAGCCGCACGTCACCAGAATACCGATCGCCAGGATCACATATCGGACAACCGTGACGATCGCGTACCGCTCGCCGGATTTCAACGGCAAATGGGACAGGATGGTGATCTCCAGGAACGCGGGCACGTTCTTGCCGGCGCTGATCGTCATGATCACAGTCACCACAGCCAGGGCCAGATCGGCGAGGGCGATGGCCATGTCCGGGTGAGGTGAATACAGGATAATACTCTGCAAGTATTTGAGTGCCGGGAGAGTGTCCACCCAGATCAGATACAGGCCGATGACAAGAGCCAGCCACAGCGCTGCACGGAACAGATGCTGCGTCTGTTGGCTGAGGGCGGCGATGTCGAGCTCCGGTTCGGCTTCCTCAACGGTCGCCTCACCCGCGGGCTGGACGCCGTCGCGGGCCTGCTCAGCCTGCTTCTCGGCCAACCGCTTGCGGGCCTGGGCAATCGCCAGCCGACGGTGTGTCAGGAACAGCCATCGAAGAATGAGGCCCCGGATGACGAGCAGGGCCAGCACAAACCATGCGGTCCGGTAGATCTGGGCCATGAGTTGGAGGGAAGTGTAGTAGTACCCCGCAATGGTGAAACCCGCCAGCACCACCGGGATCGCCACCAGGCCCCAATACCAGATCGCCCGGTATCGATCCGTGGTGCCGCCTTGACGGCGGGCAATCCGCCCGGCGAAGATACCGCTGCCAGGCCGAAGAACCTGGGCGATGAAAACGGCAAAGGCGACCAGGATGGCCAGGAATGCGAGCCGGGAAACAGAGTCCTTCCAGTCGGCGGCGACCTGCCAATACTCGACAAAGCTGATAACGAAACTGAGCGGCATCCCGACCAGCAGCAGCCACCCCAGGTTCCGTCGGGCCACTTTCAGGGCGCTCGGCGACCAGCCCAGGTGAGCTTCGGCCAACCCCTTGGGCCGCAGCAGTTCGCGGATACCGCCGACAATCAGCAGCCATGCACCCACCCGGCCCAAGGCCATTCCGATCGTCTTGGTCGTTTCGGAGGCTGACACCGGCACGCTCAACCGCCACGATACCAGCCACAACACCAGCGGCCATGACAGCGCCAGCATGAGAGTGCACGCCAGCGCAATCACGGTCGGAGTAATCGACGTGTTCAGTTTCTGCCGGGCCTTTTCGCCGCTGTCAACGAGCAGCCGGCGAAACCGGCGGCGGTTTCCAACAAACAGCACGACCGCCAGCAGACTGAAAGCCACTTGAACCGGGTGTTCGCGGGCGTCGCGGACCAGCGATCGCAATGCGTCGCCCCATTCAGCCTCCCTGAACAGCCATTTCGCGGCATCCCAGGCCTCGAGCAGGCTCGAGAGAGTCATCTCCTCATGGCTGCGCAGCCACAGAATGTGCTGGTTGATGAAAGCCAGGTACCCTTCTGTCTCCTTGATCAGCGACTCGGTCACATCCTGTAAGTCGATCAGCCGCCAGTGATAGGTGCCGCCATCGCTGATCAGCGACTGAAGGTAGTCGCGTTCGTTCTCGTACAGCTTCGTCAGCTCATCCTCAAACCACTTTCTCCCTTCGACGAAGGCCGGATCGAACTGCAACATGTCCCGCGAGACCAGGGAAGGGATGTCGACCAGAAGATCTCTCTGTTTCCGCAAATCAAGCAGCTCCAGCTCGACTTCGGCGATGCTTTCGTGCAGGGATTCTGCCCTTCTGCGAAGCTCGTTGATCTTGGGAAGCTCCGTTCGCTCCTTCCGAAGCAACTGCCCCATGGCCTTGGTCACCCCTGCGGCCTGTACCTTCTCGCGAACTGTCTCGGCGTTTCGCTTCGTCCGATCCAGCAGGTCCTTGCGAGAGCTGTAATCCCGCACCGCCTGTCCGATCTTCCTGCCGAGCTCCTGCCGGCGCTGGACAAGTTCCTTGTTCTCCTCCGCAAGGGCCGCAATCCGCCTGGCCACCGGCTGGCTCTCGGCATCCGCCCGCCGTCGCGACTCCTCCGCTTCGCGCACCTGCCGCGCTGTTTCCTCCTGGCGTTGTTGGGCGATCGCTTCCTGCCAGAGTGCGACCAGTCTCTCGTTCTGTGACGCTTGTCGAACAGCAAGGTCCCTCTGGACCGAGAGCAGGTCGCCGGCGGCGTCATAGCTGGCCAGCTCGCTGTCATATGCGGCAAGCTCGGCCTGCCTGGCCTTGGCCCGCGCCTGGATGCAGACGCCGAAGGCCGCTGTCAACGTCGCCGACCCCTGAGGCTCAGCCACCGCGGCAAGTTCCTTGCCGATCTCTTCGCGCCGTTGCCTGACCTGGGTCCGGCGATCCAGTCTTCGTCTGGGCTCCCTGTCGAGATCGGCGAGTCGCTGCTTGCTCTTGGTCAGATCCGCCTCGGCCCTGGCAAGCCCCTGCCTGAGCTGGTCCAGACTGCCCACGGTCGCCTCTGCCGGGATGACAGGCGGCTCTGGGGCTTTCTTGAGCTCATCGCGGGCGGCTTGGAGCTGCGCAGGCGCATCCTGGATGGCGCTGTGGTAATCAGCGTCTTTGCGTGCCCACTCCTCCGCTGATTGCAGTTCCTTGACTGCCAGGTTGCAGTACTCGATCGCCTTGGCCCGCGCGGCCTCATCCAGTTGCGTTTCGAGTTCCAGGCCTTTGATCCGGGCTTGAATCGCCTGAACGGTCAGCCCTGTCATTTCCGTTACTGTCGGTTCCGTGGCCGGGGCACTCGACGTCAGCTCGGCAACGGTCGGCAGTGAGAAGCTGAGAAACAGCGCGACCACAAGAAAGACACGTCTCGTTGGAATCTGCTTCATGTGCCGGTTGCTCGTGAGAACCATCGCCCAAAGTCCATTTGATGTGGGCGGTCCGTCGCCCCGATATCAGACCCCGCGCAAGGCCTTTAGTGAGTCGGGCATTATACGGCGATTGGCGCAGCCAAGCGAACCGTTGGCGTCGCCGCCCAGACGGGCATATCCAGTTGATCGCCGTCCAGGAGTCAAGCGGATACGGCGCTGCCACGTGCCCGTTCCGGTCTACGACCGCAAAAAGGACTCAGGGAGGACGCGGCGGTAACAGCGCGGTAACAAAACTGAGCGATACTAGGATCAGCCGGCGACCGCTGGAAGGACGCCGGGAAAGGGCCCCCTGGGGCTGGATTCGTGACGCAGAAAGCCCACTTGGAATCAGAGAAGGAGAATGATCATGTACTACCCCCTCGCCGTGTTCACCAGTGTCTTCGCACTTCTGCCCATCATCGGCAACCTGGCCGCTGAAACGCCCGCCGTACTCCTGGAAAAGGCCATCCACGCCGAGGAATCCGCCGGCGACGTCAACGAGGCTATCCGGCTCTACCAGCAGATCGTCAACGACGCCCAGGCAAATCGGCAGTATGTCGCCCAAGCACAGTACCGACTGGGCCTGTGCCTGCAGAAGGTCAATCGGCTGAATGAGGCACAAGCCGCTTTCGACAGGTTGATCAGTGAGTTCCCGGAGCAAAAGGAACTCATCGCCCAGGCCCGCAAGCTGATGCCCGCGCCTGCATTCCCCGAGATCGTCGGTTGCCGCATCCGGGAAACACTCTCGCTGCGCCTCGAACCGCCAAGGCCGGGCTGGGAGAAGGAAACACCCACGCGGGAGCTCACTATCTCTGAATACACGATCGCGAACATCAAATGGGATCTCGACCCGGCGTTGGCCGCCAAGACACAGAGCTTCGCATTGCATGTCGACGACTTTGGTTCCTACCTGCCGGCCGCGAGCGCCAGGTCACACGAGGTCGGCGGCCCAGAGTCGAAATCCGGCGCTTCCCCAGGCCTGAAGGCGTCCAGCGACTCTCGAGACCTGACGGCAGGGAACTACACCATCCGCATCGGGGCCTACGACGCCAAGAAAAAAACATTCGGCGTGGATGGCGCCCACCTGATCGCCGTTGCCACGGCCAAGCTCACGGTCAAACCGCTGCCGAGGACCCAAATTAACGTGAGCAGCATCAAACCCGATGGTACGATTGAGTCCCGTTTCGTCGGACAGCAAACCAACGACGGTCTCCGAGAGGTGACCTCCAACAGCTTTGTCAACGACGATACGATCAACGTCACCGCCATGAGCGACGACGATGGCCGGCCGCTCAAGTTCACTACAAAGCATGACAGGCAAAGAAGCTTCAATCGATATGAGGTCACCCTGAACAAGCCTGTGCCGCCGGGCAAACCGCTTCTGTACGCAAACGAGATGACCGCAGGCGGCGGAATCCAGCCCGTCGCGGGCAAGACAGACGAGTTTCGGTTCTACATGAAGCATTGGCCGTCGACCGGCGAACCCACGCGGCGGATCGAGATCTACCGGTTACCCAAAGGGGCCGAGTTGCTCGAAACCACGCCAAAGGACATGGCCCGCCGCACGGTGAACGAGCACATCGAGTTGTTCGTCGAGAAGATGATCCCGGCCGGCGGCAACATCCTCACCGCATTCCGCTACCGGTTGCCCGGAGCCGTCCTGGCCAGCCGGCCGGTCACCGCCACGCAGCCGGGCATCGAGCCCATGAAGCTCAAGCCCGCCACTTGGAGCGATGGCGAAGTGATGCGGCTGCGAATCAGGAGCGAGGCCGGCGGGGAGATCGGAACGATCTCCTACAGCAGCGAGGCCATCAAGGCCGCAGCCAAGGACGCCTGGCGCATCGAGTCGACCATGGTCATCGCCATGGTCGACATGCTTCAATTCACCCGCGTCGACGCCGAGCGCGACAGCTTCGCCCCGATCGCCGGCCGGACGTACAACAGCGAGATGGGCGATTTCCGCGCCGAGTACGGGAGCAGTAAGGTCAAACTGACAACCGGCACCAAGGACCGCAGCAAATCACGGGACATCGATCTGGAGCAAACAGCCTACGACAACGAGCAGGCCATCTACGTCATCCGCCGCATGCCTCTGGCCGAGGGGTATCGCAGTACGTTTCCGATCTTCCCGGTCATGGGTGGTTCGGTCCTGGATTGTGAAATCGAGGTGACTGCCAAGGAGAAAGTATCGGTGCCGGCGGGGACCTATGAGTGCTGGAAGGTCATGCTCGCGGTGACCAGCGGTGGAGCGCGCCTGCTGCAACACACGCTCTGGTTCTCGGCCGACGCGCACCAGTACCTGGTCAAGTACCAGGGTGACGCGGTGATGGAACTGGCGGAAGTCATGAAGAAGGACCGCAGGGCCCCGGCTGCCTTCAAGAACAAGGAGTTGGGCATCGCCGTGATCGCCCCGCCGGGCTGGTCGTTCTACAGCAATCCCTCGCCCAAGGGATACCAGATGTCCACCTATCTTCTGAGCCCGGGAATGAAGGTTTGGGCGTTGCTGACCGTGGCTTCGCATGGTTCGGCGTTTGACAGCGCCCGGGTCGCCGCCGAGGGCGATATCGAAACCCTGAAGGGCTTTTTCAAAGGCTACACGGTCCGCGCTGATAGTTGGGCAGAGCAGAAGGTTGCCGGATTGCCCGCCGCACGCTACGTTGCCGATTACCAGGATGAAGGCAAGCCCATGGTCGAGTATCGTACTTACATCCTCGGCAAATCGATGGTGTACTGGTTCGTGTTTCGCATCGAGAAGAATGAGTTTGACGATGCGAAGGCCGAGCTTGACCGGATCGTGGACGGCTTCACAGGCAAATAGGCATGACACGACACATGCTTGCCTCGTTCGCCGTGCGGTTTGGCATTCTTCTTCAGCTCTTCCTTCTGGCTGTGTTCGTTCTGGCGGCCCAGGCCAATCTGAAGTCCGAACCCACAATGCCTGCGGCCATCTGGTTGTGCCTGGCCGGCTACGTGGGAGCCACGATCGTTCTGGCGGCCCGGATGATCTGGCGGTTCATGAGGATCCCTCGCGAAGCAGCGTGAGATTCGGGAGTCCGGCAAGATGAAATGGCGGCGTCGAACAGCAGGGGCGGTTGCACCGGGCCAGCAGCTCTGGCCTGTGCTGCTGCTTCTGCTGATTGCCGTGCTCCTGCCCACCATCTGTCTCCTGTGGTTCATGAACCGGGCCATGACCAACGAGCGGCTGGCGGTTCGCGATCGCCTGGCGAACGTCTACAAGGGGCGCCTGATCGACTTCCGCGATCGACTGGCAACTGAGTGGTCGCGACGGCTGGCGAAGCTGGAAGCCGCCGGCTCGGCCGGCAATCCCGCGGAGGCTTTCTCTCGAATCGTATCTGCCGGCATCTGCGACAGCGTCATCATCCGGGACGAGGTGGGCCGGCTTCTCTACCCCGAGCCGGGTCCGCCGTCAGCCCAGCCCGCCGCCGACCTGCCCGCGGAGTGGGATGAGGCCGCCCGCCTGGAACAGAACCCGTCGCAACTCGCGGCCGCCGCAGCCGCATACGGGCGGATCGCCCACGGGGCCAAGGATTCCAACCTCGGCGCATCGGCATTGCTGGCACAAGCCCGATGCCTCTCCAAGACCGGACAGATTCCAGCCGCAGTTGACATTCTGACCACCAGACTGGCCGCACCCGAGTACCGAGACGCGTTCGACATAACCGGGCGGCTGATTGTCCCAGCCGCTCAGTTGCGGGCGTTGCAGCTCATCAACGATCCGGCCGATCCAAGATCGACTCCCCTGGTCGAAGACCTGGTGCGGAGGGTGCTCGATTACCGCGATCTGTCGCTCCCACGCGGCCAAAGGCTGTTCCTCATGCAGGAAATCACGAGGATCGCGCCCAAACGCATCCCGGCACGTCTCGTGGCGGCCGAGAGGCTGACCGACGCCTATTCTGACGCGATGCCCAGCCCAGCCACTGCCCCGTCCGGAGTGGTCGCATTTCCATTACTTCTGAGGGAGGCTTGGTCGTCCGATAGGCCCATGGAAGTGCAGCTCGTTCTGCGACCGAGCCCTGTAAGGAACGTCTGGCAGGCAACGCTCGGCCGAGGCCGGCTGACCGCGTTGTTCGACGAGCAGTCGATCGCCCGCTATGCCGTGGACTTGATCGAGGCAGGGGCTCCGCTACCCGACGCAACCATCCAGTTGCGGTCTCCAACACGGCCGGTAGACGGGCAAGAACCCTTTCTAACCGTCCCCGTGGGGGCCTCGATGCCCGAGTGGCAACTGACCTTGTATCTGGATGAATCAGAGGTGATCGCGCGGGCCTCACACGGGCAGCAAGCGGCCTATCTCTGGATCGCAATCTCGGCCATTATCCTGATCGCCGCCGTGTGCATCCTGCTGGCCCGATTCCTGGCCAGACAGGCACGACTGACCCGGCTGAAAAGCGACCTCATCGCCACGGTCTCACACGAGCTGCGGACACCGCTGGCCGGCACCCGGGCGTTGGTCGAGACGCTGCTTGAGGGCCGATACCGAAACGAAGACCAGGTTCGCGAGTACCTCCAGCTCATTGCCCGAGAGAACAACCGACTCAGCCGGCTGATCGACAACTTCCTCACCTTCTCAAGGATGGAGCGGAACAAGCTCGCCTTCGAACGGGCACCCGTTTCCATCAGTGACATCGTCCAGGCGGCCGCCGAAGCGGTGAGCGAACGTTTCAACACTCCGCAATCCCGCCTTGAGGTGCAAACGGCCGCGGATTTGCCAACAGTTATCGGTGATCGCGAGGCCCTCATCACCGTCCTGGTGAATCTGCTTGACAATGCGTACAAGTACACCGGAGACGACAAACACGTCGTGCTCAGAGCCGGCGTCTCTGATCGCCAGGTCTGCCTCGAAGTGCAGGACAACGGGATCGGCATCCCCCGGCGGGCCATGACAAGAATCTTCGACCGCTTCTACCAGGTTGACCAGAGCCTGGCTCGCACGTCGTCGGGGTGCGGCCTGGGTTTGAGCATCGTTCAGTTCATCGTCCGAGCCCATGACGGAACGGTGGATGTACGCAGCCAGCAGGGCAAGGGAAGCTGCTTCACCGTCCGGTTGCCGCAAGGCCTTCGAACAGCACGGCAGGATCGTCCGGGCGGACGGCCGGCTTCACGGCCGTAGGCGAGGAGGATCTCGATGCCCGCGACGATCTTCACAGGCCATGTATCTCAATGTAGCAGCGACCATCGACCTTGGGGCGAATCCCCTGGCCCCACTCTCGACGCACAGAAATCAACGGAAAGGCCATGAGATACGCGACACTCCGATCAACCGAGGCTCAGGGCTATTTCCTCCCGGACCCAGATCGCCGACCACGGACCGGGCCGCGCAGTGGCGCCGAACCTGGCAGCCCATTGCCTCACCGCGGCCCCAGCATGGGGACTCACGTGTCCGGCCGGTTCCATCCGATCGAACAATATGATAAGATGATCCCATGGGTGGCTGGCCCGAACCGTGTCGGCCAGAGAGGACTGCCGATCACACGTCGGGCGGGAAATCGGAGGGCTCAATCGGGCCCCAATTGGAAGGTGAGAACAGACATGTGTCCTGAACCTCTCAATCGTGGAATCCCCCGTGTCCGGCGCCGTCTGGGCGGCTTCACTCTCATCGAAGTGCTCGTCGTGGTAGCGATCATCGCCTTGCTGATTGCGATCCTGCTTCCCTCGCTGACGGAAGCCAGAGAACAGGCGAAGCGCGCCGTTTGCCTGTCGAACCTGAAGAGTCTCGGGACGGCGGCTTCGGCGTACATCTTCACCGAGAAAGATCGCTTCTGTTGGCTGCAGAAGACGTGGTTCTTCGGCGGCAGAAAAGGCAACGGCGAGGTCACCTGGGGAGGCTGGGACATACCCGCCGAGCGCCGCCCGCTGAACAGGTACGTCTACCAGGGAAAAATGCGCAACAGCATGTCGTTGGAGGCTTACCGGTGCCCGGCGGACTTCGGTGTCCGGCTGAACAACGAACCGGACAGCCAGGCTACCAAGAGCCCCGGCTACGATGTGCTCGGGACCAGCTACCAGGCAAATCACAACTGGTCGTCCTACGCGGATAGCTCATCCTACATGAGTCCCGGAGGAGAAGGTTACACGGGCGCGGCTCTCGACCAGCGAATCGACTACCTGGAGGACAACATCGCCCGGATCATGCTCAAGAGGGCTCCGACGCGGTTTATCGTGTTGTACGAAGACCCGGCCGACTGGGCACTCAACACCGCCGACAAGTTCATCCCCAACTATAAGGTAACCTCCTGGCACAAGAAACCCAACTTCCACTGCATGAGCTTTCTCGATGGGCACGCCCAGTATCTCTATGTTGATTTCAAGAAGAACACTCGGACCCGGCATACCAGCGGAACGGTAGACTGGCTGGCCCGGCAGGACTATCGGGAGCAGTGAGCACACATGGCAGTATTCTTCGCGTCGCAAGCGGAACCTGGTCGTACCAGCACTATCATCAAGATCGCCGTAGCTTGTGTGATTCTGGCCGCGGCCGTGTTCTTCGCCCTGCGGGGCTCGTCCGAGGACGACCAACTCGACACGCCGGAATCCGCCGTCGCCTACATCTGCTGGCATGACAATCACACCTTCAAGCTGACGCCCGCCCAGTGGGACACTTTGCTCAAACAGGGCGACGTTCAGCCGGTCGGCAAGGGGGGAGAGGTGATCGCATCGAGCCGAGAGCAGCGTGGCGGCGGCGGCGGGCCAATCCGAGCGGTCAAGTGCCCCAAATGCGGGAAGTTCAGTTGCGTGATCGCTCTTGACTGCCCCGACGGTACGCAGGTGCCCAGCATCACCGCAAAGGGACAAGTGGGAGAGTGCCCGAACAGCCCCGGCGGCCGGTGAAATGTCCACCTCCTCAGTACTCATCGTCGAAGACGATCCGACGCTCCTTCGCGTGCTCAAGGATAACTTCGAGTACGAAGGCTACCGTGTGCAGACCGCCGCCGATGGCGAGCAGGGTCTCAAGGCCGCGGTGGACCGCAAACCCGATCTGATCATCCTGGACATCATGTTGCCGGGCATCAACGGCTATGAGATCTGCCGCCGCGTTCGCCAGACCGGTGCCGACATGCCCATCATCATGCTCACCGCCAAAGGCCAGGAGTCGGACATCGTCCTGGGGCTCAACCTCGGGGCCGACGACTACGTCACCAAACCGTTCAGCACCAAGGAATTGCTCGCCCGGGCCAACGCCTTCCTCCGCCGCCGTCGCCAAGCGGCGCAGAAAGTAGTCAAGATCGGCCGCTGCGAGCTGGATCTCGGCTCGCACCGCCTGTTCCGCGACGGGCAGGAGGTCACGCTGACACCCAAGGAATT
Organism: uncultured Planctomycetales bacterium; assembly: GCA_964615635.1. Taxonomy (GTDB): domain Bacteria; phylum Planctomycetota; class Phycisphaerae; order UBA1845; family PWPN01; genus JAUCQB01. The sequence continues at coordinate 12,979 of CAZTQK010000146.1, forward strand.
CGGCCTGCTGGCGTTCTTCGCCAAACGCGAGGGCCGGGCCCTGACCCGCGACGAAATCCTCGACGGCGTGTGGGGCGATGAAGTCATCGTCACCAACCGAAGCGTCGACCGCTGCATCAATACCCTCCGCTCGAAAATCGAGCCCGACCCGCACCACCCCGTGTACATCGCAACCGTGCGCGACATCGGGTACCGGTTCGAGATCCCCAGCGGCCAGCAGGCGTAAGCACACCCTAGACCCTACCGCACCTTGCGTTATGAGCAAATGACCAATGCCGAAATCCTGATGACCAAGGAATGACGAAGCTCGAATGACCAAACGTGTATAGCCCGCACCCAATCTGCTCATTCAGGTTCTGTCATTCGGATTTGGTCATTCTGGTTTCATTCGTCATTCGGATTTCGTCATTCGAGATTCTTTGGTCATTGCGATCTGGTCATTGGTCATTCACCTGGGTCGCGGTCCCGCAAACGGCCTCCGCCGCTCAACCTTCGGGTTGAACTCCACCCCGAATCCCGGCTTGTCGGGCACATCCAGATGCCCGTCCACCGGCACCGGTTCATCGACGAACAGCGGCGAGAACATCGGCATGATCCGGTCCGCCTGCGGAGCCATCATCAGAAACTCGGCAAACGGAGTGGCATTGCTGGCGATCGCGAAGTGGTAGCTGTATACCGACGAACCGTGCGGAACCACGAGACAGTTGCGGGCCGCTGCCATCTC
>CAZTQK010000147.1:0-13693 GCA_964615635.1 uncultured Planctomycetales bacterium
CTCGCCGCGAGGGTTGTATTGGCACAGAGACGAGCTGCTGATGATCACGTAGCCGATGTACGAAAACAAACTGCCGCCGACTTTCTCGCTGTATGAGTCGGGGTTCACAGTCTGGTTGGGGTAGGCAACCATCGTCACGATTTCACCGGCGTCAATCACATCATCGCCGTTGCCGCCCGACTGCCCGCCGGCCTTGCCGCTCTTCCAGCGGTAAAGCCCAAGGGCCACACCGACACGACGCTTGTAGGCATTGAGGTCGCCGTCGTAGGCGGCGTTATTGATGACGCCCATCTCGGCGGAATTGTACTGACCATAGCCGCGCATCTTGAGCGTCTGGCTGACAAAGGACGAGTTCAGGCTCCAGCCCGAGCCCTTCTGCAGCTTCGTCAGGCCTGAATCGGAGGCGAAGTCCCAGTCGGGGTCGGTCGTCTGGCTGCCCCAGGTGTTCATGTTGCCCAGCAACGGGCCGGGGGCCAGATTGTACCGGGCCGAAGTGTCGGCCTCGCCGCCCGCCTTGGTCGCCACAACCATCAGGTCCTTCAGCGAGTCGTTCGGAACGCTGAAACTGAAGGTTTCGGTCTCGACCTGACCATCCTCGCCGAGCGAGGTTTCGTCAAACTTCAGGCCGGAGACGCCCGTGGTCGAGTCCTGACCCGTCGATACGGGGTAACCGCCACCGCTGCTGGCAGTGGATTCAGCCAGGGCCCATGCCGACTCCGGCATGCCAAGAGTCAGGTGACTCAAGGCCGCCGTCTCTTCCGAACCGTCACTGGTCAGATGGATCGTGACCGTGGAAGTACCGTCGCCGTTATCGGTCACCTCGACGACCGAGGTGAAGCCCAGGGAGTCGGTCTTCGGCTCCAGGGCCTTATCCTGATCTTTCAGGTGGGTCCACACGCCGTAGTTGCCGATCTCGAGCTTCTTGAACGAGCGCAGCGAACTGTCGTCGTTGTGCGAGCCAGACAGGTCAAGCACAAACGCGACGTCTCGCGGGATCAGGGTTGCGGTTGCCTGAGCCGTCAGGTCCGTTTCCGAAACACCCAGGATCCTCGCGAAGAACAACGGGACAGCACCGTTCGGCGAATCCGCCGTTCGCCGGACGCGGACGCGCACAGCGTTGGGGAACGTCTCGGTCGGCTCGAAAGTGTACTTCGTGTCGCCACTGGCGATATAAGCCTGACCGAAGGTGATGTCCTGCTCCTCCAGCACGATGGCCTGCTTCAAAACGGCGTTGGCTGACGCGTAACTGTCGGCTGTCTGCCGAGCAGCTTGCATCGCCAGCGCGTCGCTTTGGCCACCGCCCAACTCCACGACGGCCGCCAGAGCCGCTGCATCGGCTGTCCGCTGCAGCTCCGCCCGCACGTTGTACAGGTGCCCCACGTCCACGGTCAAAGCCGTGAAACCGAGAAGCACCGTCAGACTCACCGCCACCTGCACGGCCGCCGCACCCCGGCGTTTCCGCCAGGACTGCGAGTGACCGCGCACGCCCTTGGTTTGCCTGTGTGTGTGCCTCATCTCGACCTCCACTTCTTTCAGCCCCCCCTGAGACCCCTTCCCAACAGACACGCCTGCTGGGGTCAGGGCCCCGCTTCTTCCCTTGTTTCCCTGTAGGGGCGCCCACCCTGGGCCCCCGTCACATTCAATCACGGCCGGGTCACTTCGGAAGGATCCGCAGCGCCCCACGGTCCACGAATTGACATCTGATCCGGCGGACTTGCGTACTTCCGGACGTGCGGCGCTTCTTCGGTCAGAAGAGCACCCTGTCTGGCCTTGTCCTCCGGCATCGGCTTGCCTTCCAGAAGTCCCATCCCGAAAAGGTTCCAATCGCTGACGTCTCTGATCTCCTTGCCCGGCACGGTCGGTACCTGGTCGGGCATCATGCTGCTGACCAGTTCCGGCGTAACCAGGATGATCAGTTCGGTCAAATCGCGCTGATAGTCCACCGAGCGGAACAATGCACCGAGTACAGGCAGCTCGCCAAGTGCCGGATGCTTGTTGATCTCTCCTCGAATCTGCTCGCGGAGCAGACCGGCAATCGCAATGGTGCTCCCGCTGGCCAACTCGATTGTCGTCATCGTCCGCCGCTGCGACACGCCGGGAACTACGTATGATCCCAGCGTCACGGCGTTGGTGTAGTCGATCTCGCTCACTTCAGGGGCAACCGAAAGCCTGATCATCTGTTGCCCGATGACCGTCGGCACAAACTGCAGCTTGATGCCGTAGTCTTTCCACTCGATGGTCACGTTGTCTCGCTGCGGTACGGGAACCGGGAACTGGCCGCCGGCCAGGAACTCGGCCTTCTGGCCGGTCAGAGCCACGAGATTCGGCTCGGCCAGGACGCGCATCAGACCGTTTCTCTTGAGCGCCCGCACAAACACTTCCATCTGCAGACTCTTCGAACTGATGGCAAAACCCGCGCCTTGGTCGGTCGAGCCGAACAGGAAACGGTTGCCGAAAAAGTTCGAGGTGCCGGTGAGATAACCGGGTGTCGGCACAAGGGCCGAGGGATCGGTGAGTCCGATCATGTCCCGCACCGTCTGTGCGGGGTTGGCCTCAAAAGAGGCCCAAGCATCAACACCGAGCCGCCGGATGGCTGTCTTGCTGACTTCGGCCACCGTGCAACGCAGCACTACCTGCTGTTCGCCGGCAACGACCATCTGGTTCTGTACCTTGGCCCCCGAGATCTTGCACAAATCCATGACCCGGGTTGCATCGTCCGCGCTGACCACACGCCCGCTGACCACCACCGAGCCGTTGACGACGCGAAGTTCCACCTTGGCGTCAGGCACCAGCTTGGCGATCGCGGCCCTGATCTGAACGATGTTCGGCTCGACCTCAACAGCGAACACCAACCGATCGTCACCCTCGCTCCATACGATGATCTGCGTGATGCCCACCTTCTGGGCGGACACCAGCATTTGCTTGGGTGACAAGATCGTCACGGCGGCGATCTCCGGGCTGGCGATTTCAACTCGCTTCACCGGCACGTTGATGTCGACAACCGTGCTGGTGCCGACCGCGACGGCCACGCGTTCTTCGGCGAGTTCCTCCCGGTGTACGGTCGCCTGTACACGACCATGTCCGTTGCTCAGAACCAGAGGCGCCGAACCCTGGTCGGACTGGCCGGCAATCAGCGTCTGTGCCGTATCCGCACTCTGGCCGCCCGCGGTCCAGCACAGCACAACCGCGGCCGCGCACACCTTCCACCACCCGTGCAGCCCGTTCGCCGGCACGTTCGACCGGCGGTGACTCATCGAAATGTCGTCATATCGTCCGTTCATCCGGATCATCCTCATGGCCCCTTTCCTGTGTCAAGGTTATTCGCCGCTTGGCGCCTCGATCGTGTCAGTCTGCTTCTCAGCACCGGTTCCCTGAGTGCCGGTGTTGGGAGTCGCTGTCGTGAGAGAATCTGCCATGGTGCCCTGTCTGTCGCCCGGCGCGACGGCTCTGTCGGTCGAAAGCGACTTGCCCTTGTTCGTTCCCGGTTTCTGGACCCCTGTGGACACCGGCTCACTGGCCTTACCTTCCGAGTCGAACTTCACTTGAAACACTTCGGTGCCCGACAACACCTCGACTGTCCATTCCCTGTTCTCGGGAGCGGGCAAGGCCTTGGGCTCACCTCTTACATCGTCCTGAGAATCGGACGCCTTGGGCAAATTGCCAAAGAGCCGTGCAAGTAATGAGTCTTCGCCCCGATTCCTGTTCCGAGGAGCACCGTCCGTTAACAAATCGTCGTCGGTCAGGGTGACGGCTTTGGGCTCGCGTCGGTCGTCCTGGCTGCGCATCGCCAGCCGGAGTTTGCCCTTCGTGGACGCCAGGTGCAGCTTCGACGCTTCTTCGGGCTTGACCAGCACCGTCACCGATCGCGTCACCGCCGCCCCCTGCCCGCTGGTCTCGGTCTTCTGGCCAACGGCCAGCACTTCCACGTTCTGCAGGATCACCCTGCTGATATTCGAGTTCCTGCCCTGGCCGGAGACCACCATGACCACGTCAACCCGCGCCCCGGGTTTGATGAAACCGCCGACGCCGGTAATCTCATCAACCTGGATGGCGACCGCCCGATATCCATCCTGGATCATGGCCACCATGCCGGGCGGAGTTCCCTCAGGGGCCAGCAAGCTGGGCACCACAGGCATGCCTTTTGGAATCATCTGACTGCTGACCCGGCCGACGACCTGCTTGGGGTCGGTAAACACTCCGTCCGGTAACAGCGGCTTCGGCACGGCCACCACGGTAACCATCGACTCGCCGATCTCGATCGTCGGGGCGATGTCTGCCGCCGCGCGCACGACCTCGACCGTATCCGAGACATTGGACGCCTTGGCCTTCCTCAACACATTGACGAAGACCTTGATGGCGATGCCACCTACCGCCAGTCCCACCACCAGTGGGATGATTGCCCGACTCTTCATCTGATGCTCCTTCCGCAACACGAGCGGGGAGAACCATTCGGTCTCTGCCGACAGGTTCCCGGTGAACGCTCATGAGGGAACGACGCCGTGTCGTGTCCCCCTGATCCCCGAGGCTTCAACAACCGCGCGTCCCGCCGACCCGCCCGACTGCCAGGCGGGCTTCGGCACCGCGCGGCACTAGAACGTACTCTCGGACCGCATCGAACAGCTCGATGTCAGGTTCTGCGTCGAAATACTCAAGAACGACGTCAGACCGGTTATCGAGACCTCCGAGTACGGTACCGCAATGCTGACCGTCACGATCTGGTTGTCTCCCTCTCCCGATCGCGTGATGTCGATCATGTCCATCGAGACATCCACACCCGTGCCGGCCATCGACTGGACGAAACGTGCCTCAACATCGGCATCCGTCGTGCCCTGCAATGTGGCCAGGCGACAGCATTCCCGGGCGGTATTCGTGATGGTCTCATGAACCATGAAGCTCCATCCGAACTCCATCACGCCGAAAAGCAGGGTCAACAGTAAAGGCGCGACCACCGCCATCTCGACGACCGCCGCCCCGCGACGACACCGCCGGCTGAAGACCCGGCCCCTCTGGTTCTTGTTCGTGTGAGTCAACATCTTCGTCCTCCTACGCCGCATTCATCAACGCCAACTGGGCAAAGAAAATGCCCAGCGTGCCGATCGTCAGCGGCACACCGTACGGCAAGAGCTGCGATGTCTCCCCGAAACTCCTGGCGGAACCGAATTCGCTGAAGATGGTCGAGCGATTGGACATCTTGCACATGATCGTGGCGATGTTTGCCCAGGCATTCCACAGCCGGCCGCTGCTCACGATCATGATCACGGCGATCACGCCGCCGACCAGGGCCCCCACCAGGAAAGACCACAAGGTCAGGGCCGGACCAAGCCACACGCCGATGGCCATCATCAGTTTGACGTCACCCGCCCCCATGCCGTGCATCAGCCATGGCAGGATGAGCACACCAAACCCGACCAACAGCCCGAGCATGCCCCATCCCAGCCCCACCCAACCAAAGAACCAGCTCTGTGCGGCGAAGCCTGCACAGGCGATGGCCGCGTTGAGCCAATTAGGCACCCGGCGATCCTTGTAGTCGATCCATGAAGCCCAGATGATGCCGGGAACCATGATCGCACACGCCGTCAGCCAGTACTCGTACGACATTCTTCCGCTCCGCTGCCCTTCCGCGTCAACCCTTCACTTCGCGGGTCTGCCAGATATTGTCGCGTTCCCCGCTGCCTGTCCCCTGAAGTACGTGTGGGCGCCCGCCCCACCTTGGACGGACGCCCACACCGGTGTTCCGCGTCATCCTGACGTCGTCCCGACTCTTCCTGATCGCGGTGGGAGGCGAAAGCCTCGAACCTGCCGCGCGAGACCGGGACGCGGGCGGCCGCCGCTGTTGTCACGGCGGTCCAGCATCATGCTCATTACCCGCCGATACCCGTGGTGACTTCGCTGAAGATCGCGCTCACCCGGCTGCCCAGGGCGGTAATCGCCGTCAAGGCAGCGATAATGATCAGGGCCAGCATCACCGCGTACTCGGTCGCGGTCGGGCCATCCTCGTTCGTAATGAACGCCTTGGCTCTATTGATCACGTTCTTCATACCGTCTCCTTTGCTTACCCCTTCGGAAAGCATCGCCCGCCGGCATTCTTCCTTTTGCCGGTCAAGCCTATTTCCCCATCACATGTCGGACCTCGTCCGACTTACAACCGGCGCATCCTCCTGCCGGTGACAATCTTCAGTTGTCTTCTTCATCCGGGCCCGCCTGCTTATCTCACCCCGTGCGGGCCACTCAGTTGCGACGACCGGCAGGTCTGTCTTCTTGCCCCACCTTCGATCCAGGAGAGCTTCTTGGCTTCCCGCAATCGTGATCGTCGAACAACTGATCGAACATAAGAAACAAAAAATACGCACGCAAACGAAACCAGAAAAAAGTCTCTCCAGATTGGCAAACGCATATCGGAAGTGGCCGGGATACTCCGCAGACACGTGTCTTATAGGCCGAGTTGAAAGGGACAATTCGCTATCTTCACATGCGTCCGAGATTCCACCGGCGTTCTTCCGTGATTATCGTGCCTTGGCGATTCAACATCGTTTGACAAGTTGGTGGATGTTCGATCATCGGCGGTCTGACGCGGCCTCGACGGTATGATATCTCCCTGAGAACTGAGTGAACTCGACGACAGGCCCACCCTTCAAGGTGCCGCTCTCTCGAATACCTCGTGGGCGGGAGCTACAACGTCCGAAGTACCTTCGAGCTGCAAGACGCCAGCCCAGGAATGCGGCTTGCTCGGCGGCCAGGACACGTATAGAAAGCGGAACTGCGGTCGACGCACTTGTCGGAGACGAAACAGCGGCTGCGGATCGGAACGGGCGATATCCCCGGCGGTCAGCTCAACGCCCCAGAACCTCACGTCCTCTATCGGCCAGGAGCTTGAGCCTTCAATATCTGACGTCACCCAGGCATCCGCCCGAACCCGTTCGAAGAGGACATGTCTCAAGGGCCCTTCCGATCGGTTCAGGACGCAAAACGGACGCCCAGTCTCAGGGTCACCGGCAACCGGCCGCACGTCCAGGGTCAGATCCTTGAACACCACGTCCTCTATGCCGCCCGCACCGTGCCGGGCCACAACAGAAATGCCCTGGCCGCTGCAGATCAGATCGCCGTCTCGGACCATAACGTCCTGAATCGGCCGATCGCTATGCGGACCTATGCTGATGCCGAGCCCGGTTGAGAGCACGGTCGTCTCGCGGACCGATATCGCCCGAGTCCGGCCGACGGGGCCGCCGCTACCGGAAGCCTGAATCGAGATGCCGATTCCAGTGCCCGAAATGAAAGATCGCTCGCAGATCACCGACTCGCATCGATTGAAGTGTAGACCACCGATACCCTGGCGCTCCCCGACGGCCAGAATCTTCGACCTGCTGATCTTCACGTCGCGACTGTCGGTGATCTCGATTCCCGGACCACTGGGATTCCGCACCATCAGATCCTTCAGGACGATCGAGCGAGCGTTGCGGACCGCCACCGCCGCCGCGGAAGGCAGCCCCTCATCCCCGCGACCGTCGATCACTCCCGGACCTGAGAGTCCGGCGTTCTCGACGCCGTCGAACAGGATCATCGCCCCATCCGTAAATTTGCCGCGGGAGTAGAGCACGGAACTCACCGCAAGATACAGCGTCACTCCCGTGGGGACGCGAACCGTGTCGATTTCCAGGTCGCCGCTGGGGATGAACACAACGCCGCCCGGAACCTTGGCCGCCGCATCCAAGGCTGCCTGCAGCTTGTGGGTGACATTGTCGCGATTGCCCACAATGCCGTACCGCCCGGCATCAATGACGTTGTCGTCATCGAGTTGCGGAGAATCTTGAGGGTACGAGTCGAAGAAAGCGAAGAGTCGATTGCCGTCTGCACCCTGGTCAAAGACACTCGCACCCTCCTCAGCCACGTACAGCTCGATCCCGGTGCCCGATACCTTGACTCTGTCCTGGAATCTCGGCGGATGCACGGAGTCGACCCGGCCGGCGGACCCTGAATTCACCTCCAGCCTCACCTCATCCTGGAACCATGCGTGCGCATAAAAGGAGCGTTGATCGCCGCCGACACGGACAATCGGCAACTGGCTGGCTTCGCTGCGGACAGTGAACGGCCCGCCTGGTCTGTCTATGGAAATACCTCGCACCTCAGGTCGGGGCGTCAAACCCTGATCAACGAGCGACTGAAGGTACTCCTCCAGATTCGTGTAACCGTCACCGTCGGCGTCTCCGATCGCGTCGCCGGCATCGGTGGGGCCAAATCCGTGTGCAATCTCCCAATCGTCAGGCATGCCGTCATGATCCGTATCGCGCGGGGCCGGGCCCGAGACCACCTCCGGGTATCCGCCAACCTGCTCGGGACGGTCGATCTTCTCTCCCATCGAAAGACGGACGTTACGGACGATCCTGGCATCCACCGCATCGCGGGCGGGCAACACCGCACCAACCGAACGCAGCACCGTGGCATAGGCTTCGTCGGCCGAAGTGGCCGTCACGGGAGCCGTCTCAAACGGCTCAATTGCCTGATGCTCAGCCGCAGATGCGTTAACGGTCGGCTCCCATTCCGGCATCGCGTCGTGGGGGCGATCGGGGCTGCGGTTTCCCCTCACGTGAATCCTGCCCATCTGGCCGGGCTGCTCGCAGATCGCCTTGAGCGTTTGGCTCCCGGGGCCGGGTTTGTAGTAGTTCCCGACAAAGTTGACTTCCGGATCTCGCGAAAACGTGCCGGTCAACCACCCCCAGCCATAGACAACATTGTTGATGAATGCGTGGCGTCCGCCCTGGATGCGAGGATTGCGGCTGTTGCACAAGGCCAGCAGGTTGTGGTGCAGCGAGCAGCGGGTCGGGCCGCCGCTGAGAATCAGGGCCATGCTGTGGGAGCGGTCCTTCCCGATTGGCTCCTGCGTGAAAGGCTGCCGCAGCGCTTCGCTGACGATGTTCCAACTGAACGTCACATCATGAGCCGGAGCACGAATGCCGACACATTCGTCGATGCTCCAGGAGAAGGAACAATGGTCGATCACGATATCGTGAGCGTCCCGTCCGCTGATCTGCAGCGAATCCTGCGTCTCGTACGGCTCCACGAGGCTCGGTCCGACGCGAGAGCGAACGAACCTCACGGCAATATCATGGGTTTGAATGTAGAAACCGGCGTCCCGAAGCAGGATCCCGCTGCCGGGCGCAGTCTGGCCGGCGATCGTCACAAACGGCTCGGTGACGCGCAGGTGACTCTTAAGCCGAATCGTCCCTCCAACCCGAAACACAATGGTTCGCGGGCCCTTGGCGGATACGGCTTCACGCAGAGAACCCGGCCCGCTGTCATCCAGAGTGGTGACCTCAATCACCCGACCGCCACGCCCGCCGGGTGTCTGCGAGCCGAATCCCTCGGCCCCCGGGAAAGCCGGTAAACCCCAAACGGTCCTGATGAAGAGGCAGACGGCGGCGATCATAACCGACACACGCAACCTGCAAACCACGACCTTCGTCTCCTTCCTCATAGACCCAACCCACCGACTACCTGGTCTTCAGGCCCGGGCCAAGTCTCGAACACAGTAGCGTTACAGGCGAGGTGCGGCAAACCCCGCATCGGAATGTTCTGGCGGCGCCCAAGGAAGCGGAAACCCGACCGGCGGACAGCAAGCTCGCAAAGCCCCTTCACATCGGCAGACCATAACTCTTTCTCCCAAAATCGGTTATCATGCCGACATGAGAAACACGAAGACACTTTACCAAGTTGTCATGGTCGCAGGCGTCATCGTCGGGGCCACCACATGCGCCGCGGCATCCGAGATCAAGACCAACCCGGGCACGCCCTGGCCGGCCACTGATGGACTCGGTCGCCGCCTGCCTGCGCCCGACGACGTCGGGCCCCCGCGCCAGGATCGGTTCGTGGGCATCTTCTACTTCCTCTGGCTCAATGAAGTTCAGAACAGAAGCCCGCATTGGGAAGGCCCCTATGACGTTTCGAGAATTCTGGCGAAAGACCCTGATGCGGCGAAGAAGCCGGGCTCCCCGCTGTGGGGACCCATCGGCAAGTCTCATTATTGGAGCGAGCCGTTGTACGGCTACTACCTCAGCACCGACCCCTGGGTGCTCCGCCGCCACGCACAACTGCTAACCGACTCCGGCATCGACACGCTCATTTTCGACACAACAAACGCGCTGACCTACCGCGACGTTTACATGAGGCTCTGCGACGTCTTCACGCAGGTGCGTCGTGATGGGGGCCTCACGCCGCATATCGCGTTCATGGTGAACACCGAGGCCGGCAAAACCGCTGAGCGGATTTACAGGGAACTGTATCAGCCGGGCCTGCACAAGGATCTCTGGTTTCGCTGGCAAGGCAAACCGCTGATGATCTGCGATCCGAAAGAAGCGTCGCCCGAACTGCGCGAGTTCTTCACGCTCCGCCGGGCCCACTGGCCGTTCGAGCAGATCAACACGCCTTACGCCTGGCACTGGGAGGCAACCTATCCTCAAGCCTACGGTTACACCAACGACCCCAACAAGCCCGAACAGGTCAACGTCTCGGTCGCCCAGAACCTGCGTGCCGCGGACGGCAAGGTGACGAACATGAGCAACGGCGACGCCCGAGGCCGGAGTTTCCATGACGGCATGCAGAGAATCGCCCCTGGCTCGGCCCTTCAAGGCCACAACTTCGGTGAGCAATGGAAACGGGCGCTGCAGCTCGCTCCCCCGTTCGTGATGGTCACGGGATGGAACGAGTGGGTCGCCGGCCGATGGGGCCGGCCCGACGGCCCGATCGTTTTCGTGGACCAGTTTGACCAGGAGTTCAGTCGCGACATCGAGCCGATGAAGGGCGGCCACGAAGACCACTACTACTGGCAGCTTGTGGCCGGCATCCGGCGTTACAAGGGCGCCCCCCCGCTGCCGCAGGCATCAGGTCCGGCCTCGATCCGGATCGGCAAGGACTTCGGGCAATGGCGTCCGGTTCGGCCTGAGTTCCGCGATCATGTGGGCGAAACGGCACCGCGCGACTTCGGCGGCGCCGGCGGCCTCCATTACGCCAACCGAACGGGCCGCAATGACCTCGTATCCGCAAAGGTCGTCGGAGACAAGGAGCACGTCTTCTTCTACGCCGGTACGCGCGAGCCGCTCACGCCGGCGACGGACCCGAACTGGATGTGGCTGCTCATCGACGCGGACCAGAACGCTACGACGGGTTGGGCAGGCTACGACTACATCATCAATCGGACCGTGGAACCCGACGGATCAACATGGATTGAGAAGAACACAGGCCGCTGGGAGTGGGAGCGGGTGGCGAAGCTCGATCTGGTGGTCCGAGGACATGAGCTTCACCTGGCGATTCCGCGTTCGGCCCTGGGCCTGCCCGAAGGCGACTCGCGGCTCGCCATTGATTTCAAGTGGGCAGACAACATCCAGAGCCCGGCGAACATCATGGATTTCTACATCAGCGGCGACGTCGCGCCGGAAGGACGATTCAACTTCCGGTACATGACGGGACAGCCATAAGCGTATCGCTGCCTGGCACCGCCACTCGCGGCTGCTGCAAAACCTTTCGGTTCGCCTGTCGCGAACCGGACGGACGACCGATACCGTTGCATCTGGCCACGTCCGGACACACATCGAACTGCGGCTTACAGGAAACGTAGTACTCTCATCGCGCCGCGAGCGCCTGGATCGGTTTTCCAACAACGAGTATCGTCTCGCACATGCCGCTGACTCATGCCACAGTCGTTTCTCTGCAATTGGCCGCGATAGACTCGGGCATTGCCTTTGTTGTGCTGCTGTCCCAGGCCGTCATCCGCCGCTGGATGCGGCGCGAAACCGCCATCACATTGACAACGACCCTGACTTCCGGGACGGTTCTGGTCGGCGCGTGCGTCGTCAAACTGGTTATCCTTGATCGCCGTGGATGGACCCATTTCGGCTTATTCAACGCTGTCTACGCGGAAATGGTGTTTGGACTGCCGCTGCTGAGCGCCGGCTTGCTGCTGGCGGCCTTCCCATGGCGACGACGGCGTCCCTTTCTGCGGGCCACGCGGCCGTCGCTGGTCATCGCCGTGCTGGGACTCTCACTGGCACTGGTGGGCGTCTACGCGAGCTTCATCGAACCGTACAGGCTCGTCGTCGAGGAAGTCACTCTACCGCTGCCCCACGGCCGGAGCGGCTCGGCGCCCGTCCGAATCGGCGTGATCTCGGATTTCCAGACTCCTCGGGTCGGCGACCACGAACGGGCGGCAGCACGACTGCTGATGGAGCAGCGGCCGGACATCATCTTCCTGGCCGGGGATGTGTGCCAGGCCGACCCATCCGAGTGCGAGCGGCAGATCCCGGCGTTCCGGGAACTCCATGCATCGATGTCGGCCCCCGCCGGCGTCTACTGCGTCCTGGGCAACCTCGATCGCATGTCCTGGGTGAAACGAGCCATTGAAGGAACCCGCGTCCGGCTGCTGTACAACGAAATCGTCACGGTCGCGGTGAAAGACCGCCGCTTTCTGATCGCCGGGCTGAACGGGGCCTACCTGGGACGCACGGAAGAGGCCGTCATGCAGCGTCTTGAACAGACCGGCGGCCCCGGGGACATCCGTATTATCCTGAGCCATCGTCCCGATGCGGTTCTGCGTCTCTCGCCGCAGTCGAGTGTGGACCTGGTCGTGTCGGGGCACACTCACGGCGGCCAGGTTCGGCTGCCGTGGATCGGAGCCATGGCAGAGTCGTCGGACATCCCGCGCAGGGCAGCTGGCGGCGGTTTGTGCAAGATCAATGGCCACCCCCTTTACGTCAACCGCGGCGTCGGAATGGAGCGAGGGTCGGCCCCGCAGGTTCGTTTTCTCTGCCCGCCCACCGTCTCAATCATCGACCTGACCGGACCCCAAACAACTGTCGAGATAACACCAGACATCGGGTCAGCCGAGTGAATACGACGGGCACGCAACGCACTTGTGCCATAATCCAAACGTGCCCGCTGGCCGAATAGTTAAAGACCTTTTTTTTGCGGATCCTGTGGTTTGCCGGGAAGCGTCGCTCGGATACACTCGACCAAGTATTGGATGATCCCGCGGTCGTGCTGTGGTTTGCCGGGAAGCGTCGCTCGGATACACTAATCTCTGACATCATCGGTATCACCGACACGCTGTGGTTTGCCGGGAAGCGTCGCTCGGATACACTATGTAGCTCATGTTTCCCTCATCCGGTCGTGCTGTGGTTTGCCGGGAAGCGTCGCTCGGATACACTCGAATCGTTGGAAGGCCACGGCAACCGCTCGCTGTGGTTTGCCGGGAAGCGTCGCTCGGATACACTAGTCAGCCCGCACGCGAGCGCAGATGTAACGCTGTGGTTTGCCGGGAAGCGTCGCTCGGATACACTCGTGAGCCTTCAATGCCCCTGCGGTCATCCGCTGTGGTTTGCCGGGAAGCGTCGCTCGGATACACTACACTTCGGCGAATACATCTCGCACTAAACGCTGTGGTTTGCCGGGAAGCGTCGCTCGGATACACTATCGAACCCAAGGTAAAGACCGTATTCAGTGCTGTGGTTTGCCGGGAAGCGTCGCTCGGATACACTACCTTGAGCTGAGCATGGAGTTCTGATGGCGCTGTGGTTTGCCGGGAAGCGTCGCTCGGATACACTCCGCAGGTATTGCTCGCCGCATGTGTCGCAGCTGTGGTTTGCCGGGAAGCGTCGCTCGGATACACTGAAAGGTGTGGACACAAACAGGTGTCGGTTGCTGTGGTTTG
>CAZTQK010000148.1:0-13657 GCA_964615635.1 uncultured Planctomycetales bacterium
AGCGCCCTGCGGGGTCCGGATCCCAACTGGGGGTCAAGAGGTCGCTGGTTCAAATTCAGTCGCCCCGAATCCTTCAAGGGTTTGTAGATACACGACCTACAAAGCTACCCCATTTCCGGGATCAAAACCCTTCAGGACCATCCGCAGCCAATTTGCGACCAGAACCGCTTGGAGTACGCAAGGAGGTTCGGCATGGCCCGCCGGTGGAGACGTGTCTGGATCATCGAACGCAAGGGCAAACACGGGACCGCTTTCCAGGTGGTCATACCCTGTCGCGGCAGAGGTGCGGTAGTGAATTGACGCGGCGACGGGGCGTCATACAATGGCTCGGCGTGGCTCGGGGACAGTGTCGGGTGAAGCTGTCGGGGGGGAGGCTGGTTCAGTCCTATGGACGCGCTTGCGAAAGGATCCGGACCGCTGTTCACCGACCCCAACGTCGAGAATGCGCGGGCCTACTTCGGGGCCAAGAAGCCGCAACTCGCCAGCAAGCTGATGACGGCCAGAGAGGCCATCTCGCGGTTCGTCCACGACGGTGACTACATCGCCTCAGGCGGGTTCGGATCGAATCGGATTTCGACGATTCTCCTGCACGAGATCGTTCGGCAGCGCAAGAAGAATCTCGGCGTGGCCGGTCATACGATGACCCACGATTTCCAGATCCTGTGCGCCGGCGAGTGCGTCAGCCGGTGTGACGCGGCGTACATCGTGGGCCTGGAGGCTCGTGGACTGTCGCCCAACGCCCGCCGTCAGATCCAAGAGGGAAAGATTGAACTGTGCGAGTGGACGAACGCGGCCTTGGCCTGGCGGCTTCGCGCCGCGGCCATGGGAATCAGCTACATTCCCAGCCGGATCATGCTCGGGACGGACACCTTCAAGCATTCGGCGGCTGTCGAGGTGCAATGCCCGTTCACCGGTCAGAAATATGCGGCCCTGCCGGCGCTCTACCCGGACGTGGCCCTCATCCACGTTCATCGGGCGGACCCCATCGGCAATTGCCAGATCGACGGCCTCGAGGTGGCCGACGCAGAGCTCTCTCAGGCATCCAAGCACGTGCTGATCAGCGCCGAGGAGATCGTCTCGGAGGACGTCATTCGCAGCGATCCTGGCCGTACGAAGATTCCCGCCACCGTCGTGGACGCCGTGGTCGAGGCTCCTTATGGGAGTTACCCCGGCAACATGCCCGGCCGCTACTTCGCGGACGAGGCACATCTTCAGCGATGGCTGGAGGTGGAGAAAGATCCGGCCGCGTTCGCGGCGTTTCTGGACGATCACATCTACCACGTCAGGGATTTCTACGAGTACATCGAAAAGTGCGGCGGCATTCGCCGCCTGGTGGAACTCTCCCGCGAGGAGAGAATGCTGCCCCTGGTGGGTATCGAGGAGAGAGAAGGGGACGCATGAGCCGCCACAACGAGACGGAACTGATGGTCGTCGTCGGCGCCAGAAGCCTGCCGGACCATGCCATGGTTGTGGTCGGTACGGGATCTCCTTGCGCGGCGGCCATGCTGGCGCAGAAGACGCACGCCCCCAACCTGGTGGTCTTCTTTGAGGCGGGGGCCATCGGTCCGCAATTGCCGGAAATGCCCATTTCAGTCGGCGACAGCCGTACCTTCTACCGTGCCATGATGGCCACGTCGATGAACACCGTCATGGATGCCTGCGGGCGCGGCCGAATCGGGTACACCTTTCTGGGCGGGGCCCAGATCGACATGTACGGCAACCTGAACTCGACGTGCATCGGCGACTGGGCCAGACCCAAGGTTCGATTTCCCGGCTCGGGTGGGGCAAATGACCTGGCCTCGCTTTGCTGCAGAACGATCGTGATGACCCCGCAGGACAGCCGGCGATTTGTGAAGAAGCCGGACTTCATTACGAGCCCGGGCTATCTGACCGGCAAGGGGGCTCGCGAGGCCGCAGGCCTACCCGCCGGCACAGGGCCGTTCCGCGTCATCACTGACCTGGCCGTCATGGGTTACGATGAGGACACGTGTCGCATGAAGGTCTTATCCATTCACGAGGGCCGCACGCGCCAGGAAGTGATTGACCACACCGGCTTCGAGCTGCTGTTCGCAGACGCCGTCGAGACAACACCGGCGCCGACCGACCGCGAGCTGGAGGTCTTGCGGACACAGGTGGACCCGCGGCGATACGTCATTGGACGCTCCTAAGTGGACGAGTCCCGCTCGTCCCGGAATCCCTTCCGGGCCCCCGGTCTTCGCGGAATCCGTTCCGCATTCGGTGGGAATGAGGATGGGAATCCTCCGCGCAGAAGGCCCCAGAATGGATTCTGGGGCCAGCGGGTTCTGGGGCCAGCGAGGCTTGCTTGAAGACGCGAGGCACTCATGGGCAAAATGGTCATTACTTGTGCCGTCAGCGGGGCGGAGGTCACTCGCAAGGACAATCCCAAGCTTCCGATCACGCCGGCCGAGATCGCTGATGCTGCCGCTGAGGCGCAGGCGGCCGGGGCTGCCATCCTGCACCTGCACGTGCGCGACGCGAATGGGAGCCCGACGCAGGACCTGGGCGTTTTCGGCGACGCCATTTCCCGGATTCGCGGCAAGTGCGACATCGTGATCGAGGTCACCACAGGCGGGGCGGTGGGCATGACGGCCGAGGAGCGTGTGGCGCCGGTGACGCTGGAGCCCGAAATGGCGTCGCTGGATTGCGGCACAGTCAATTTTGGGGATGAGTACTTCGTCAATTCGCTGCCGATGATGCGGCAGTTTGCCGTGGCCATGCGAGACCACAAGGTCCAGCCGACGCTGGAGTGTTTTGACCTCTCGCACATCGACAACTCGAAGATCCTGATTGAGGAGGGGCTGTTGCAGGCACCCTTCCACTATGGGTTGGTAATGAACGTGCCCGGCGCCGCGCGATATGATGCTGAGACTCTGTCGTTCTTTGCCCGGCGCCTCCCGGCCGGAAGCTGTTGGACCGCCATCGGTGTCGGCGGGCGGGCGGCCAATGCCAGCATCTTTGCCGCCATAGCCCTGGGCGGCTTCATTCGCGTCGGTTTTGAGGATAATATCTATGTCAGCAAGGGCGTATTGGCCACCTCAAACGCGCAGTTGGTCGATCGGGCCGCATGTATTGCCCGCTCCGCCGGGGCCGAGATTGCCACCGCGGATGATGTTCGCAAGTTGCTGAGACTCAGGAGTTGAATCCATGCCTGTTCCCCAGTTGCCTGGCGGCGATCCGTTCGGAGCCCACCGCGTTCTTGAGCCCAAGGGCGTCCTGCCTCAACCGGCCCAGAAGCTCGACAACAACATGGGCCGGATCTGGGATAACGAGATTCTCGTCGACGTGGACACGCTCAACGTCGACAGTGCCAGCTTCACGCAGATCAAGGAACAGGCGGGCGGTGATGAGCAGAAGATCGCGCAGATCATATTGAAGACCGTCAGCGACCGCGGCAAGCAGCACAATCCGGTCACAGGTTCGGGCGGCATGTTCATTGGCCGTGTGGCCCAGGTTGGCAGCAGGCTTCAGGGGCGAAACCTCAAGGCCGGCGACCCTGTTGTCAGCCTTGTCTCGCTCTCACTGACGCCGTTGAGCATCGCAACGATCGTGGAGGTTCGAAAGAACGTAGACCAGGTCAAGATCCAGGGCCAGGCGATTCTTTTTGAAAGCGGCGTTTACGCCAAAATGCCCGAGGACATGCCGCCGACGCTCGCCCTGGCCGCTCTGGACGTGGCCGGAGCGCCCGCGCAGACGCAGCGTTTGGTCCGCAAAGGCGACACGGTTGTCATTCTGGGCGCGTCGGGCAAGAGCGGCATTCTCTGCTCGTATGTTGCCCGTCGCCAGGCCGGAACCGGAGGCAAGATCATCGGTGTGGGGCATACCGTTCAGCGGGTCGAGCGGCTCAAGGCGTTGGGCATCTGCGATGAAGTGGTCGCGCTGGATGCGACCGATGCGCTGGGTTGTCACCGCAAGATACACGAACTCACCGGCGGGCGGCTGGCCGATCTGGTTATCAACTGCGTGAACATTCCCAACGCCGAGATGGCCTCGATCCTCATGTGTCGCGATGGCGGGACTGTGTACTTCTTCAGCATGGCCACCTCGTTCACCAAGGCAGCGCTGGGGGCCGAGGGCGTGGGCAAGGACGTGAACATGATCATCGGGAACGGTTACGCGCGCAACCACGACGAGATCACGCTGCAGGTGCTCCGCGAATCCAGGGAGATACGCGAGCTGTATCAGTCGCTCTACGGGTGAGACGGGAGGGTGAACCGTGAAAGAGTATCGCAAGGTCTCATGGCGGGACATCCCGCTGTATGCGAACGTGTCCGAGCAGGAATGGCTCGACTGGAAATGGCAGTGCCGCAATGCGATCCGCGATGCCGAGGCGCTCTCGCATGTTCTGCATCTCGACGCGACCGAGAGGAGCGAAATCGACCGGACGTTGACCACCTTCCGGATGGCGATCACGCCGTACTATGCGGCCGTCATCGACCGGGCCTACCGGCAGTGTTCGGTTCGCCTTCAGGCCGTGCCAAGCATTGCGGAAATTCAGGATTCCCCCACGGATATGGTTGATCCCTTGCATGAGGACGAAGACGCGCCCACGCCGGGACTGACCCACCGCTACCCTGACCGCGTGCTGTTCCTGGTGACGCACATGTGCTCCATGTACTGCCGCCACTGCACGCGGCGCAGGCTTGTCGGGTCGGAGGACGCGCACCTTCCGAGAGAGCAGATCGACGCCGGCATTGAGTACATCCGGCAGCACCAAGAGGTCCGCGACGTGCTCCTGTCCGGCGGTGATCCACTGGTGATGAGCGATGACAGTCTGGAGTACATCCTTCGGCGGCTTCGCGAAATCGAGCATGTCGAGATCATCCGGATCGGCACGCGTACGCCCGTCGTACTCCCAATGCGAATTACCGACGAACTGGTCCTGATGCTTCGCAAGTATCACCCGATCTACGTGAATACGCATTTCAACCATCCGCACGAGGTCACGTACGAAGCGAAGGAGGCGTGTGCCAAGCTGGCTGACGCCGGGATTCCGCTGGGCAATCAGACGGTGTTGCTGCGAGACGTGAACGATTGCATCCACATCATGCGGCGGTTGATGCACGAGCTGCTCATGATCCGCGTCAAGCCGTACTATATCTACCAGTGTGATTTGTCGAAAGGCATCCAGCACTTCCGCACATCGATCGCCAAGGGAATTGAAATCATCGAATCTCTTCGCGGGCATACCAGCGGTATGGCGGTGCCGACTTTCGTGGTCGACGCTCCGGGCGGCGGAGGCAAGATCCCGCTTCAACCCAACTACCTGCTCAGCCAGTCCGACATCCGCTACGTGTTGCGCAATTATGAAGGCATGATCACGACGTACACCCAGCCGCCCAACATCTACTCCGAGTGTCATTGCCAGTTCTGCACGGATCAACGGTACCGGCCGCTGGACGGCGTGGCACAACTGTTGGATGGCGGAAAGTCGGTCCTCCTGCCGAAGGACCTCAAGCGGAAGCACTGAGCCGTGATCTTAACACCGGGCATCTTCGTTCGCACCACGACCTTCGTGCTGGGCAGTGAGAAGCACGCCGGAAAAACGACATTGCTGAACTATCTGGTCCGGCGACTCCGCGGTTCACAGCCGCTTGCCTATCTCAGCGTGGGTGTGGACGGCGAGAGCCGCGATTTGATTTCGGGTGTGCCCAAGCCGCATGTGATTGCGACTGAGGGCGACTGGCTGGTGACGGCCGAACAGGCCTTGCGGCGAAGCGACTTATCCGCGGAGATCCACGAGGTCTTCCCCTTCGGCACCGTCATGGGCCCGCCGGTGCTTGCCCGCGTTGTGCGGGGCGGCCCCGTCGAACTCATCGGTCCCGGTTCGAACACGCAACTGGCGCAGGTGCTGGAATTCTTGGTTGCCGATGCCGGAATCGAAACCATTCTGGTGGACGGGGCGATCAACCGCGTCACGCAGGTGGCATCCTCGACGCGGGGGGCATACTTGTTCGTACTTCGCGTGACCCGCAGTAATCTGACCAGATCGATCGACACGATGCGACGGCTGTCCTGCCTCCAGGATGTCCCCGTCGCACCCACCGACGTCGCCATCGACGAAACGACATCGATTGTGGACGGTGCCCTCACGGCCGAGAGGGCCGACGCCATCGACACCTCTTTCCGCACCGTTATCGTCGAGGACTTCTCGCGCGTTTTTCTGACGCACGCCGAGCTTGTGTCTCTGCGACGACGGGCCCGACTGATGTTCCGCAGGCGACTCGATTTTCACGGGTTTGTCGTGAATCTCCACGACTTGTCCCGGCAGCAGTTGCTTGACATGCTGGCTGACCCGAGCCTGGAGAAGAAGATCATTTTCAATCCGTATCAGGAGGTCGCCTGATGGCAACGGTCGTGTGGCAGTTCGCGGAGGTCGAAGCCGTCTACCAGCGGCTGCGCCCGCTCACGCCGTACGGTCGGCGCGAGGCGGAACGCCGTGAGATTCTGACAGACCCAGCGGAACTCGGTCGCCGCTATGGTCGGCTTGATGCGATGACTGACCTGCTGGCCGACACCGAGAGCGCCGACCGGATTCGCTACCACCTCGGCCGTATCCCTTTGCTGCCGTCGGTTGCACAGGTCGCGACGGGGACCGATCTCTTTCGTGTCAAGAAGTTCCTCGTCAACTGCAAGGCGCTGGCCGAGCTCATCGGCCGGCAGGGCCGTGCCGGACAATTCGGTCTCGCCTGGCAGTCTGATGAACTGCTCAAGGCCCTCGACACGAGTGACAGCGGTCAGGAGACCTTCTTCCTGGCAGACCGTTGCTCCGAGGAACTTGCGTCGGTCAGAACGGAGATTCGGCAGATCGATTCGTCGTTGCGAGCTGTTCGCGCGGCCGCGTTGGACGCACTGAAAACCCGTCATGGCCTTGATTTCAGCCAGCGGGATTTCCTGGTGATCGACAACGGTCGGGCCGGACGTCTCGCTGCCGACGAGGTCTACCTGGAACCGTTCGACAGCGGGCACGTCATCGTCAGGCCGGTCTTGCCGCGGAAGCACTTCGAGATGCTCACGGCCCGCGAGGCCCTGCTGGACCGCGAGCGCCGGGCGGAACAAAGCATTCTTGCCGAGCTGGCCTCCGGCGTTCGCGAGCGAGAAGAGGTCCTTCGCGGATATGTCAAGGCGATCCAAGCGCTGGACCTCGCGCTGGCAGGCGCGGAGTTGGCCCGATCGCTCGGTATGACCCGTCCGGAACTGCGCGGCCCGGGCGAGGCGATTGAGATCGTCGGTGGACGGCTGGTGCCTCTCGAAGAGGAGTGCGGTCGCCAACAGATCGAGTATCGCCCGCTCACGGCCGGTTTCGACACGCCGCATGTCCTGCTGCATGGCTCGAACATGACCGGGAAATCCGTCGTACTCAAGACGGTATGCTCGCTGCAGATCCTTGCTCAACTGGGCCTGTTCGTCCCCGCCCGACGGTACCGGACGATGGTATTCGACCGGGTGTCCTTCATCGGCACGACGGGAACGGAAGAGGCTCGCGGTTTGAGCAGTTTCGGGCAGGAGATCGTTGATCTGCGGAATGCTCTTGGGCACCGCGACGGCGTGAGTCTTCTCGTGATGGACGAGTTCGCTCGCACGACCAACTCGCAGGAGGCGGCCGCTCTGATCGCGGGGCTTCTGAGCTTCCTCAATTCCACAGACCGCACCTACTCTCTGCTCGCGACTCACTACGCGGGGTTGCCGAGGTTCGATCGCGTGCGGCCATGGCGAATGAAGGGCATCGATTGGGCGAGATTGCGCGGTGAGGTCGGCTCGCAGCCGGCGGGAGACTTGGCCGCTCGCGTCAGGGCGATCAACCGCTGCGTGCCCTACGAGATGGTGCCTGCCGGTGACGAGCAGGTCGTCCACGACGCCGTCAGCATCGCCGCCATGCTGGGCCTGGACGAGGCCATCGTTGAGTTCGCCCGCCGTCAGGTTCTCGCCGACTCCTCGGAGGCCGGGTAAGATGCCAGGGATGGAATCGAAGCTGCACCTGTCGCCCGAGAAGATTTCGCTCGCCCGCCAGTTGGCCTCACGGATCACGGCGCCGGTGCAAGAGTACATTCGACGACACACAACCGTCACGGTGGAGCGGACGACCTTGCGGCTGATGGGGGCGGATGGCGCCAATACGGTCGGCACCCCCGTACCCAATCTGATTGTCGACTCGCTCAAGGATCGGCTGTCCGGCGGCGTCGCCCGATACTACGCCAATGCGTTGCTTCGAAAGAACTGGACGCCTGAACTACTCAACCAGGCCGTCGCCGACGGGTTCGACCTCGGCAAGCTGGATCTGACCGACGCCGCACACATCGAAACCAAGGCGGCTGAAATGGTCGAGCAGTTTGATCGGCGCGTCCAAGACGTGGTGGCCCAGCGCAATGGCAGGCTGGATGCCTACCGTGCGAATGCCAAGAGCCCGATGCTCTATGTGATCGTTGCGACCGGCAACATCTACGAGGACGTCAAGCAGGCCCAGGCCGCCGGCGAGCAGGGTGCCGACGCCATCGCCGTCATTCGCACGACCGCCCAGAGCCTGCTGGACTACGTGCCCTTCGGCGCGACCACCGAAGGTTTCGGTGGCACCTACGCCACCCAGGAGAACTTCCGCATCATGCGAAAGGCCCTGGATGAGACCTCCGACAAGGTGCAGCGCTACATCCGCCTGGTGAACTACGCGTCGGGTCTGTGCATGCCCGAGATCGCGGTGATGGGAGCTCTCGAACGTCTGGACATGATGCTCAACGACTCGATGTACGGCATCCTGTTCCGCGACATCAACATGTACCGCACCCTCGTGGACCAGCACTTCAGCCGCATGATTAACGCCTTCGCCGAGATCATCATCAATACCGGCGAGGATAACTACCTGACGACCTCCGACGCTGTGGAGAAAGCCTACACGGTGCTGGCCTCCCAGTTCCTCAACGAGTCCTTTGCCTGGAAGGCCGGCATGCCGAACCGGCTGATCGGTCTCGGGCACGCGTTTGAGATGGACCCGGAGATCACCGACGGGTTTCTGCTGGAACTTGCCCAGGCACAGATGGCCCGCGAGATCTTCCCGGAATGCCCGTTGAAGTACATGCCGCCCACCAAACACATGACCGGTGACATCTTCCGCGGATACGTGATGAACGCGATGTTCAATTTCGTTTCGAAGGCCACGGACCAGTCAATCCATCTTCTGGGGATCTTGACCGAGGCCATCCACACGCCGCATCTGCAGGACCGCTGCCTCGCCATCCGCAACGCTCAGCACGTGATGAACCAGATCGCGTCGTTGTCGAGCGAATTGATGTTCCAGCCCGACGGCAAGATTGTGCGACGGGCGCACGAGGTGCTGGATGAGGCCGTCCGTTTTCTCACGCGAGTAGAGGAGGTTGGGTTGCTGCGGTCCATTGCCGAGGGGGTGTTCGCCGACATCAAGCGCTCGCCCGACGGCGGCAAGGGTCTGGAAGGCGTGATCGAGAAGGGGCCCGATTACTGGAATCCCTTCGAGCAGTTCCTGCACGCGAAACTGGGGGTGGCCTGATGCTTGTCCAGCCGTATGGAGACACCCTTGGCGACGGCGCGGTGCAACTTTCGTTCACCCTGCCGGTCCGTCACTCGGCGCGGGCGGTCGAGGCGGCAAGACAGCTTGTCCTGAAGATGGGTTTCCACGACTGCCAGATCGTTCACTCGGCGCCGTTGTCTGATGAATTCAGCTTCTTCGTGGCGTACGGCAAGACCTCTGTGGCGGTCGACCCGGACAAGGTCCACGTTGACGAGCTTGCCCAGGAGAACATGTCTTTCGGCGAGGTCAACGACTTCATCCGCGAGCACATCGGGCGCAAGATAGTCGTTGTCGGTGCGTGTACGGGTTTTGACGCACACACCGTCGGCATCGATGCCATCATGAATATGAAGGGCTACAACCATCACTATGGTCTGGAACGCTATCCCATGGTTGAGGCCCACAACCTCGGCGCCCAGGTTTCCAACGAGACCCTGATCGCCAAGGCCCGTCAGCTCAGTGCGGACGCGATCCTCGTGTCGCAGGTTGTGACGCAGAAGGACACGCATGTGCACAATCTGACGAATTTCGTGGAGCTGCTGGAAGCGGAGCACCTGCGGGATCGTTTCATACTGGTGGTCGGCGGGCCGCGTATCAGCCACAGGCTGGCAATGGAGATCGGATTTGACGCCGGCTTTGGCCCCGGCACCTACGCCGAGCACGTGGCGGGCTTAATTGCACGGCGGATGGCGGAACGAGGACGCGGCTGAGGAAGGAACGCCGGCGGCGCGGGCCCCGCGTGGTCCGGCCGGTGACAAGAATCGTCGGTGCAAGTGATCGGGAGCAATCGCGTGAACGAAGTCTTCATCATTGACGCCCTTCGCACGGCCGTCGGCAGTCTGAATGGCGCACTGGCAGGTACTCCGGCCGTCGAGTTGGGCCGCATCGTGCTGGATGCCCTGCTGCGCAAGCACGGTCTTGCAGGCGAAGCCGTGGATGAGGTGATCCTCGGTTGCGTGCTCCAGGCCGGTTTGGGTCAGAACGTCGCCCGCCAGTCGGCCATTGCTGCGGGTATTCCGGTGCATAAGACGGCCATGACGGTCAACATGGTTTGCGGCTCTGGCTTGCGAGCAGTGACGCTGGCCGCCGCGGCCATTCGCAGCGGCGAGGCCCAGGTCATGCTGGCGGGCGGTACCGAGAACATGTCAGCGGCACCCTATCTGCTGCCCAAGGCGCGCGGCGGGTACCGCCTCGGGCACGATCAACTTGTGGATGGGCTCATCCAGGACGGTCTTCAGGATGTGTTCAACAAGTGCCACATGGGCATTACCGCGGAGAACCTCGCCGCCAAATACGGCATCACCCGAGAACAGCAGGACGAATTCGCCGCCACCTCGCAGCAGAGGGCCCAGGCCGCCATCTCTGCCGGACGCTTCAAAGACGAAGTCCTGCCTGTGCTCATCCCACAGAGAAAAGGCGACCCGATCCGGTTTGAGCAGGATGAGTTCCCGCGTCCCGGCACCACCGTCGAGAGACTGGCCGCCCTCAAGCCGGCTTTCAAGCCCGACGGCAGCGTCACTGCGGGCAATGCTTCCGGCATCAACGACGGTGCAGCCGCTGCTCTGCTGGCCGGTCAAGATGCCTGCCGCCGGTATAGTCTCCGGCCGATGGCCCGCGTGGTCAGTTGGGCTTGTGCCGGCGTGGACCCGGCCGTCATGGGCATCGGTCCGGTCCAGGCGGTGCGCAAGGCCCTGGATCTGGCCGGTTGGAGACTCGCGGACGTTCAGCTTATCGAAGCCAATGAAGCCTTTGCGGCCCAATCGTTGGCCCTCGCGAAGGAATTGGGCTGGGACCTTGCGATCGTCAACGTGAACGGCGGGGCAATTGCCCTGGGGCATCCGATTGGTGCCAGCGGCGCGAGGATATTAACCACGCTGTTGCACGAGATGAAGCGCCGCTCGGTTCGCAAAGGCTTGGCCACACTGTGCATCGGTGGCGGCATGGGCATCGCCGCGTGCGTCGAGATGGTCTGAGAGGCTCCAGGGTACCACTGGCGGCCTGTCTGCCAGTGCCTTCAAGGTCGAGATCGAGCACGGGCAGACAAGCTGCTCGTGGCCCCCCGCTTGCCATTTGTCCGGTTCTACTGGGTGTGATGATAAACAGGAGATCCCGAAAGTGACGATGAAGGAACCCCCAAAGTTGAACCTGGCTCGCAGCCTGAGTGAATTCGAGCGAGCCAAGTCGCTTATACCGGGTGGCGTGCTGGGCATCCGCCGGCCATACAATTTCGTTGAGGGCGAGTATCCGGTTTTCTTCGAGAAGGGCAAAGGCGGGCACACAGTTGACATCGACGGCAATGAGTACATCGATTTCCTGTGTGCCTACGGACCCATTATCCTCGGCTATCGCGAGGAGGAAATCGACGAGGCGGTGATCCGGCAGATTCGCGACAAGGGTTTCTGCTTTTCACTGGCCCAGAGCAGCCAGCATGAGCTGGCCGATACCCTGCGTCAACTGATTCCCTGTGCCGAGATGAGCGTGTTCGTGAAGACCGGGTCGGATGCCACGACCTACGCTGTCCGCGTCGCCCGTGCCGCTACCGGGCGGACCAAGGTCATGCGCTGCGGATACCACGGCTGGCATGACTGGTGCGTCGAGGTCAAGGGCGGCATCCCCCCCAAGCTCTACGAGGACGTCTTCGAGTTTCACTACAACGATCTGCAGGGTCTCGATGACCTGCTCAAAAAGCACGGCGACCAGACGGCCGCCATTATCGTCACACCCTACGGTCACCCGCTGGCCGAGCCATTGCAGGAGCCCAGGCCCGGCTTCCTGGAGGGGGTTCGGGCACTGGCCGACCGGTACGGGGCGGTGCTGGTTTTCGACGAGGTTCGCACGTGTTTTCGCATGTCGATGGGGGGGGCACAGAAGGTCTACGGTGTGACACCTGACTTGGCGACGGTTGGGAAAGCCATGGCCAACGGCTACGCCGTCGCCGCCACCGTGGGCAAAGCACAACTGATGAGAAAGGGCGAGAAGGAGGTCTTCATCAGCTCCACGTACTTCCCGAACAGCGACGGGATCGTGGCCTCGATGAAGACGATCGAAATCCTCCAGCGGGACAACGTGCTGACCGCGATTCAACGCAAGGGCAAGGGCCTGATGGAGCAGCTCGCCGCCGCGGTCGTGCGCCATCCCGGTGCGTGTGCGGAACTCAGCGGTAACGGATGGATGTTCTTTGTCACATTCCGCAAGGACGAACAGAAGACGTATAAGAACAGGCGTCGCGACTTCTACATGTATTCGATCCGCAAGGGCGTGTTCATACAGCCGTATCACCACGGGTACGTGGCCTTCCGACATACCGACGAGGATCTGACCATGGCGGCTCGCGTGGTGGATGAAGCGCTGGCATTCGTGGAGGAGAAGTACGGCGCGTAGCCGAGATCGCACTCCTGCAGTTGCCGCTCATCATTTCCCTTGGGCAGCGTGTGCGCTACTGATTGACAGTCAGCATGATCAGGGCGGCTACTCCGGGACCCTGTGTGATGGTGTCAAGGCCTCCGAGGCCGTTGACAATGAGCGAGTCGTTTGCCGCCTCCGAGTGCGCGATGGCCACCTGAGCGGTCAGTCCTGCCACGACCACTGAGCCTGCATCGACAGACACGTTGATCGTGTCCGGAGACGCCGTTCCGTTAACCGTGAGTGTGTCGATCTGGGAATCACCGTTGACGCCGCCCAGGGTACCTGCCAGATCGACGTTCACCTGCGCAACGGCGGTACCCGCCAGGCTGTTCACGTTGATGCTATCCGTGCCGCCCAGGGCATTGAGGTCAACCTGCTCAACGCCGTCCAGGTCCATCACAATGCTGCCGACATTTCGAGTGAAGCGCAGGCGCGTGCCGTTGGCGGACAGGTCGAAGATCTCGCTCGTATTGCTGCCGTTGAAGAGCAGTCGATCCGCTCCGACTTGGCCTTCAACGGTGTCGCTGCCGTCGCCAGGGTCCCACTGGAAGACGTCGTCGCCTGCGCCCATGAAAGCCACGTCGTTACCCTGCTGGCCGTCGAGAAAGTCGTTGCCGTCGCCTCCGATGAGGACGTCGGCTCCGTTGCTGCCCAACAGAGTGTCGTCACCGGCTCCGCCGTCAAGTGTGATGGGGA
>CAZTQK010000149.1:0-13649 GCA_964615635.1 uncultured Planctomycetales bacterium
CACTGAGTGCCGTCCCAGGCGGCGATGCGATTCGCGCTGACACCTCCCGCCTGGGTGAAATCGCCACCCGCCACAACCAGGGTGGGTTTGCCGCCGGCGCCGTCGGCGTCAAAGACGGTGACTGCATAAATGGTGTTATTAGTCCCATCGGAAGTCTGGCTCGGCAGCCAGTCTGGAGTACAATCCTCCAATGCTTCCGCTGCATCGGCGCTCAAAAGGACCACCGCTACTGCGATGACTGTCAGATATCGCCACATGCGCAACCTCCTGTCGCTGAATCGACGTTAGATTCACGATTTGGAGAGCTGTGTGAACTGTGGCCGGCAGATAAAGAGAGGTGCTGGGGACTTCGCATCAGACCTCAGCCCGGCGAACGCCGGCGGCCAGCGAGTGTCCCCCAAATACCCAAAACGCCCAGAATACCATGTACGAAATAAGGATGGCAGATGCAAATCTTGTCGCCGGAAAACACGCGATGGAAACGGACCATCCCTGGTTTTCGGGACGCTGATGCGGAGGATCTTGCGCCAGTTGCACAGTTACCGGCGGGCCGATAACGCGGAGCTTAACCGGAACACCGGACAGAGAGCCACCGGAGCGGTTCGTCGGATGGTGCTGCATGCGTCTGATTCCTTCGCGCCTTCAAGAAACAGACATGACACCGTGTCGTCTGAAGAGCAGAATACTTCCTTTTGTCTTCCTCGGCTTCGGGAGAAGCATGGGCTGCCGGGCCTCAGCGTCCGTTTGCTCCCGGCGCGACAGGGTGAGGGCAGCCCGGCAACCCATGGCAGGGAACCCCTGTGTGCGTTGTAGGTCTCTCAGCGCGAAGGTATCTTGACCTTGTCATGCCGGACAAGAAACTGCGACATGGCTGGCTACGGGCATTGGGGGGAGCGGAGATGCCGGAGCGGATCACTCTTCGCGACGGGGACTACGTCCATCTGCGCACGTGGAAGCATGATTTTTTCGCTGCCACCGGTCTCTACGGGGGCCCGTCGGGCCGGGTGGTGCTGAAGCTCGGTCGCACGGCCGGCTTGCTCGGAATCCCGGGATCGTGGATCGGCCGGCTGTTGTGCGATCGCGAACTGGACGTTTATCGTGCCGTCGACGACCTGCCCGGCGTGCCCAAGTGCCTCGGCAGGTGGGGCGAAACGGGTCTGGTTCACATCTTTGTTGACGGCCACCCGCTGCAAAAGCGAGAACAGGTGAACGATGATTTTTTCCCTCGCCTGGAGCGGCTGATCTACGAGTTGCATTGCCGCGACATCGCTTATGTCGATCTTGAAAAACGAGAGAACATCCTGGTCGACGCCGAGGGCCGTCCGTCCCTGATCGATTTCCAGATTTCCTGGCGATGGCCTTCCGATGACGCCGAGCGCCGCCGGGGATTCAGGCGCCTGATTCCCGACGGTTTGGGCCGATACCTCCTGAGGCGCTTGCAGGAAGGTGATCGATACCACCTGCTCAAGCACCGCCGACGTCACCGGCCAGACACGTTGACGCCCGAGCAGATTGAGGCATCTTATCAGCTCGGCTTCTGGCATCGGGTGCATCGGCGGGTCTCGCGGCCGTTGACCTTGTTGCGAAGGTCGGCTCTGAAGATGCTCACCGGCCGATGGCGATCCTTGAAGCAAGATGGACCGGAGTTTATGGAACAGGCGAGCGGATCACCTCGGCCTCAACAGGCGGACGATCATCGGGACACTTGAATGACTGAGAGCATCGCATGTGGCGGGTGTTTCATGAAATCATCGCTGCCCCAACACAGGCTCGATCTCATTGAGTCGTTTCGTTCCGGCGTTGAAACACTCGCGGGCACGCGACTCGGCTTGGCCCGGCTCGAACGGCACGATCGCCCCGATTGCTGGGTCATGGCCAGCCGGTGGCCGATTGACCGCCGCTGGTGGCTCGAACTGGCTGTTCGCCCGACGGTGCCGCAAGTTCGCGTGGCCGCGGTGACCGATGACCTGATGCGAAGCCGCGACGCAGAGATCATGATTTCGGAGTCGAGCCTGACGACGAGAGAATTCGTCGGTCTGGCCTTCGCCGAGGCCGGCCTGGCCTGGCCCGAGCCGCCCGTGGAGCATTACCGCGAGGGCGCGGACCGGTTCTGCTTTGCGACGCCGCTGGATCTCGCATCACTGGACGAACTTGCCGGCGAGGCGGTTCAAAGCAAGGTGCTGGCCATGCTCGACGGGTATCATCGCTGCTTTGCCGGCCGTATCGTGGCACAACGTCGCGGTTGCCGATAGATGGATGAGCGGGTACTCTCCGCTGGATCACTGCCAATGGCCGACGACGCCGAACAACTTGTTTCCCCCGTGAGCACCCTCCTGGTCATCGATGATGATGTCCTTGATCGGCTGGGCAGCACGACGCGCCAGTTGTGCGTGGGAATGATTGATGAGGTTGTCCGGGTCACGGTGCTGGCCCGTTCGACGCGGCAGGTGGAGCAGGCGGTTGGGCCTTCGCGGCTCTGCTATCTGCCCAGCCGCTGTTGGCCATGGCACTGGCAACGGCTGAGTCCTCAGCAGGCTCTTGAACTGATTGGTGATGAGAAACCGGATGTGATTCACTGCATGTCGGCCGATCTGGCTCTGATGGCACACAACTGGGCGATGGAATGGGGCAGCCGGGTGGTCGTGCAACTGACCGACCTGCCTGACGTTCGGCGATTTCTGCGTGCGCGACTGTCGCCGGAGATCATGGTCATTGCCTCGACGCCGTCCCTCCGACAGTTCTTGGCCAGAAAGCGACCGGAACTGGCGGACCGCATTCGCGTGATTCACCTGGGCATTCCTGCGAACCCCGAGCCCGCCTGCTTTGCCGATCCAGAGCGGATACCGGCGGTCCTGGTAACGGCCCCACTGACCCACGATTGCGGTCTGCACTTGGTTCTCAAGGCGATGGAGGCGGTCGTCGCGGCCGGGCAGGACATGCACCTCTTCGTACTGTCGTCGGGTCCCGGCGAGTACGTTTTTCGCAAGGTGGTTCGGCAACTCGGGTTGCGCTCGCGGGTGACTTTCGCGGGTGATCTGCACGATTGGACGGCGACCCAGGCGGCGATGCGAGATGCGGACTTCTACATTCTTCCGGGCGAGCGGCGCCGGTTCACCATCAGCACGCTGATGGCCATGGCCACGGGTCTGGCAATCCTCGCCCCGACCGGAACGATCGGCGACTACCTGATCGACGGCGTGACGGCTTCCCTGTTCGATCCCCAGAAGCCCCGCCAGATCAGCGAAAGGTTGTCCGCCCTGCTGGCCGACAAGGCGGCCGCCCGGCAGCTTGCCCAGGGAGCGCTGGACTACATCCGAGCCCATCACCAGGCCAGTGCCATGGTAGCCGGTGTCGCGGGCATCTATCGGGAGCTTTGCAGCCCGGGCGAGTAGCCTGCGGGGCCATCGGTTATAAATATCGTGTTTGATTCAACTTGCAGCTATCCTCTGCCGGTCGTAACATATATATGACACCTGTGACTACGCCCTTGGAGGCAGGCCGGCGTGCGGCCTGTGCAATGATTCGGTGTGTCTTCTGCGGGCGGTGCGACGATGTCCCCGACATTACCAGCGAGAGACTTGAGAATCCTTCGGTTTGGCGCTCGTCTGGCGATGCTCTTGGCAGGAGCAGGCTTGGCGGCTGCGCCGCTGCGAGACTCGCAGGCCCGCGAGGCCAATCCCACGCAGCCGGACTCGTCTTAATTGTCCGAACAGTCGGGCCAGATCTATGTCCTGCCAATCCGGGGCGAGATCACCAACGTCACTCACGACAGTCTTAAGCGGCGGCTGGGCACGATTGAAGATGCAGACCGTCAGGTGGTGGTGATCGAACTCGACACACCGGGCGGGTCGCTCAAGTCCACGCTCAGCATATGCCACGAACTCAAGGGTTTGCGAGACGATGGTGTACGTGTTGTCGCCTGGGTTAACCATGAGGCCTACAGCGCCGGCACAATCGTTGCCTTGGCGGCCGACGAGATCGTCATGGCGCGCAATGCGACCATCGGCGACTGCCAGCCCATCCAGATCACCCAGGAAGGGGCTTCGGCGATCCCTGACGACATTAAGGCCAAGGCGGTGAGCCCTTTGCTGGCGGAGTTGGAGGACTCGGCAAGACGAAATGACTACGAATACGAAACGCTCCTGGCTCTTATCGATCCTCAAGTCAGTTTGTTCTGGTTGAAGAACACACAGACTAGCGAAAAGCGGCTGGTAGACACCAAGG
Organism: uncultured Planctomycetales bacterium; assembly: GCA_964615635.1. Lineage (GTDB taxonomy): Bacteria > Planctomycetota > Phycisphaerae > UBA1845 > PWPN01 > JAUCQB01. The sequence goes on from CAZTQK010000149.1 coordinate 4,225, forward strand.
GTCGTGACAGGCTGTTCAACCTGGATCGAAAAGACAGCACCGGCGGCGTCAGCGGTCTACTCAAGATACTGGGCTCAGACGTCGAGAAAGACACAAAAGAGTCAGACGGGCTCGTGTCCGATTCCAAGAGTCTCACGTGGAAGTACATTGAAGACGACGCGGTGCTGGGGCGGATCTCGCAGCCGGTGGATGGGCCGGACCAGTTGCTGACCATGCGAACCGACAAAGCCAAGGCTTTCGGATTCTGTCAGGCAACCGTCAGCAACGACGCCGAGCTGCGCGAATTCCTGAAGGTGGACTGGCCGGTCAACCGCCTGGAAAGCAACTGGATTGAATCCTTCATCGAATGGCTGGCTTCGCCGCTGGTGCGGGGCATTCTATTCCTTTTCATGCTCCTGGCACTATACGCAGAGCTCAACACTCCGGGAGTGGGTCTTGCGGGTGCTGTGGCTTTGGTTTGCCTGGTCCTGTTCCTCGGGGCACCCTACCTCACCGGCGTCACCGTAGCCTGGGAAATCGTAGCGATCGTCCTGGGGGCGATCCTGCTGCTGGTCGAGGTATTTGTCATTCCCGGTTTCGGGGTGGCCGGTGTTCTTGGCTTGATCCTGCTGGGCCTCGGCCTGCTGTTCTCGTTTGCCCCGTCGGAACCGGGATTTGATCACGACTGGTGGCCCCGGATACCGACGTTTGGGGATATTTACGTGTACCTCAAGCACGGGCTGTACTCCTTGTCGGGCGGCTTGGTCGGCTCGCTGGTCGGCATGTACTTCTTGGCCCGCTATTTGCCTAGTATGCCCGTGGCCGGCAGTCTGGTCGCGCCGAACCCCGATCACGATGCCGTTCAGATCGATGATCCCTATCATGGGGTTGCCGTGGTTGGTGACAGGGGAACGGCCGAGACGCTGTTACGGCCGGCGGGCAAGGCCCGATTCGGCGAGACGCTGGTTGACGTCGTCTCAGAAGGCGAGTACATCGAGAACGGCGCCGCCGTCGTGGTCGTGGAGCGGCGGGGCAATCGTGTGGTGGTGCGGCGCATCGGATGAGTGATGCCCTCTCACCGCGAGGAGACGACGCATGCCCGATTGGCTCGGGATTGTCTTGTTGTACGTCGTCGGCACGGTCATCCTGGTTGCGGAGATCTTCATTCCTTCGCACGGGGTGCTGAGCCTGGTTGCCTTTGGCATCCTCGGCTTTGCCGTCTATGAGACGTTTCTGATCAGCGGCGTTTTGGGCCTTATCAGTCTGTCCGCCTTGGTGGTTTTGATCCCGACATCGGTGTTGTTCGTGGTCAAAACATGGCACCGGACTCCGATCGGCAAGCGCATCTGCCCGCCAAACCCGCAACTCGGCGAGAAGGATCGAATGCCGGTGGAGAACCTGAGGGCCGTCATCGGGCAGCGAGGCCGAACCGTGACGCTGCTGCGGCCGGTAGGTACATGCGACTTCCAGGGCCGGCGACTTGAGTGCAAAGCCGAGCAGGGCGTGATTCAAAAGGACGTGGAAGTGGAGGCCATCGGGTTGATTGACCGGACGCTGGTCGTCCGATCGGTATAGACTCACGAGGTGCTCGATGCGGTGCAGCAGATGACATCCAGCGTCGCATCACTATAATAAACCGGCAAAGGGGTCTTGCCGCGATCTTCGGACGCGGGCCCCTGTGACTGATAGTGTCAGTTCCCGAACAACACGAAAGGGCTTCACATGATGGACCAAATCCTCGCATTGAGCATTCTGGCCGCCGGGGCACCAAAGGACGATGGGATCCCCTGGGGCATCATCGCCATTGTCGCGGTCGTCGTCGTCTGCCTCTTCGTGCTGGCCCTGGTGGGACAGGTGTTCAGTCTCTGGCTGCAGGCGTTCATGAGCGGTGCCGGCGTGAAGATTACCGACCTGATCGGCATGCGGTTCCGCAAAGTCGACGCCCGGGCGATCGTAATGAGCAAGATCCGTGCGGTGAAAGCCGGTTTGCAGGACGTCTCAACGAATGATCTGGAGACGCACTACCTGGCCGGGGGGCGCGTGCAGAACGTGATTTCGTCACTGATCGCCGCGGACCGTGCCCGCATCGACATGATCTTCAAAACGGCGTGCGCGATTGACTTGGCCGGCCGCGACGTGCTCGAAGCAGTGCATACCTCGGTCAACCCGAAAGTGATCGACTGTCCGAACCCGGCCAGCGGCAAGCACAGCATCGAGGCGGTCGCCAAGGACGGTATTCAGCTCAAGGCCCGGGCCCGCGTGACCGTGCGGACGAACATCGAGCGGCTGGTCGGCGGAGCCACCGAAGAGACGATTATCGCCCGAGTCGGCGAGGGTATCGTGACCAGTATCGGCTCGGCCGAGACCTACAAGGTGGTGCTCGAGAACCCGGATGTGATCTCCAAACGCGTGCTCGAAAAAGGTCTTGACGCCGGGACGGCGTTCGAGATTCTCTCAATTGACATTGCCGACGTGGACGTCGGAGTCAACGTCGGCGCCCAGCTTCAGGCTGACCAGGCCGAGGCCGACAAGCGACGGTTCCAGGCCGAGGCCGAGAAACGGGCGGCCATGGCCCGTGCCCGCGAGGCGGAGATGACGGCTCTCGTTGAAGAGAACAGGGCTAAGGTGGTTGAAGCCGAGGCGACAGTGCCATTGGCCATTGCCGAAGCCTTCCGCAGCGGCAACCTGGGCATCATGGACTACTACCGCATCAAGAACATCCAGGCAGACACCTCGATGCGTAGCGCGATCGGCGGCGAGACCAAGCCTCCGGACCAGAAGAAGCCGTAAGCATCCCGGGCAGAAGGGACTGAGCGATGTGGGACCATGTAGCGATCGTGGCGAGCGTAGGTAGCTGTTTCTCCTACGCCATCATGCTGGTCGTCTTCCTCGTCCTGGCTTATCTCCGCATGAAAATGGAACAGGCCTCGAGCGAGCAGCGCAAGGTCGGACCGAAGCGGCCACCTCAACGCGAAGTTCCGCGAAGCGAGATCGAGGTCGAGGAACCCGGCCGCCGGCCGCCGCCCAAGCCCGCTTCTCCGCATCGCCCGCAGCAACCCCAACGTCAGGCGCCCCGCCCGCCCGTGGTTTGGGAAGCGCCCGGACCGCGTCGTCCTGAAGGACGTCAGCCGGTTGCCAGACCGCAACCGTCCGCTCAGCGACCGTCGCCGCCGACGGCGCGTCCGTCGAAGGATCGACGTACACCGGTTGCTCCCCCAACCGCCCAAGTTGAACCGGCGGGCCAGGACCGCGGTCGGATTGCCTCGACGCTGTCGTCAATGGGAACGTCGGATATGAAGGCGATGACCACGCCAGCGCCCAGTCGGCCTGACGCCCGCCCGTCGCCCGCGGCCGAAATCAAGCGACCTGTCATACATCTGGTCGGATTGGGTCCGGGTGACCTTCAACGGGCGTTCATTTTCAGCGAGGTGTTCGGCCCGCCGCTGGCGATGAGGCGGGAACAACAGACATTCTTCTAGCCGCCTGTGCAGACGACCTACGGCTTGGATGGATGTCTTCTGGCGCGCTCACCAGACGCAAAACGGATTGCCGGGCACGGCGTCGCCGCCCATGCATCCCTGGAAGATTGCGAAATCCAACTGATCGACGTCGCTGTCAGCGTCCAATCTGGCGCCTTGGCATTCCGGATTATTCTGCGGCACGCTGTCTCCGCTCAGGCAACGCTGGAGATGACCGAAGTCACTCTGATCCACGTCGCCGTCCTCGTCCCAGTCGCCCGGTATCGGATAGGGACAGAGCAGTTCCACGTCGTCGATGTAGACCGTGAACGGTCCGACGGTATCGACGACCGAAAAGGCCAACTCTTCAAAGGTGCCCTTGCCCGTCAGACTTTCGATCCGTCCGTCTCCGGTGAAGGGGACAACCGGATCGCTGACCGGGTTGAAGACAACCGTCTGCCAGACGCCCGGCATTGCCTCGACCAGGACTCCTTGAGGCGCGCCGTCTGTTGCCGACGTAGCCCCGACCCATTCGATCGGCCCGGTGGTACCCCCGTTTTCACCCACCTCAGGGTCAACGGCGATCTCACGAATCCCCGCCGCCAGCCTGAACCGTCCGCTGTCCAAGCGCAGCCGAACGCGTATCGTGGCGTCGAGCCACATCGTCGGATTCGGTATGTAGGGAGCCCCGGAGGTCGTCAGTCGCATCCAGCGCTCGGGATTTGTATCCACGTACTGCCACTGGATCTTGAGGCACGAATCACCGCTGAACGCGTCGACCTCCCTGGTCACCTTGGCGCTGTCCGGCGTGGGGGCCAAGTCTCCGCTGGTTGTGCCGCTGTACCTGGGCCGTCGGAACAAAACCTCGACACCGCTGGCGTAGTTCTCGAAGTCGGTGAGTGTGAACAACAGGCAAGGCCGCAGCCCTTCCACTGTGACCTGCCAGCTCATCTCGTCGCTGCCCGCTGAATTCGTCGCCTGTACAACAAAGGTGATCGACTGGCCGATCTCAGGCGGCGCCGGCGTCCAGCCGGAGACCTGGCCGATGGGCGAGATACTCGCCCCGGGGGGCCCTGACACCAGGGTCCACGATTCGGCCGTCCCCTGATCCAGCCGGATCGACCGGGCATAGGGATTGAAAACCTTGACCGACTCCGAACCCGGCGGAATCTCGCTGATCACCGGGGCCAGAGGGCCGTCGAATATCATGTCCAACCGACTGATGTCGGCCGCCACGACCGTGGCTTGATCGCTGATCGCGGTGTACCCCAGATGGTTCACTGTGACGGCGTAGTTCGTGCCCGCGACCGTGGCCGGAATCATCGTCACTGCGTAGCAGCCGTTGCCATCCGTACGGACCGGCTCAAGCCCCGCCACCGTCACCTCCGCATCGTCCACCGGCTCGCCGGTGCTGCCGTCGGTCACTCGGCCCCAGAGCGTCCCTTGGGTGGCGGTCGCCGGATTGCGCCAGGGCATATCGGGCGTCGCTGCAGGCTCGGTGTACAGATGGGTCCCCACGTACGGATACCACGACCAGTCGGTCTCGGGCACGTCGTCGAGGTTCTCGTCGGCGGTCGAGCCGTACGAAAACCCGATGACCCCGTCGCAGCCCGCGTCGAGAGCGTACTGCATCTGGACGATGCTGTTGGCCATCGAGTTCCTGTACAGGCACTGCCCCATGTAGATGTGCCGGTCGTGGCGGAAGCCCAGGGCGTAGTCGACGCCGTTGCGATACGCGTTGTAGTCTGAGGTGATGTGATCTCGCCTGTAGTTCATCGGACAGGCGGCGTCGATCCAGCCCAGGCGCATCCATTTCTCCCAGTTCTGGAAAATCGCCCAGGCGCCGGTCTTCGTGAAATCGGCGGAGCCGGCGCTGAACACGGCCGCCGTATAACTGATCGGCTGTCGGGGATGGCTCTTGGCGGCCGCGATCTCCGCCCAGACCCGGCGCACCAGTTCGTCGATCGTTCGCCGGCGAAAATCATCCCAGGCAGATTCTCCAGAGGCCGGCGGAACGCCGCTGTAACCTGTGATCGCCTGAAAACGAGCCAGGCTGGATTTCATATACGACAAGTCCGAGGGATAGCCGCCGCCGGAGTTGAGGTATCGGATGAAGTCCAGATGGATGCCGTCGATTTCGTAGTTCTGCAGCAATTCACGAACGATGCTGATCACATACTCCTGCACCTCGGGCGATCCGGGATCGATCATGTAGTATCCGTCCATGTCCGCCGGGCCGCTGCCCAGGTCCTGTCGCATGACCGTGATCCATTCCGGATGAGTCGCGATCATCGTGTGCTGATTCGGCGGCCAGGTGACACTCGCCACATAGGGGATCACCCGGACGTGCAGCTTGAGGCCGGCGGCATGTGCTTGCTGCAACAGATACGCCAGTGGATCGATCGGATCGACGAAGCCCGTTGTCCTGGGAACGATGGAGGAATCCCAGTAGGCCCCGTGCGAAGTGCCGCCCGGGTCGTGCACCCAGAGAATCATGTAGTTGATGACGTTGTAGTTGCCCTGGATCGCCCGCGCCACGATGTTGTCGAGATCGGCCTGGCTATGGGCTCCCGGGCCGTTGGTGGATACCCAGAACGCGCGAAACGCCGGCGGCGCGGTCTGACCGCTGGTCGACATCGCTGCCAGCAGACATACCATCCAAGCGGCCAAGAGGCGCCCGGTCACATTGCACGAATGGAATCCCACACCAGTCCTCATGTTCTGCAGCGTGCTGTTCACTCGGCCAACCGACGGTCTTCCCCCATTGTACAGGAGGCCTCCCCCGCTGCGCGTACTATTTCTCTGGGCTTGGCCTGGGGTGACCAACCCCATCTTGGCGATTGACCGAAGCAACACGGTACTTCTCGGAGTGCCCCTTTTGTGCGGTTGAGCGAAGCGTATTTCTTTGGATCACCGTGAGGAATGACAGCTTGAACGGCCTATCGGGTCATTCCACGGCGATTGGGTCGGCCGCGCGAAGATGGCAAGTCTCGGCCGCCGGGGCGACCTCGACACTGCCCTACCTACCGGGCGACCAGTTCCAAGCCGATCGGCCCGCTGTGGAGACCTGGAAGCGTGAGTTTCATACTGCCGTCGCCCAGCGGCCCAAGAGCACCTTTGCGTCCGAGCACATAGCGTACGTGCCACTGGCCGTTGATCTTGGGCAGGTGATCGACGTTGATCCGCACCTCAACCGGTCCCGGTGTTTCCGACTTGTTTGCCAGGAACACCAGCACGCGATTGGGCATCGTGTAATTGCCGGCATAGAAGCCTTCGCCGCTGACCAGTTCCTGAGCATACCAGGGCCGTGCTTCGATGAGATTGTCAAAGTCGATCGATTCCAGCAGTCGCCAGAGCGGTCGGACGCGTTTCCACGTCTCGGCCGTGTCGGCCACGTCGCCCCATGCCCCGTTGCCGCTGCAGACCTGGATGTCGCTCATGCACACCGCGGCCATGGCGATGTTGTACGGATTCTGTGACGTTTCCCGCATGCCGTACATCTTGAACGGTGTGCCGGTGATCAAGGCGTTGTAGCTGTTGCGGTAGTCCTCGGGCGGGGCCTCCTGAAACGACTCGCCGATCATGCGGCAGTCATAGAAGCCGGTGATGAGCATGTCGTGGCTGCCGCCCCATTGCTCGAGGCCGAAGCGTGCGTTGTGCCGCTGCAAGACCTTCTTGATCCGGTAGTAGAAACGGTGCTGGATCTCGTCAAGCGAGAGGTTCGCATCCTCCGGGGGAAAAGGGGACAGGCCCGATTTGTGCGAAGCACCCTCCGGGCCGTCCCGGCAAATCGGGCCTGTCCCCTTTTCCGGCCTCAGCCGTCCCCATGTCGCCCCGCCGAGCCCGCCGTCGGCGTAGAAGCCGTCCAGGCCGTACTCGCGGCACCAGTAGTCAGTCATCCAAGGCAAAAACTCCTGCCAGCGTCCGGGTGTGGCGTAGAAGGTGAAGTCCTGCAAGTCCCAGTTTTTCTGATAGTCATCGAGCGCATCATCGAAGCGCAGCAGCGCATTTCGCCCCGGCACGATGCCGATGTAACCGATCGCGGCCATGTCCAGCCGGTGAGTCTCTCGCATCGCCCGCTTCATCTCACGATGATTGGTCAGAAAACCCTCGCGATCCCGGTAGTCATTGCTGACCCAGGTGTGGTGCCAGACCATCGCCTCGGTGCCGTTGGCCTTAAATCGGGCCAGGTCGACGTTGTCGGGATACTCCTGGAAACTGGGCATGCGGCGCCAGTGCTGGATCGGGCCTTCGGGGTATTTGATGTAGTGAACCATCCGGGTGGTGAAGCCGATCCGATTGAGCGGCTGGGCCGGAAGCCAGAGCGTCGCGAATCGCAGCTTGTCGCCGCCGGTGACCAGGGCCACTTCGCCTTTCCCGCCGGCACGCGAGCCAAGATCGATATCAGGTGCCAGCGCCTTGATCAGCACACCGGCCTTGGTGTTGTGCTTGTAGTATATGCTGCCTTTCTTCCCGGAGGCGATGGCCACGGCCATTCCGTCCTCGGACGAGGCTTTCTGATCCGTCGGCTCGGCGAACTGCGGTGCGACACCGACAAACGCCTGGATCTGTTTGGGCTCGACCCCTTCAACCGTCACCGTCCACCACCACACGGTCAGCACCGTGAACTGCGCTGCGACGCGGGCCGTTGCCTTCCGTCCGCTACTGCTGATCAGTGGCAGGGTCATGCGCATACCGAGCGTATCGGCCTCGAAGGTCACCTGCCCGTCTGAGTCGGCACGGAAGACCTCTCCGTCCTTCGACGTGACAATCACCTCGGGAAGAGCACCCGCGATCAGGGTGTCATTGCCGTAGAGCCCGGCCTTGATCACGCCCAGCGGCACGCCCTTGTCGGCGGTGAGGACGGCCGTGGCACCCGTCGGTGGCCAGGTCCACTGTACTCCGTTGGAAGTCAACTCGACGCGGTTGGCCTTGCGGACGTCGCCCTCGTATTCGGCATCGAGATCCTTGCAGAACTTGTGCATATCGCGCAGGCAGGCCTCGCGGCGAGTCTTCTCAGCGCTGGAAATCAGCTCCGACTGGTTGATGTTCCGAACCGCAATCGTGCCAGTCGAGCCAAAGCCGTATTTACCGCCGGCGGGGTCGGGATCGTTGAAGCGAAGGATTTCAGTTCCGTCGGCCCAGAAAACGATCTGTGGGCCGCGCGTTTCGATCTTGAGTGAATGCCAGCCGGCGGCCATGGGCGCGAACTGGGCTGACTTGGCGATACGGTTGAACGACTCCTCGGGCATGGGCGACGAGTGCGACTGCCCGCCGATCATCGAACGGCTGACGGTGACCGACCTTATCCGGGCTGTTCCCTTGAGCAGGTCCAGTTCAACCATCACTTCGCCGAAAGCGTCCGTGGATCGCAGCACGACGATGAGCGGCTTGTCCCGCTGCTCGAGCTCGAAGGTAACGATCTGATTCCGAAGCGGCACCCCGCCGCACGCCACGGTGTTGGTAACCACGGTGCAGTCGTCGCCGACCTGGACCTTCTGCTCCGGCGGGCCCTTGAAGTCCGCTCGTTCGTAGGGCTGGCCCAGAATGTACCATGCCCGCTTGGCCACCCATTCCATGACGTGAAGCTGCCTTGCTCCGTCCTCCTGCCCGGCGCACTTGCCCAGAACCGGCTCGGCGATCAATGAAACGTCGTCTTCCGCCGGAGCGGGTTTGCGGAACCGCTGCGGGCCGGCGCAACCGGCCACCAGAACCGGACCAAGGCAAAACAACAGCACCGATGCTAGAATGCTCTTTGAGTTTCTCATGGGCGGTAGGATAATGGCTGCCTCGCGATGTCACAACTGACCTTGACGAGCCGGCGGGTTTATCCCGCCGGTGGGACACGTGCGTGGAAGACCGCGGGGATAAACCCCGCGGCTCGTCATGGATCACCGTGCCGAGAACCCCTTTTCGGCACTCGCCACAGGGATGCTGAGAAATGCCAGCAAAGCCGGACTCGGACAATCTGCCTCCTGACCAGAAGCG
>CAZTQK010000150.1:0-13625 GCA_964615635.1 uncultured Planctomycetales bacterium
GTATTCCAGATCCGCGTCCTGCACGAGAATAATGTCACCGCAGGCCCTGTCGAAGCCGGTTCGCAGCGCCGCCCCTTTGCCTCGGTTCTGCGGGTGCATCAGCACGTCGATGTGCTGGCCAGGATGCTCGCCACGGATGCGATCGTAGAGATTGCGGGTGCCGTCGGTCGATGCGTCGTCGACGAGGATCAGCTCCTTGTCCATGCCGACGTCAACCGCGAGCACTCTGCGAACCAACTCCTCAAGGGTCCGGACTTCGTTGTAGACGGGTACGACAATGCTCAGCTTCACGCTTTGCCTCCGTTGCCTGCGTGACCGGCACCCATCTTAGATGTAAATCCCTGAGGGGGGCAAGCTGCTCAGAGGTTCTATCCCAAGACCACCGCCGGAATCCTGTGTTTGAGGGGGCAGTTCGATCACACGCAGAATGTTCCCTAAGTATATAGTTAGCAAGAAGTTGTAGGCGATCTTGGCGGTGCGGGCAAGCCGGCCGATTGTCCAAGTCTGGTCAGCAAAGGTTCAAAGGGCTGTCGGGCTTTTGCCCGCCTGACAATTGACGTAAAATAACGGGTTCGAAAATCTCTAGTCCATGTGTCCTTGTTCCGATCGGCTCCAATATATCAAGCCGGGTCGGGGGTCTCGGGGAGTAGTCAGCATGCGTTCATCGGAGGTCGTCGTGACGAAAGGCGTTGTATCCAGAGCGTTGATGATCCTTGCCGTTTTATCGCCATTGGCAGCTTTGTCCGGTACCGGCGAAGTCATGGGCCAGGCCCATCCCGGTGTTGCGCCGGGTCGTCCGGTCGCACCGGCCGCGTCGACGGCCCCGGCGGATCCGAATGCTCCCAAGCTGCGGTGTGACGAGACAATATACGATTTCGGCGAGGCTTGGTCCGGCGACGTAGTTGAGCATGATTATGTGATCCACAACGACGGCAAATCGCCGCTCGAATTGCTCAATGTCAGATCGACTTGCGGTTGCACCGCCACCAGCTATGACAAGGTCATCGCCCCGGGAGGCGAAGGCAAAGTGACCGTCAAACTGACGATCTACAGATCGGCTCAGTCTCTGCCCGTGACCAAGACTGTCCAAGTCGAGAGCAATGATCCAGCTAAGAAGCTTACCCCCTTGACCATCAAGGGCAAGAGCAAACCGCGTGTTGCCGTGGAACCCCCTAACGCTGCTTTTGGGAATGTGACCGAGGCAACGGAGGTCACCCGGGTGATCAAGGTCACGAACAACACCGAAGAGCAGATGAAACTCCAGATGGTCCCCCTGCCCCCGAGCCAGAAGACCGTGTTCAAGGCCGAGATTACTGAAGTCGAGCCCGGCAAGGTGGCGGAGATCAAAATCACGGGTGAGCGGCCGTTTGCCGAGCGGAGCAATTCCACCCTGCTGCGATTTACGACCGGCCTCGAGAAAGAGAAAGAGATCCCCATCCAATGCTCGCTGTTCTCGCCGCCGTTGGTGGAGGTCAGCCCGGAGGTGCTTCCGCTGTTCGTGCCCCTGGTTCGTGATTACGTCCGCCAGGTGAGCATCAATTACAACGGCAAAGAGAACTTCGCGATCGAGTCGGCCGTTTCGGGCAATGATGCGGTTAAGCTAGAACTGACGCCGGTTCAGGGCTCCAAGTCGTTTCGAATGATGGTTCGCGTGCCCCAAGGCTTCACTCCGCCGAGCGACGACCCCATCGACATTATCCTGAAGACCAACATCAAGGAGAAACCGGAGCTGAAGGTGTCGGTGAAACCGACCCGTGCACCCACCCCTCCGCAGCGGCCGCAGGCCCCGGCGGCGGTGGCTCGCATTGAAGACCTGCTCGGCAAGCCGACGCCGGTGCCCAGCGTGATGCCGCTGGCGGGCGGGCAGCCGATCCCGATTGGAACCAAAAACCAGCCCGTGGTGTTGAACTTCTGGGCGGCTTGGTCGCCCCAGAGTCGTCGGCAACTCCCGCTCATGAAGACCTTGTACAACCAGTATTGGCGCAAGGGCGTCACTCTCGTGAACATCAGCCTCGATTCACTCAAGCCCGCCGGCGAAGTCCTGGAAGCCGCGAAACAGGGGGGGCTGGCGGACGCGACCGTGGCCTCGGACCCGCGATATGCGACTGCCGCGCAGTTCGGCATCAAGAGCGTGCCAACGGTGCTGCTCATCGGCAAGACCGGCCAGATCGAAGCCATTCACCAGGGTCTTCCGGCGGTAGAGCAGATGACTGAGTACGAGCAGATGTTGAGGAAACAGATCGATGCTCTGCTCGAAGGCAAGGGCCGCAGCGAGTTCGCCGAGGTGCCCAAGCCGGTCGCCAGTGGCGACATGCTTGAACCACAGGGCTCCGGCGCGGTGCCTCTCGGGCCGAGGCAGAAACTGACAGTTGAGTCGGTGCGACAGGATATCGGCGCGGTGAAGCCCGCAAGCAAAGTCACGACCAGACTCTACTATCGCAATGACGGCATGCAGCCGCTCAATATTCTCTCGGCGACTGCAAGCGAGGGACTCGCGATCGCATCCGACTATACCAAGAGCCTGCCCCCGGGGAGCGCGGCGGTTCTGAACTGCACGTTCGACAGCGCTGCCCAGCCGGGGACCTTCGAGCATAAGGTGACGTTGACCACAGACGACCCGGTGAGACCCAGGTTGGAGGTCGCCTTCGTGGGCAGCGTTCGGCCGTACCTCGAGTGTGACCCGAAAACGGGCATCGACTTCGGCCGTGAGCCTCGAACGCACACCATGGGTCGGCTGGCCACCATTCTGTACCATGGCACCGACGAGATCGAGTACCTGTCGGCTGAGTGTTCCTCGCCGAAATTCGAGGCCACGGTCACCAAGCTCAGCGGCGGTCAGAGCGCCAAACTCGTGGTCAACCCGAAGCCCCCGTTTGACCTTGGTGAATTGAACGCGACCATCAAGGTGACGACGACCTGCAAGCAGCAGCCGATCATCGAGGTTCCCGTCAGGCTGTTCACCCCCAAGCGGATCGAGGTCACACCGGAGGACATTGTCCTGGAGGGGCCGCGCCGCACCCGGCAGTTCAACGTGACTATCGCCAACAACGGTCTGGAGACCCTGAGCATCCTGGGCGTCACCCGGAGCAGCAACCTGATCCGGACCCGGTTCTATCCGTCCGACGAGGACGGCAGGTCGTACAAGCTCGAAGTCACGTTGCCGTTCAACTACACCCCATCGGCCGATGGCGACAAGATCACCATTCGCACCGACGACAAGGAGTTGGGCGAGATCGTGATCCCGATCAAGTCGGCGACGGCGGCCGGCGGGTGATCCCGCTGAGTCCCTGATACGCGGGCTGCGGTGCCCCTGGTGCATCCCCAGGGTCCGCGCCGGGCTACAGGTCCTTCGGGGCCAGGTAGTAGTAATTCAGAAGGTCGTGGTCGAGTTTCTCGACCGTGACCTCGGCGAAGCCAGCATCGTCCAGCATCTCCAGGGCCTTCTCTCTGCCCCAGGCTGCCCCCAGCCCCATACCCCCGCGCGCCAGCGACACCGACATGCAGTGCATGCACGAGATGGTGTAGACAAACGGGCCCATGGGATGGCCGATGTTGCCGTGCATATGCGTGCAGGCGGCGATGTCCTGCATCAGGAACAGGCCGCCGGGCCGCAGCGCGCGGTGGATGTTGGCCAGAACCAGATCAGGACGTGCCTGATCGTGGATCGCGTCATAGGCTGTCACGAGGTCGAAGCGATCCGCGTCGCGCATCTCGGCGACGTCCTGGACCTTGAATCTGACGTTTCTGACTCCACGGTGGGCTGCCTCAGCCCGCGCTGCCGCGATCGCATCCTCGCCAAGGTCGTAGCCGACGAATCGGCTTGCAGGGAACATCTCCGCCAGGCAGATGATGGCCATGCCACTGCCGCAACCGATGTCAAGTACGTCGATGCCCTCCGCAAGCTTCTTGTCAAGGCCGGGCACGAGCGGGATGATGTGGTCCCGCAGACCTGCCACGGTGGTCTGATTGCTCTCCTCGAGCATCACTGCGTGGAAACGCCGGTAAGCCGAGTAGGGCACGCCTCGGCCGTGCTTGAACGCCTCGACAACCTCATCCTCTACGGCGCCCAGTACGCTGATCCACTGCGTGACCGAAGCGAGGTTGTTCGGTACGGACCTGCGTGTCAGAAACGCGGCATGTTCCGCCGGCAGCATGAATGTCCCGATTTCAGGATCGTGGTCGACGACGCCCCCGGTGACCATTGCACCCAGCCACTCGCGGATGTAGCGTTCGCTAAGGCCCGACCGCTCGGCGATTTCCTCGCTGGTTGCGGGCGGCATGTCCGCCATGGCGTCGAACAACCCCGTGCGGTGACCGACCGAGATCATCAGGGCCAGCCCGGCGCTGTTCAGGATGTTCAGCATCCGCTCGTCAAAACGCTGAGCGGGTTGGGCGCCTGTCTTCAGAATCGTGGAGGCCTGCGTTGTCATGATCGTTCTCCTCATGTGGTGCAGTCGTTTCAACAAGGGCGGGCCCGGCCATCGAGGCGGGCCGTGTCGCGAATCGAGCAATAGTAGCGCCCGCATGGCGGCGGGAAAATTGACTTGAGGTCAATTTTTGCGCGGTCCGCGGCCCCGAGGTGCGCTAGACTGACTGGGGGCTTCCGCGAGTCATCCGGGTGGAGTCCGCTTCATGGCACGCTCAACGCGCACCTGTCTGATTAAAACCGCGTACGAGATGTTCCTGCAACACGGCTTTCACGGCGTCGGGCTCGACTTCATCCTGCGTAAGGTCGGAGTGACCAAGACCACTTTCTACAACCACTTTGACAGCAAAGATGATCTGATTCTGAATGTCCTCAGATGGCGCGACCAGGTCGAGAGTGAGACACTGACGCATTTGCTCGAAGAACACGGGGGCTCGAGCTCGCGAGGCAAGCTCCATGCGCTGTTTGATGCCCTTGATGCCTGGTTCCAGGCGCCGGGTTTTCAGGGGTGTGTCTTCATCACGGCGGCCGCGGAATACCCTTCACCCTTCGAGCCCGCTCATCAGGTGGCGGCCTCGCACAAGAACGCCATGCGGGACTCCCTGTTGCGCCTTGCACAGGATGCCGAGGCACGGCGGCCTGAACTGCTGGCGGATCTGTTGGCTCTGTTGGTCGATGGGGCCATCGTCTTGAGGCACGTGAGCGGGAACACCAATGCCGCGAGATTGGCGGGAGAGGCGGCGGCCCTGCTCCTGAAGAAGCATCTGCCTTCGACAGGAACCGCTTCAGACGTCGCGGGGCATGGTGGGCGTGCCCGGGCGACCAACCCCGTGACATTCAAGCTTGGGGGCTGACGTCCGATTCACGGGCGGCCGGCGGTCAGGACCTCGACGCAGGCTGCCTTGACGAGGTTCTTCCGGGCGTCGTTCGTTTCACTGAACCATCGATGTTATCATTCTGTCAGGACAGGACATCCCGGTCCTGTCGTTCAGCATCGATGTCTGAGACTAAGGAGCACGTCACATGAATGGTGCCGATCAGTCGAGAAAGCTCACCCGTCGGGATGTCCTGAAGCATGCGCCTACGGCAGTCGTCGCAGGGGCGGCGATCACCGGGTGTTCGATCGAAACGGGGGGGCTGTCGCAGTTCGGACAGCACGGGGTTTCACGACGAGAGGGGCGCCTGACGACTGCTCAACGTCTGGCGGCCGATGTTGTCGTCGTCGGCGGGGGCATGGCGGGCGTCTGTGCGGCCATTGCCGCGGCCCGCAACGGGGCATCCGTCGTGCTGGTCCAGGACCGCCCGGTCCTCGGTGGCAATGCCTCGAGCGAAGTGCGGATGCACGTGTGCGGCGCCGACTGCTCAGGCGGACGGAAGGATACCGATTGCCGCGAGAGCGGCATCATCGAAGAACTCCGTGTCGAGAACGCGGTGCGCAACCTGCAGCGATCGGCCAGCGCATACGACCTGATGCTCTATGAATGGGTGCGTCGCGAGTCGAACATCACCCTGCTGCTCAACACGTCCTGCTGCGGCGTGACGATGGCGGCGACCGATCGAATCGGTGAAGTGCTGGCCTGCCGCCCCGGAACCGAGGACGAATTCAGCATTCGCGGCAAGTTGTTCATTGACTGCAGTGGAGACGGCAGACTGGGTGTGGAGGCGGGAGCGGAGTTCAGGATGGGCCGTGAGGCGCGGAACGAGTTCAATGAGTCGATGGCCCCGCCAACCGCCGACGCCAAGACGCTCGGCAGCACGCTGTTGTTCATCACTCGCCGGCACGATCGCCCGATGCCTTTCCGGCCTCCGTCGTGGGCCCGCAAGTACGCGAGCTGCGCGGATCTTCCACACCGCGGCCACGGCAGTTGGGAATACGGCTACTGGTGGGTCGAGTGGGGCGGCGAACTGGACACGATCAAGGACAACGAGCGTATCCGCGACGAGTTGCTCGCCGTGGCGACGGGTGTCTGGGATCACATCAAGAACAGCGGGCATCACCCGCAGAGCGAGAAGTGGGCGCTCGACTGGCTCGGTTTCCTGCCCGGCAAGCGGGAAAGCCGCCGGTTCGTCGGCGATTACATTCTCACCCAGCGAGACCTTCAGCAGGGGGAGCAATTCGCCGACGGCGTTGCCTACGGCGGCTGGTCTATCGACCTGCATCCGCCTGAAGGCATTGATACCAAAGAACCTCCTTGCGTACAGGTGAAAACGCCCCTGTACAACGTACCGCTGCGCTGCCTCTACTCGCGCAACGTCGCCAACCTGCTCTTCGCGGGACGCCAAATCAGCGCCAGCCACGTCGCCTTCGGCAGTACTCGTATCATGGCGACCTGTGCCGTCATGGGTCAGGCCGTCGGTACCGCGGCTGCGATGTGCGCCCGCCGGAATCGCACCCCACGCGAATTAGGTCGTGATGCGATTGCCGATCTGCAGCAGGCCCTTCTCAAGGATGACGCCTATATCATCGGTGTGACCAACAGCGATCCGGCCGACCTGGCCCGGTCGGCAACGGTTCGAGCCTCCAGCAAAGCGGCCGGGGGTGCGGCAAGCAAGGTCGTCAACGGCGTGCATCGCGGCGTCTACACTGAGGCCAACCGCTGGATCTCCGATCCGAAGCAGCCCTTGCCGCAGTGGCTGGAACTGCGGTTTCGGAGGCCGGAGCGCATCCGCGAGGTGCATTTGGTGTTCGACACCGGCCTCAATCGGCCGTTGACGCTGACGCACAGCGACGCGTTCCACCGACGGATGGCCGAGGGGCCGCAGCCGGAAACCGTGCGCGACTACGAGCTGCAAGTCATTTCCGGCACAAGCACAAACGCAGTGGCGAAGGTGCAGTACAACTACCAGCGCAAGTGCGTCCATCGCTTCGAGCCGGTAACCGCCGACGGCATCCGACTCCTGGTTCAAGCAACCAACGGTGATGCCTCGGCCCGGTTGTTCGAGGTCCGAGTCTACGCGTGATGCTTGCTCAGTCTTCCAGGCGGCGTGGCAGGCCGATCACCGTTCAGTCAAAATCGACCGCACCCTCTTGGGCTTCTTACCCGGCTGCCTTGCCCAGTCCTGCGTCTGAGATCGGCATGGTCTTGCATGGAGCCGCGCCCAGGCAGTCGGCCAAATCCTGTTCCGCGGTTCCGATCGGCCGGATGCCGAACTTCTCAGCCAGGATGCCGAGCACGTTGGGCGAGACAAACGCCGGCAGCGACGGTCCCAGCCGGATGTTCCGCACACCCAGATGAAGCAGCGTCAGCAGGATGCACACGGCCTTTTGCTCGTACCAACTCAAGATCAGCGACAGGGGCAGATCGTTGACTCCACACTTGAAGGCATCGGCCAGGCCGACTGCGATCTTGATGGCTGAGTAAGCGTCATTGCACTGGCCGACGTCCAGCAATCGCGGCAGCCCCTCGACGGTGCCGAAGTCGAGCTTGTTGAACCGATACTTGCCGCAGGCCAGCGTCAGGATCATGCAGTCGTCCGGCACCGACTCGGCGAAGTCGGTATAGTAATTGCGGCCCTCCTTGTGACCGTCGCAGCCGCCGATCAGGAAGAAGTGGCGTATCTTGCCTGCCTGGACCGCCTCGATCACCTTGTCGGCCACACCGAGCACCGTGTTGTGGCCAAATCCCACCAGGATCGTCTTTTCCGGCTCGGTGTGTTTGAAGCCCTCGGCCGCACGGGCCGCCTCAATCACGGGACGGAAGTCGCGGTCGGTGACGTGGGTGATCCCCGGCCAGGCGACCAGGCCGCAGGTGAAGATGCGGTGCCGGTAGCTGTCCCGCGGTTTCTGGATGCAGTTGGTGGTCATCAGGATGGCGCCGGGGAAGTGGTCGAACTCGGCCTGCTGCTGGAACCAGGCCCCGCCGTAGTTGCCGACCAGGTGCTTGTACTTTTTCAGCTCCGGATAGCCATGGGCCGGGAGCATCTCGCTGTGAGTGTAGATGTTGATTCCCGTGCCCTCGGTCTGCTTGAGCAGTTCTTCCAGATCCTTGAGATCGTGACCCGAGATCAATATGGCCTTGCCCTTGACGGGAGTGATGCGAACCGGCGTCGGAACCGGATGTCCGTAGGCCCCTGTATTGGCCTTGTCCAACAGTTCCATGACTTTCAGATTGACCTCGCCGCACTTAAGCACAAGCGGCAGCAGGCTTGCGCTGGTGTGATCCGTTCGCGTCAGGCTGTCGAGGGTCTCGTGGAAGAAGGCGTAAACACTGTCGTCCTCGTGTCCGAGAATCATCGCATGATCGGCGTAGGCCGCCGTGCCCTTGAGCCCGTAGGTCAGCAGTTCTTCGAGACCGGCAACATCCATCCCGCGGACGCGAATGCGATCCATGATGCCGACCTCCTGACCCTGGGCGACGAGGCCGTCGATGTCTCCGGCAGGGGACCAAGCCGCCGGACCGGTCAGGTTCTCAAGCGGTTTGCCGGCCTTGCCGCAGGCTTGCTCGTACAGCTTGCGGGCCTTGTCCCTGATCGAGGCGGCCTTACGCAGTTCCTCGCCCATCCGCGCTGGGCTGAAGCTCACGTTGGTGACGGTGGTGAACAAGGCCTTGAGAATGAAGCGGTCAACCTCCCGGTCCCGAGCCCCCAAGATGCCCGCCCGATGCGCGTACATCGAGATGCCTTTAGCCGCATGGATCAGCAGATCCTGAAGGGCCGCAACGTCTGGAGTCTTCCCGCAGATGCCGATGACGCTGCATCCAGCCCCCTTGGCCGCTTGCTCACACTGAAAACAAAACATCAAGAAACCTCCGTCTAAATTGGCCGGCAGCGGGCAGTCGTGTCACGTCTCCGAAGCCTGCACCGGCGGACTCAAGATTTGAGGGAGTATGGTCTGGTCTCCGCGGGTCGACCTTGACCTGTGTCAATCCAGGCGAGATTAGTCTCGCCCGTAGCGCACAAGTGATTGTAAAAAATGATTTTATGTAGGTTTCGTGTTCTGAGTGTGCATCGGGCGACTCTGCGAACTCAAGGGTTTCGGAGCTGGCCGGGATTCTCGATTGCAGGATGCCCAGACGCCGAGCCCGATAGCCTGTCGACCTATGTCCGAGGTTTTTGACGTCGGATTCTCCAGAAATCCGTTGACATAAGGCGGGGTTGTGATATTTTGTGAGCCTGAACGGACGGCTTGCCTGTCTTGTCAGAGATTGTGGCATCGCATCTCAGATGTGAAAGAGTACCCAGTATCTCAGTCCGCGGCACAGGTAAGCAGACATCTCAAGACAAGAGAGTTGATTTGTGGGCTGGCTCACCGCCGGCAATACATTTCAGTGGTCTTCAGAGGAGGTTTGTCATGTCTCGGAAGCTGCATTCTGTGGCAGTGATGTTGCTTGGTACTCTCCTGTTGCCCATGCCGGCGATGGGCGACGAGTTGCCGCCGGAGGATTCCTACGATCCGGCGGTGGGTTATTTCGCGGTCGGCTATCAACCGCTGATGCCGGTGTTTGAGGAAGCGGCCCTCGACTACGACGTCCCGCTCGACCTGCTGTTGGCTTTGGGCAAGATCGGAAGCTCTTTCGAGGATCGTGGCGTCGAGCCGACACTCGAAGGCGGTTACGGCATCATGGCCTTGCGCGACAGCGAGCTCTCCGACTCGCTCAAACTGGCGGCAAAGCTCCTGAAGCTGGATGCCGAGACACTCAAGACCGACGCGACCGCGAACATTCGCGGAGCCGCGGCAGTGCTCGACCGCTGGGCCAAGAAGGCCAAGATCAATCGGAGCCGGGGTGTCGACGCCTGGCTGCCGGTCATCGTCGAGTATGCCGGCCTTGACCCCGAGAGCAGCAAGTTCTTCGCTCGGGGGATCTATCAGAGGATTCAAGACGGTTTCTCGAAGGTCAATGCGGCGGGCGAGCTGTTCGTGGTCGCTCCCCAGCCCATTGGAGTTGATATCGAGAGTCTCGTTCCCCAAGGGCTCGTCGCGGTCGAGCCGGCGGATCTCGGCTATCAGATCATGAGTTCACCGGACGATTGCGGCTACCCGGACTACGCCCTGGCCACCTGGGACCCGGCCCCAACGTGCAACTACTCAACGAGCGTGACCAACAAGGATACGATCGTGATTCACGTTGCCGAAGGCTCGGCTGCGGCGACAATTTCCTGGTTCAAGAACTGCAATTCCGGTGTGGCCGCCCACTACGTCATGGATGAAGCCGGGTCCATCTGGCAGATGGTCTGTGAGCGGCACGTCGGCTACCACATCGTGTGCTACAACAACAGGTCCATCGGCATCGAACACGAGGGCTACACCGCCGACACCAGCCATCCCGAGGCAATGTACCAGGCTTCGGCCAACTGGGCACGGGATGTCTGCAACCGTTGGGGCATTCCGAAGCAGAAGGCCCGCTCGGCGCCCGGCATTGTGGGGCACTCTGACGTGTCCGAATGCGTTCAGTGTACCGACCACATGGACCCGGGCCACGGCTGGGACTGGGGCCACTACATCGCACTGGTCAACCAGGTTTCCGATCCCACGACGTTCATCGTCGAGAGTCGTTCGGGCGGCAAGAACAACGCCAACTACTCCGAGGTGGGTTCCTTCGGGAACTCGAGCGGCAAGAGCATCGTCTGGGACTGCACCACCGGCATTGGCAGCCGGTACGCTTATATGAACGGCACAAACAGGTGCAGCTACAGGTTTACGCCGTCCACGAGCGGGACCTACCGGGTCTACGCCACCTGGTGCACCTCGGCCAACGCGACGCAGCAGTTGGAGCACGTTGTGACCCACGCCGGCGGCTCGACGAGCATCGTGTTTGACACGGATGTCGATACCAATCCCTGCGGCCGTAACAACTGGAACCTGCTGGGTGAGTTCACACTCAATTCCGGCGTGCAGTACACCGTCACCCAAACGAGCCAGAACTACCACGACGGGATGGTGCTCCGGGCTGACGCGGTCAAGTGGGAGTTTGTCAGTGGCGGCGGCGGCGTTCAGCCTCCGACGATCACGCAGCAGCCCGCGGCCCAGAACGTTTGCCCAGGCTCGACGGCGGTATTCAGCGTGACAGCCACGGGCGAGGGAACGCTGACCTACCAGTGGCAGAAAAACCAGGTGAACCTGTCCAACGGCGGCCACTACTCCGGCGTGACCACCAACACGCTGACGGTGTCGAATGCCGACAGCAACGACGCGGCCAACTATCGCTGCGTGGTGAGCAATGCCGGCGGCAGCACGAACTCGAACTCGGCGGCCCTGACGCTCAAGGCTGCAACCACGATTACGCAGCACCCGTCGAACCAGACGGTGGCGGTCGGCGGAACGGCCAACTTCAGCGTCACAGCCACAGGGTATGGCACGCTGACCTACCAGTGGCAGAAGAACCAGGTGAACCTGTCCAACGGCGGCCACTACTCGGGTGTGACCACCGCGACGCTGACCATCTCCAACGCCGACAGCAACGATGCGGCGAGCTATCGCTGCGTGGTGACGGCCGGTTGCGGCAGCGTGACTTCGAACTCGGCTACTCTCACGGTGACCACCGGGGGCACCACGATCTTCTTTGACAACTTCGACAGCTACGCCAACCAGGCGGCGTTCACCACCGTCTGGCCGATCTCGGTATCGCCCGGCGGGACCCTGTCGACGTCGCTGTATTTCAGTTCGCCGAAGTCGATCTACATCAGCACCTCGGCCGCTCGAAACCAGCGCAACTTCACCGCGACGGTGGCTTCGGATGCCGTTCCGATCGTCTGGAAATACCGCTTGTACGACAACAACACCACCAATCTGGACCGTCAGTGGTGCGAGCTGCTGGATGCATCTCCGAGCATCGCTCAGTTGGTGGCGCTGGGCAAGTCCAATGTACTCACCTCGATGCGGACTTACTATGCCGCTCGTGTGGCGTACTCGCCTGGACCGGGTTGGATCGCGCTGAATGACGCGGGTGCCCCGACCCGAAGCGTGGGATGGCACGAGTTGAAGGCGGTGATTAAGAGCACGACCATCGACTTCTACGTCGATGGCGTTTTGGCCAAGGCAAACGTGACCTACGCCAATAGCCAGGGTCAGTTCAGCTTCGATCGCGCACGACTCGGCTCAGGCTACAGCTCGACGAGCCTGGCCTACTATGACGACTACTCCGTCGTGAGCGGGCAGTAACGCGGATCTCCGGCGGCACGGGCGTCGCAGACGGCCCGTGCCGCCTGCTCAATGTCGTTTACGTCATTTCGCAGATCATGTAGAGGAAGTCATCTCTCAGGCAAGGAGGATCAACCCATGTCATCTCAACCTCTCTGTCGTCCGATCACGATTGCAGTGCTCTTGGGGGCATTGCTGGCCGGCAGCGCCGCAGCCCAGACCACCGAGTTTCGGGGCATGTGGGCGGATGTCTGGCACGAAGGCTACAAGAGCACGACGCAGATCGACGCCATGGTCGCTCGTGCCGTGCAAGGAAGGTACAACGCCATCTTTCCCGAGGTGCTGGCTTACCAGGACAGCGGATCAAACGCCCACGGTGCCTACTGGGACTCTGCTATCGTGCCCATGGCAACCGATATTCAGGGCGGCATCGACCCACTGGCCTATCTGATCCAGCAGGCTCACGCCCAGGGGATCGAGGTGCATGCGTGGTTGACCACCTATCGCGTCTCCACGAGCTGGCCGCCGGCCAACAACCCGACGTTGACCGCCCACCCCGAGTGGATCATGGTCGCACAGGCCGACATGAACACCGGTCCCAAGACCGTCGACGGCGAGTACACGCTGGATGCCGGTTCCCCCGACGTGCAGGAGTACCTGATCAGCATCGTGAGCGAGCTGGTGACCAACTATGAGTTGGATGGTATTCATTGGGATCGCGTTCGCTACGCCCAGACCGACGCGGGCTACCCGGCCTACACCTCGTATGCCAAGTCGGGACTGGCTCGTTTTAAGGAGATCACCGGATACGTGGGCACGCCGGCGCCCACCGGTGTCACCTCCTGGAACGACTTCCGGCGGCGAGGCATCACCGAGCTCGTGCGCCGCGCACAGGTGGAGATCGAGGCGATCACCAGCAACCCGCGGCAGCCGCTGCGTCATAGTGCCGCCCTGATCACCTGGGGCAACGCGCCGTCGACCTTCACGAACACCAACGCCTATATCCTCTTCCAGAACTGGGAGGAATGGCAGCGGCTGGGCTACCTCGATATGTCCATCCCCATGACCTATTACGACGAGGACAGCTACCCGACCTGGTATCGCAACTGGGTGAACCAGGAG
>CAZTQK010000151.1:0-13572 GCA_964615635.1 uncultured Planctomycetales bacterium
AACACCCGACCTGCGATGGGGCTGTCCATCGGCACGCGGAGGTTGCGCCACGAATCCATCGCCATGCCAACCGCGTAGCCGAAACACAATTGCTCGCCCGATTCATCGGGAATCAACAGCGAGACGCGTCGGCTGTTCAACAGTTGGGCGGCCGTCTCAACGATGTGTCGGCAGTTCAATTCCAACGAGTTGGCGATCAGGGCGGACTCGCTGAACTCGTTGAGCCTTGCGAGGAGGCACGTCTGTTGGGACAAAGAAACGTTGGCTCGTTCCAGATCGAGCTGCGCCTCGCGCAGCCGCACCATCGAGCGGACGCGGAGGCGAAATTCACGCGAATGAATCGGCTTGAACAGGTACTCGTCCGCACCCGCCGCCAATCCGGCGGTCAAATCGTCCTTGTCGGTCTTGGCGCTGACGATGATGATCGGGACGCGTGCGGTCCGGGAATCCGCTCTCAGTCGACGGGTGGCCTCCAGCCCGTCCATGACCGGCATCATGATGTCCATGATGATGACGTGAGGAGGCTGCGTCGTGGCCATCTCGACGGCTTCCTTGCCGTTCACGGCGTGGACGGTCACAAAGCCGTCCTTAACCAGCAGCTTGTCGAACAGGCACCGGTTGGCAGGGCAGTCGTCAACCAGCATCACTGTCGGGGCACCGTTCCCGTCCATGTTCTCACTGTTCCTCTCCCGGCAGTTGATCGATCTGCTCAGGAAGCCATTTACTCCGCCAATATGCGAGGCATGCCTGTCGTTACACTGTCCAGGCAGCCCGACCATCAACTGGCCAGCCAAACTGCGGTGGTAGTCGAGTTCGTGCTCGCCGAGCGCTCGGCAGCCGCAGGGACAAGCCTTAGAAACTGATAGCGTGCTGTCCCCAATCCACAATCTCTTTATCGTTTGGATAACGCGGTGTCGTAAGTCCCGGTGTTGTCCCGTTGTCGTGAAACCCCGGCTTCGGAGGCCAACTGCGTTCAGTCCGCCCCCATGTGGCCGATAATAGTCTTGCTGAGTGGCGGGTGAAGCCATTGGTTCTCGGAATTGTGGTGTATCTTCCCCAACTGAGGGGGGAGCGTCGACCAGCGGCCGGAGATGACGGTTGCGTAGGACCGAAAAAGCGACTGACAGGGTCCGCATCATCCCAGACGGCTGATCGCCTCTTGGGCGTTGGCGATTATGGGGGAATCTGGTGTGTGTTTGACCGGGCGAGTCGCCGGGCCGGCCTTGCGGCTTGCACCTGTCAGGGCCGGTCGCTAGCCTCGTCAGGCACGTGGTGCCGTGTTGCTTGATCCGATGAGCGAGGCATCCGACCAGGAGAAAAGGAGTGTTCAACATGATCGCCTCTGTGGACTATTTTGGAGATCTCTACAAGGTACTGCCCTTGCCGTTCTGTGGCGTGGTCCTTGTGTCGTGCGCGATCCTCTGTGGAGTGCTGATCGGTCTGGAACGGGAGCACCGCTCCAAACCCGCGGGGGTCAAGACCGTCAGCCTCATCTGCATTGGGAGTACGATCTTCACCATTGCATCGATCCTGATCGCCGGTGAGGGCGGGGCTGACCGGGGTCGAATCGCCGCTCAAGTAGTGACGGGCATCGGCTTTCTGGGCGCAGGGGCGATCATTCGCGACCACAAAACGATTATCGGCCTGACCACGGGGGCTACCATATGGGTGGTATCAGCCATCGGCGTCCTGATCGGCGCGGGGTACGCGGCCGGGGGTATCGCGATGACCGTTCTGGTTCTCGCGGTCCTGCTCGTTCTTCGTCACAGCGAGGGCTATTTCGAACGCAGAGCTGAGGCATCAACTCCTTCATCTTGTCAGGATAAAAAAGATTCCTAAAGATTTTTCCAGTCTCTCTCGAGCGGCCCATGGCGAGCGGGCACACCGCGCACCGCCCGATACTTCTGCAGGAACCTCGCGTCTCGGGCTCGCCGAACAGCCTTGGCTGAATCTCAAGCAGTACTCCAGCCTCCGATAATACCTGCCAGGACTCGTTGCGTTGCGGAGGTTCTGACGCCAAGATTGGGGTGTAAACGCCCTGGAACGGCCCCCCCGGCTGAATTTGAATTGTATGTTTTAGGTCAAAGCCACCATGCAGCCGAGATGCACCAACGAAGTGCCCAGGCTGCCTGCCGCGATGGATGACCGGATCGCCAGCTCCCCGGCCGTCTTTGGGGGGTGAGGCGACATTCCTCTATTTTATGGTACAGGGAACGAGCGATGATTACAGTCGAGATCGTCAGGCTTCCTTCCGAAATTGCCGCGATGCTCATGGTCCGCAATCGCGAGGTGCTTCCTCTGTGCTGGCAGAACCAACCCAACCGACGAGGCAAGAACGCACTGGATGAGCTGTCCGACGCGCGACTCTTCGGTGAAGTTCCGCTGATCGATGACACAATGACTGCCGCGGTCCGGGGCCTGCTGTATCTGTGGAACGGCTGGCCGGACGACGCGAAAAGACATGTTCAATCCGCGCCGCTCAACGAATGGCGCTATGTGACGGCCTTGTGCGAGCGTATGCTCGGTCGATGGGAGACGGCCAGGGAACTCTTCAAGAAGATGCCTGACCAGCCTTTCCTGGCACCGCTGCTCAAGTGCGCACGGGAGATACTGCAGACAAACAGTCATGGGGCGATTGAGAAGGTGCTGCAGGAATCTGAAGAATCCGGCGGGTGGGATCACATCTCGTTCGCCAGCCTCGTCAACGAAGCGGCAATGGGCCGGCTCGGCCTCGCCGGCGAACAGGCCATCTCGCAGATTCAATTGCGGGAATTCGAACTGCTCTTCAATCACTGCTACGAAGAGGCGACAGGTCTGCGAGTGCTCGTCGAGACAAGAGCACCCTCGTTGACCTCCACTGGCAAGGTTCGCAAGCGAGAGCCGGCCAGGAGGCCCGCTGCATCGCGATCCGGACGTGGCGGCGTCGTTGGCGGCGGTACCGTGGCGCGGCCTCCCACGACTGATGGGCCCCGCGTAAAGCCCGAAACACCTGCTCAACAGCAGATGCCGGATGGGCCGACATTCCGTGTGACCTGCCCCTCGTGCGGGGCCATGATTGAACTGCCCAGCAGCGTTCGGGGAAACAAGGGCAAGTGCATCCGGTGCGGCAGTCTGTTTGCCGTCGGGGGCAAACCCGCCGGCAGCCCAACTCCTTCCGGCCTCCCACCCGTGCTGATTGCCTGTCCGATCTGTCAGACAATGCATAATTTTCCGCCGTCGGCGCGCGGCACCAACCAGCGATGCAGGGGTTGCGGAAGCGCGTTCTCGGTGGCGGTCAAGTAGAAGAGACATCTCCCTCTCGGGTTAGCCCGATCGCGGCCGCTCGGCTGATGGGGCCTTCCACGCACACGTCCGATGGTTGACCCGCGGCCAGGAGATTGGGCCAGAGGACATCCCAAGGTGCCGCCGGTCTGATTCTTCCACGATGACCAACGTCCCATAGTCTCTCGCAGGCGAGGTTGTCGCGATTGGCCCTGCTTGAGTCGAAAGCCGGGTCTTCATTGAGTCGATGGGGAGGATGGATCTGTATTGGTTTGTCGATTGAACGAACTGGGTTGGGCCCATGCTCGATCTGGACTTAGCCAGATTATCGCCGGAAGTCGCCAAGATCATCATGCTGCGCGGTGCGGAGTCGCCCTCGCTGCAGTGGCAGGAACACCCGAACCTTGGAGCCAAGAGGACCCTCGACACGATCGAGGACAGCAGGCTGTTCGGGGCCGGGGTGACGCTTGATGAAGGCATGGCGGCCGCGGTTCGAGGCCTGCTCTACATCTGGAACGGCTGGATCGGCGAATGCAAGATGTATGCGCAGGGCGCGCCTGATCGAGAGCGATTTCATATCACGGCTTTCTGCGAACGAATGGAGGGACACGCCAACTCGGCAAAAGAGCACTTCCAGAAGACCGGCGAGAACCCGCTGTTCGCGGAATTGCACGCCCATGCCGTCAAATCGATCAGCCCAGGCGCGGCCCCCGAGGTGCATCGCTTCCGAAAAGTGCTGGAGCAGATTCAAGGGTGGGAGCCGTACGCGTTCTGTGATTTGTACACGCAGGCATTGAGCGGCCAACTGGGCACCAGCTCGGTGGTGCTGGTCATGAGCATCCAGGCACGCGAGTTCGAGATCCTGTTCTCTCGCTGCTACCAGGCGGCAACAGGTGTGGACTTCAACAAGAAGCCGGTCAAAGGCCCACAGGCCGGGCAAGGGCCGGGGAAGCTGCAGAAAAAGCGCAAACTGCCCGTGTCCCGAGCAACGTCCCGGCCTGCCGCTGGATCGACCCGAAAAGCTGAACGCAAGCCATCGACAAAGGAAAAGGATACGGGCAAAGAGGGGCCAGCCAAACCCGCCGGCAACCCGCCGGTCCGGCTCATGATTAGGGTGGTCTGCCCTTCTTGCCGCGAGAAGCTGACCTTTCCGTCGTCGGCACGAGGCAAGAAGCACAAGTGTCCCGAGTGCCGCAGCGGTTTCCTGATCCCCGAGAAAAAGCAAACCGCGAAGCCCGCGACACCGTCGTCCGCCGTACGGCAAGACATGCCCCTGGGCGGAGTCAGGATCCTCTGTCCCCGATGCAAGAGCCTGAAGGTTCTTCCGGATTCGGCTCGTGGCGAGAGGGAGTCTTGCTCTGAATGCGGCGCGTCCTTCATCGTCCCTAACAAGAAAGCCCAGTCCGCGCCCCGGACACAGCCTCAGCCCGTTGCCTGAAGTCCATCGATTGGCAGGCTCCTGTTGCGAGCACAGGGCCGTCACGTCTCTCCAAGAGCCGGTCACGGGCTGATTTGAGGCTGGTTGCGTGGCCCGGGACCCGCCGATCCGGGTTCGCCGCCGCTCAACGCGCCGAAGCTCGCGTCCTGCCACCGTCATGCCCGCAGACAGACCCGACAGAGATGTTCCGCTCGGCAGCCTGTGATCGTTCGCAGTGGTTGTGACTCAACTTGCGTCTCGATTTGTTCGATGAATCCCAGCGCAACGGAGTCAGACTTGGGCGAGTGCGTATCGATGCGGCGGACGCGAATATGAGCTCTCATGCACTGGACGCGCCCCAATTCGACGAACCACTCAAAGGTCGTTCAGACAAAAAAATGACGGATTGAGAAAAAAAGGTGTTGACTCCGGCGGCAAGGGGCATTAAAAAATCTGTTAATCCCGTTCGCGTCACACGGGATAGTCAACTCCATGAAAGGAGAGTTATCAATGGCTAAGAAGAAAGCCGCAAAGAAAGCCAAGAAGGCGAAGAAGGCCGCGCGGAAGAAGAAGTAAGTTCGCAGTGGCCGAATGAAACAGGGCGGATTGCCCCATTTGTATAGGGTTCTCCGCCCGTTTCATGCGCGGATCCTGCCTCTGTCCGTGGTCCCTCCTCCAACGTCAGCCTGCTGTTTCTGTTCTCTGGCCCACTGTTGCGGTACCCCGCGTCGATGCTCAGTTACCTACAATGGCTTATCACGTCGAACGAGCCGTATCTCAACTCACCCAATCTGATAACGAGAAAAAATGTGTGGGTGACGATTATTCGTCAATTATGATTCGTGTGCGTGTCGGGTGAAACGGGTGTCGCTATGCTGCTGGTGCTTGTGGCGCGCTGCCGCGGCGCAAGCGCTTCTTGGGAGGCGGAAGAGCAGGGATCTGGGCGATGTTGAGCACATATGTGGTGACCGGTATCCCCAACAACATGCCCCAGACGCCGAACATCTCGTGCCCCACAAGAAGGATGATCAACACGATGACCGGGTTGAGGTGGAAACGAGCAGCGTAGATCCGCGGGTTGAACACGTAGGCCTCAAGCAGATGCACGCCGACGATCATGCCCAGGGCAATCAGTGCGAGCGTCAACCCGTGGCTGTTGAAGGCAATCAGAATGATCGGTACCGACGAGATGAAGACGCCCAGCACCGGGATCAGCCCGAAGAGAAAGACGATGGTTGTCAGCAGGAGAAGGGGCTGAATACCCAGGATGGCCATGCCGACGCACGTGATGCTGGCGTTGAGCAGGGCCACAACGATCTGGCACTGGAACGCTCGACCGACGGCACGCGAGAACTCCACCACGCTGGCGGCGGCCTCGTGAAAGAATCGCCCAACCTGGCTTTGTCGCCACTTGCGAAGCTCCCCGGCGACCGCCTCGTAGTCCAGCACGATCAGGAATGACAACAGAATGGCCAGAAGAAACTGAAGAGTGCCCGAAACCACGCCTCGTATGAAGCGGTTGAAAAGACCCAAAACGTTGGCCCGCTGGTCGTCGCCGCGGATGGAGTCCTTCAATTCGGATTCGGAGGAGATGCTTTGCTGCTCTTCGGCTTGCATACCGGGCAGCAGGTTAATGGCGAACGTCTGCAGCGTCCTGGCCAGCTCCGGGATACTCACACGGTCCGGGCCCGACGCCATACCGTCTCCTTCGGCGGCCGGAGCAGTGGCAGGCACCTCACTGCGGGCGTGGACAAATTTGGCGAGCATCGGCTCCATGCCATAATGCTCCGCCGATTTCTGTACCTCCTTGGCCAAACCCTCCAACAGGCCGGGGACCTTCCGCCCGAACTCCGCAGCTTCGTCGACCACCCTGGGAATCGCCGTCACCATCAGCAGCACCAGCAGGGTCAAGACCCCGAGGTACGGGAAGACAACCGCAGCCCAGTAGGGGGCGCGCGTATTGGCAGTCAGAAACTTCGCCACACTCCGCATCACGAACGCGAAAATGAAGGTGATGAACACAAGGGCGAAGAACTGTCGCAGAAGAAACAGCCCGACGAAGAAGACGATCCACATCAGAACCGGGCGGTTGACTCGGTAGAAACGCTGCAGGTCAATTTCCACGGTTCGGTTCTCCGGAAAGCCCCTCGGACCGGCTGAACCCGGTCAGGGATTGCCGTGTCAGCGGCGGTCACTTGCGCGGGCGGTTCTTATCGTTCACAAGGACCACTGTGGCTTTGAGGGCACGGGCCTCCTCGTCGGTGACGTCACAGTAGGTCAGGATACTGACGATGTCGCCGGGCATTCCCATGCGGGCGGCCGGCCCATTCAGCAACACGGTCCCCGATCCTCGAGGGGCGACGATGGCATAGGTAATCAGCCTCGCACCGTTGTGCAGGTTCAACACCTGGACCTGTTCGCCCGGCAGGATGTCGGCTGCCTCCAACAGATCCTCGTCAATCGTGATGCTGCCTTCGTAATGCAGGTCGGTGCCGGTCAAGGTTGCCCGGTGTATTTTTGATTTCAGCATGAAACGCCGCATGTTGTTCTATTCCCTTCAGCCTTCGTGGGTGGTAACACGTCAATGGTATGGCTGAACAGACTATCATAACTCCACAGGCCCTGGAGGCAAAGCCGGCCATCTTGACATCGCAGGACGGATGCCGGATGCTCCCCCGCCATGCAGGCTGCTAAACCACCCACCGGCATCGATCTGACCGTGCGGCTGGGCCGTCTGGTGCTGCGAAACCCCGTTCTGACACTCTCGGGCACCTGCGGTTACGGCGATGAATACGCCCCTTTCATGGACCTCGGACACCTGGGAGCATTTACAACCAAGAGCGTGACGCTCAATCCCCGGCGAGGAAACGTGCCCCCCAGAATCGTTGAGACCGCCGGCGGGATGCTGAACGCCATCGGCCTGGCCAATGTCGGCCTGGAACGATTCATCAACGAGAAGCTTCCAGTTCTGGCAAAACTGAACGTGCCGGCGCTGGTGAACGTCGCCGGGCACACCATCGACGAATACAAGGCGGTCTGCGAGCGACTCGATGGCCACGCGGCGGTGGCCGGTCTCGAATTGAACGTCAGTTGCCCCAACGTGTCCGACGGGCTGGTGTTCGGGACTGATGCCGACGCGCTGGGCCGCTTGGTCGCGAGCGTCCGAGAAGTGGTCAAGCGGTCCCTGCTGATCGTCAAACTGTCACCCAACGTGACCGACATCACCAAGACCGCTCGGGCGGCGATCGATGCAGGAGCGGATTGCCTGTCGCTGATCAACACGTTCGTCGGCATGGCCATCGATGTCGAGAGACAGCGACCTGTCCTGGCCAACCGGACCGGCGGCCTGAGCGGGCCAGCCATCAAGCCGCTGGCCTTGAATCTGGTCAGTCGCGTCTATCGCGAGGTGGCGGGCCCGGCGAACATCCCTCTGATCGGAATGGGTGGCATCCGCAACTGGAGCGACGCGATCGAGTTCATGCTGGCGGGTGCGACCGCCGTCGGCATCGGCACGGCCCTGTTCATCGACCCCACCACACCTGTCAAAGTCCTGGAAGGCGTGGAAGCCTATCTTCGCCGACACCGTCTCAAGTCGGTCAGCCAGCTCGTCGGCCGACTCAGTTTCGACCGAGATGAGCCGCCGGCGGGCTGAGTACTCGGCTATGGTCGCGGAGTGATAGATGATGGGGGGAAGAGTAGCAGAGGGCAACGCCCCGGCGCGAGTGCCAGTCACGACCCAACTCATGCGCTATACTGTGTTACCTGGGAGCCATTCTCGTCGGGAGAAGAATGGACCTTCGTGCGAAAACACCATTGTCCATTCGAGGTCTGGGGGAAAGACGTAGCACTCTTGAGGCCAGCTGGCCAAATCAGGCATGGCAGAGGCGGAACACCTCCATCCTTTCCCGCTGTCAAGAATCAGGAGGAACTCGCTGGCCGGACATGCGAGGAAGGCGTGCAATGCCTTGGAGTCCCGCAGACAACGAGCATAACCACGGTCAAAGGTGTTCCAGCCATAATCGCCATCTTTCCATTTACCTGTTAAGGCATGCATGCTCGCACAGTAGCATTCTCGCCATCGTTGCTGGTACACCCACGCCTCCTGTTGCGGCAGATCCCCGAAGGACACCCCGTGCGTGTGCAGCATCTCCCAAAAGTCCGCATCAGGCGATCTCATGTTTGATGATTGTACCGCCCAAAACGAAGAGAAACAGGGAGGCCCGCCTAACTGTCCGACACGAGGGCTGATCGCTGAAAGCTGACAACTTCCTCAGTTCATCGACCCGAACCGTGGCCAGCGGTCCAAATCCTTCTGGCGGACCGCCATGACCTGCACCAGTGTGTGGAGTTCGTGGGTGAGAATGCCGGCCCGCCGGATGGGGTTCATCTCTTCCAGCAGTCGCTGCTTGAGTTCCACCATTTCGGTCGGCAGCAGGGCGGAAGCAACCCGATCCACCAGCTCGCCCAGCGGCAATTCGCTGTCAACCAGGCCTCTTGCCCGCTGGATGACATCCGTGACCTCGATCTCCTCGAGGCCGAGCACGTCTCGCAGTGAGCTGCGTGCGGCAAACTCGCCGTCGATCTCGATTCCCGAGCCCGTTGGCAACATGGGATCCAGCATGGCGGTGCGATACTCCCCGTCGCGGTCTTCCTGGCGGATGCGAGCCCGGCACAGCCCCAGCAGGTTGATGAAGTAACGGCCGTCCGGGATCTGAACGTGATCGTTGATCTTGCCGACGCACACAACGGGGTGAATCTCTGCCTTGTTCGTGTGGTACACGGGCTCATAGCCCGGCTGGAGCAGAGCCATAGCGATGATGCCTCTGTCCTCGATGGCGTCCCTGACCATCGCCCGGTAGCGATCCTCGAACACCTGTAGCGGCAGGGTGCCGCCGGGCAGAAGCACGGCGTTGGGCAGTGGAAACAACCCTACGGGTTCGGCAAACGAAGGCAATTGTCCAACGCTCATACACTCAATTATACCCGCCTACGTTGTCGGCCAGAAACAGAGATCCGACACGCTCACAGGTCACGAATGTTCCCGACGGTAACATGTGACCAGCTCTGGGTTTGTCAGAAGGTCGTCGGTTTCGCTGCAAGGGAGCGCCGGGGTCGCTGGCCGGCCCGGACAGGAACGCCGCAGTTCGGACCGCGCCCGCACAGTGAATGACTGCTCCCGACCCGGCGGAATCAGCGCAATGAGCTCTTGCCCGAATGTCGCCTGCTCTTCGGTATGGGGTGATCACCCTCCACGGTGGGCCGCGTCAACAGCTCGACCAACAGGCGGATCGTGCCTTGGACGAACTCAAGATTGGCGTGGCTGGGGATGTTCAACGGCCGCACCATGGCAAAACCGACAGCGGCGTGGATGATCTGCCAGGCCAGCCACTCAGCAGGCAGATCGGCACGGATCTGCCCGGCCTTCTGGGCCTGCGACATCACCGCCGCCAGCGAGCGAACATACCGCTCGTAATGGTCCCGGATGGCTTGCTGGATCGCGGGTTCCGAGACCTCCGTCGAGGCATGGAACAAGAGTTGGTAGACGCTGGCCGTCCAGGGGTCCGCCGTGGCCGGGTTCCGGTAGAGCAGGCTCTGCAGCTTCTCCAGCGGGCTGCGGGCGTTACGGCTGGCCTGCTCCCAGTTGTGCATCACCTCGTCTCCGACTTTCTCAACCAGGGCGATGAACAAGTCCTGCTTGTTGCGGAAGTGACGGTAGATGATCGGCTCGGAGACGCCGGCTTCGGCGGCGATCTTGGCAGTGGTGGTACCGCGGTAGCCGTACTTCGCAAAGCACTGGGCGGCCGTCTTGAGCAGTTGCTCGCGGCGGTCAGAGGCTTTCATGCGAACCATCACCGGCCCTCCGGGCCCGAATGACCAATGACGAGATCCCAGTGCCAGAGATCCGCCGTGGGCGGACCAGAGAAGACCAGGAAAAGTGGTCAGTAATCAGTTGTCAGTTGTCAGTGATCGGAAGTCAGCCGAGAAAGCGACGGACAACTGACGACCGACGACTGACAACTGACAACTGACAACTTGGTCTTGTCTTTCGTCACTTACGCCATCGGCGTGTACTTGATCTCTTCGATCTCCGGCCCGGCCTTCGGCTCGTAGAACGCCTTGCCGTCCTTAACGCCGACGATGCCGTAGCCCGCCGCCGTCGCCAGGAAGCACCGGAAGTCGCCCTTGACCTTCGGCTCCACGCACAGAACCTTGTCCACCGCGTCGTAACGGGCGCCGCTGAGGCTTTGCAGCAAGGCGTAGGAGGACATGGCCCGGGCGTACCAGTGGCCGCACTCGTATTCGTTGAACGGATTGCGGACCCGACCGTCGTAGCGGTCGCGGCAGACGCGAACGATCTCCAGGCCTTCGTCCACCTGCCCCATCAGTATCAGGTGCGAAGCGACCTGGTACTCGATGCCCGTCCAGACTTCGTCGCTGTAAACGAACGGCAGCGACAGCTTGCCACCCTTGGGCCACGAGCATAGCAGCAGGCCGCCCTCTGAATTGCAGGCATAGCTCGGACGCTGCGGATTGGCGTGCTCGGACAGGTCGCGTTTCAGGTTGTATTTGTGGACGCTCTTGACGTGGCTGGCGACCTTGTCGGCGTCCAGCACCTGACCGACTCCGCAGACCATCGCTATCCACGAGCCCAGCACACCATCCGACAGACAGCCGGTGCCGTACTGGTACTTCGGCCCTTCCTTCTTGAACAGCTCAATGGCCTCGGGTGAGTAGTGACTGTGCAGGCTTTGAGCCTCGAGCGGATTAGCGGTCTTGAGCCCGGTCCACTGGATCTTCTGGATGAAGTACTCGCCGTCGAAGAGTTGTTCTTCAAGGAATCTCGTTCCCTTGGAGGCCAAGTCCGCGTACAGCGACACATCCTGGCCGAGGGCCTTGCCCATGTTGACCGCCGCCGTTAGCGCCCCGATGTAGAAGCTGCTGCACATGCCGTCGGGGCCCCAGAACTCGATGTCGTAGGTGTTGTGGTGCGGTTCTTCGAGAACGCCCTTGTGGCCGGGGTCCCACACGCCAATGCAGTAGTCGAGGCTCTGTTTGACCTTGGGCCACATCCGCCTGAGCCACTCGGTGTCGCCGCTGATCCGCCACTCGCGGTGAACCTTCATGATCCCGCCAAGCTGACCGTCGGAAGCGGCGTGGAAATTGTGGTCCGGCGGACGGATCGGCAACGAGGCACGGAAAGCCTGGTGGCCTCGGTCATCCTGGGAAACGTGAAACTCGGTCTGGCGAAGCGTCTGCTCCAGCGATGGGAACAGGTGAGGGATCGCCTGGGCGTAGTTCCACACGTGCGTGCAAGAGCCGTGACAGCATCCATGCCCGTCACAGCAGCCTTCCCAGCACCAGAGCTTGCCGTCGGTCTGCCGCAAAACCGTCGGCGACTTGAGAATCGTCAGGTTGGCGGCCACCGCTTCGATCACCTCCGGCGGGAAGGTGGTCGCGTACAGGCAATCGGCGAACCGCTCGGCACGAGAGCGAAATTCGGTGTATTGCTCGCGCCAGTACGCGGCGACCGCATTCACATCCGCGAAACGGCCAGAATACCACGGGCTGAAACGGGTCTTCTCGCTGTCCGGCAGATCTTTCGGGTCAAACCCGATTCGATGGTTTGTCTTGCCGACGTACCACGCGACCTGAAGCACAATGGTCTTCGACTTGCCCGGAGCCAAAGCAAACGGGACAAACAGGCTGGCACCGGGGGCGGGGCCGCCTTCGGTCACGGGCGGGCGATCGTAACAGGCCCCGCTCTGAACGTCGTTCCATGCCATCGTTAGCGGGTCCCACCATCCGCCGCGGAACCAGGCGTGGTTGACCTTCACGCCGGGGTCGGTCACCGCCACCACGACTTCGCCCTGCTCCCACGGTTTATCGTCGCTGCCTTTTTCCCAAAGGACGAACCCCTGATGACCCTCTCGGACGCCGTGTCCGTCATTGCCGATCGCAATGAAGTTGCGAGTGTTGAACGAGAAAACGGCGTCGATGGCCTTGTCGCTCGTGTTCGTGAACTTGTACTCCAGCCCTGCGACGGGGAGCGACGAGTTGTCCGGATCGCCCGGCTCAAATGGGCTCCAGCCGATGATATCGACCGTCAGCGGCACTCGTTTGTCCGAAAGAGTCACCGTGCCGAAGGGGAAACGTGTCTTGAACGATGCTTCGCGGAAGCGGGGAAGGCCGTACGTTTTTCCGGCCGCCCCGTTGCCGCTGCCGGATGATCCGAAGATCTTCCATGCCGGGACGGGCCCTTCGAGCACGCGGGCAATGTTTTTCTCGCCCTTTACGCAGACCGCGGCAAAGGTACAGGGCTCGTTGAACACCTCCGGCTGGTTGCGCAACGAGAGGTGCGAAATCACCCCGGTCCCTTCGAGGCAGAACATGCCGGCGCCGATGCCGCCCAAGGGGAAGGCGACCCGGTTCAGGTATTGCCCGGCGTATGTTTCGTTGTAGCCTCGCTTACACGCTGGAGTGGTCATGTCTCCTGCCTCGATTCCGTGGGGGCCGACCTCATGTGCGTGGTGTGAGCAACCGGCCGTCCCGGCGCCCGCCCCGGCCCCGATCGCCCCGGCCGTCGCAACCGACTTTTTGAGGAAATCTCGACGCGGCATCGATGTGTCGTTGATCTGATCGGAAGCCATGCTGCGCTCCTTATGCTTGGGTGCTCCAACTCGCCCCGCCCCGCGGCCGGGCCTGCCATCTTACCCGAGCCGACCCACTGGGCAAGGCGGCGTCCCCGACCCCTTCGATCGTGGGCGCGTGACAGCTTAGGCGGCTCTTTCAGAACCCCGAGCGTGAGCGAGGGGCCCTTGACCGACCTTTCCAGGTCGGTCACTGGAGTTTGGCATTTCCTCATCGTTTTACCCCTGATTTGGTTTCACTGATGA
>CAZTQK010000152.1:0-13564 GCA_964615635.1 uncultured Planctomycetales bacterium
TCTGATCGATCGCGGCCTTGGGCAAGACCGACCGTCCCAGGCCGGTGTGGAGGATGACGCCTGTCGCGTTGATCACCCTGCGATAGTGCGGACGCATACCGGCTTTCATCCGAGAACAAGCATCAGCGATGATCCGGGCATGAAGTGATGCTTGGGCCTCGTCGGGAAGAGCAGCGTCCACGAGCCAGGTCCGCGCCTGCTGAATGGCCTGTCGCACGGAATGGACGATCACCGCGCGAGGCAGCCCCCTGCCGCAGGCCACGACCTGGTCATCCTGCAACACCGCATCGACCGACGGCAGCGACCGCAGGAATTCCCTCTTGTCCTCAACCATTCGTACCCCATCCCGCGTTTGTGGTTGCAGCTCATGCCCCAGTTGCCGGGCACTCTGATCCGGGACTGCATTTTACCGAAATCCTGACTTCCAGGCGAGGTCCAACTCCCGCCTCTGCTCTGCACGGGTGCGTGACAGATCCGGCGGGCGTGCTCTGTGGGTGCCACTGGCACCCGTCTGAAGTGTCACGGACCCCGCGTGTTGTTCTCAGCTCACGGGCCTTGACACCCACCACGACGCTGCCGTATCATCGTTTCCAGTGTTCCGACTGCCTCCCAGGGGTCCAGACGCCATGTGCAAAGCTCCGTGGGTTTCGGTGGCCATCGGTCTAGTCGCTACGTCCACCGCTTTTCCGGCCCGGGCACCCAGTTTCCCTCTCAGCTCCAAGACAGTCGGACCCGAAGACTTCGGCAGTTCGTTCCTCCACATGGCGATCCAGTGGGAAGACCGCGAGGAATCCAAACCTGAAGGGCTCAAGGCCGCGCCCGCGAATCTGCCCGAAGACGCATACTTCTTCGCTCTCCACCTCGGCGGCAATACCGTGTTTGCGCTGCTGCTGCCCGGCAAATCACCCAAGCTCTACATCGACTCGGACATAGACAGCGACCTGTCTGACGAGAAGCCGGTCACGGGCAAGCGTCTGAAATCCGGGACCTTCGGATGGGGCACCGGGTATCTTTTCGAATCGTTCCCGGCCCCCTCTTCGCAACCGAGCGACAAGGCCGCGCCCACGTTGCAGGCTTCGCTGCTGAACAACGAATACCTGATCGTCATGCCGACTTCATACCGAAGCGGCACGGTCGAGATCAAGGGCAAGCGCTATCGCATCCGGGTCGTTGATGCCAACTACAACGGCCGGTATGACGACGTCGCCGAGTTCGGTTCTCGCGGCAAAGGCCGGACGGATAGCGACCGTCTGCCGACCTACGATTCACTGGCCATCGATCTCAACGGAGACGGAGAATATTCCGCGTCGTCCGATGCCTCGGCGGAGATAATGCCCCTGCCCAAGCTGCTTCGATTCGGTGAAGACTACTTCGCTCTTCGTGTGGCACGAGACGGCTCGGAGGTCACTGTCGAGAAGACCGCACCGAGATTCGGCACGCTGGACGTCGGCTACCCCGACGCCGAGCTTCTGCTCTGGTCCGAAAACGGTGTTCATCATCTGAAGGGCTCGGACGGGAAGTGGAAACTGCCCGAGGGGAACTACTCCTGCTACATGATCCGCATCAACACGACGGATGCGAAGAAGAACAAGTACATGCTCACCTGTCGCGGAAACACCGGCAAGCTGACCGACTTCGATATTGCCGAGAACAAAACAGCTTCCTTCAAGATCGGTCCGCCTCTGGCGGCACAAGCCAAGGTCAACCTGCGGCGCGAAATGTTCCGCAGAACCGCAGTGATCTCCGCATCAGTGGTCGGACACGAGGGCGAGGAGTACCTGGCCGGCGTGCAGAAAAACAGCGAGATGCAGCCGGCGCCCGGCATCAAGATCCTCGATTCAGCCGGAAAGGTGGTCGAGTCTGGCAAGCTCGAATATGGCTGAGGCGGAACCTGCTCGTACTCGTGGCGAGTACCCTGGAAGTTCAAGGACAAGTTCCGCGTGGAGCTGAAGGCCGAACTGGGCCCCTTCGAGACGACGAAAGCCAAGGAGGAATGGTTTGATCCGCGATGATGTGTCGCGGTATTGACGGCTTGCGACAACGCGTGTGAAAAAAGCAGGGCACGGTCGGAGACCTGCCGATCCAAGCTCAACCGCACGGCAGGTCTCGGTCGCCACGGCGGACCAGGGCGAAGCAGGCTCGACGGCGCCCAACCGCAGGCTCTTGCAACGCAGCCGTTCCTCTCTCAGACCATCATGCCCGTTCGCTGTGGACAGTTTCTTCTGCGGACTGTCCTTATCCCAGGATTCCTGCTTCTTTGATTCGGTCCTTTCGTCACGTTCTGCGCTCGGGCGAAGCGAGGATCATGCGTTCCGTTTTGACAAACCACGGTCAACAGCGCTTTCCAGAACGCACTTCATGAACCGTTCCGGAATGCGATTCTGAAAGGCGATCGACATGCGAACAAATCCAGGCTGCGGCCTGCCTGACGTTCAGACGGTCTACGGCGGCCCCGAGGGGGACCTTTGGGAGCTCGTCATGGGCGAGCAGATCCACATTGGGGGCTTTCAATCATCCATGGACCTCGCCGAGAGGGCGGGTATCGGGCCCGGTATGCACGGCGTCGACTTCTGCTGCTGCAACGGGGCCGGAGTCCGTTTTCTGCTGCGGTTCAGGAACGTGGATCGAATGCACGGTGTCGACGCGACGCCCCATGTTCTCGAACGATCGCGGTTTCGATGCTCGGAGCAAGGCTACGACGGCCGGGCCGATTTCGTGTTGGCCGACGTTTGCCGGACGGGCCTGCCGTCGCAGAGCTTCGACTTCGTGTGGGGCGAAGATGCGTGGTGCTACGTGTCAGACAAACCCGCCTTGATCCGCGAGGCATCCAGGCTGGTCAAACCCGGCGGCACGATCGCGTTCACGGACTGGGTCGAGGGAAGCGTGGCTTTGAGCGATGCCGAGGCCCAACGCCTCCTGCGATTCATGAAGTTCCCCAACATACTTAGCATTCCCGAATACACCCAGTTGCTGCGGGACAACTCCTTCGAGGTTGCTGCCGCCGAGGATACGCGGCGATTCCCGCCGTATGTTGACTTGTACCTGCAGATGCTCGGCATGCAACTGACCATCGACGCGCTTCGCATTATCGGCTTTGACATGTCGCTCATGAAGGCCATGCACGAGGAGATGGCTTTCATGCAGCAGCTCGCCCACGCAGGCAAGATCGCGCAAGGGCTCTTTATCGCCAGGAGGATCCCATGACCGAATGTGGAAACACGTCGTCTTGTTCGCCGCCCGCTTCGTCCTGCTGTTCGGGCTCGGCGGCCGCCCCGTCGGGCGAAGTCACCCCTTGCCAGTGGTTCGCCCGGATGATCCCCAATTGCCTTGAATACGCCCAGGCGGCCAAGAAGCAGGGTCGGCCGATCGTCGGCATCATGTGCGAGTACACGCCTCGCGAACTGATCATGGCGGCCGGGGCGGTACCCGTCTGCCTGTGCGGCGGGTCGGTCCAGACAATTCCGGCAGCCGAGGAACACTTGCCGGCCAACCTGTGCCCCCTGATCAAGTCCACGTACGGCTACCATGTGCTCAATAGCAA
The DNA here is from genome assembly GCA_964615635.1 of uncultured Planctomycetales bacterium. Taxonomy (GTDB): domain Bacteria; phylum Planctomycetota; class Phycisphaerae; order UBA1845; family PWPN01; genus JAUCQB01. The sequence continues at coordinate 3,542 of CAZTQK010000152.1, forward strand.
CCCGTTTCTGGAGATGGCCGACCTTCTGGTCGCGGAGACCACGTGCGACGGGAAGAAGAAGATGTACGAGCTGATCGGCAAGTCCCATCCGATGCACGTGCTCGAACTGCCCCAGAAGCCCGATGATCCCGATGCTTTTGACCATTGGCATCGCGAGATCTGCAAGCTCAAGGAAGCCCTGGAATCGCGATTCAATACCCGGATCACCGACTGTGGGCTGCGTTCGGCCATCGCCACGATGAACCGCGAGCGGGCCCTCCGCCGGCGCCTGGCCGAATACATGCAGGCCGATCCTCCACCGGTGACGGGCCGACAACTCCTCGAGCTGAAGAGCAGCATCTCCGGGATCGCGGCCGACTTCGAACAGTATGAGAAAGCAATCTTGCTGCTGGCAAAGAAGGGCGGTGACCCAAACCTGGCGGACCGCGTTCGCGTGCTGATGACGGGCGTACCGATGGCTCACGGAGCCGAACGTGTGCTTGATATTGTCGAACAACATGGCGGGCTGGTGGTCTGCATGGAGAACTGCACCGGGCTGAAGCCGATCCTGGAGGACGTCGATGAGCAAGCCGTCGACCCCTTGCGGGCGCTCGCTGACAAGTACTTTCACCTGCCCTGCTCGGTGATGACCCCGGACACACGCCGCCTCGACCTGCTCAGGCAACTCGTGGCCAGCTTCAAGCCTCAATGTGTCGTCGAGCTGGTCTGGCAGGCCTGTCTGACGTATGACGTCGAGGCGTGGACAGTCAAGCAAGTGGTCGAGCGGGAGCTGGGGCTCCCCTACCTCAAGATTGAAACCGACTACTCGCCCTCGGACTCCCCCCGAATTGCCGTCCGCGTCGAGGCGCTGTTCGAGATGGTGCGGGCGGGCCGTTGTGCCGGCGTTCCTGGAAGCATCGCACGGAGTGCCTGAAGTGTGCCGGATCGCCTACTGCTGTCCCTTTGTGCCGCCGGAGCTCATCTCCGCGTGCCGTCTGCAGCCGTGGCCGATTATCCCTCGAGCAAGCTGCCGTGTCCGCGGCCTGACCTCAGTGGCCGGCGTGTGCCCCTATGCCCGGGCCTTCGTCGGCGAAGTGCTCGGTGAGACCAAGCTGCGCGGCGTGATTCTAACAACCCGGTGCGACCAGATGCGGCGGGCGGCCGATCTGCTGTCAGAGGCCAAACAACTGCCCGTGTTTCTCTTGAATGTGCCCAGGACATGGCAGAGCCAGTTCGCCCAGGCTCTTTATCGCAGCGAACTCGCCCGGCTGGCCCGGTTTCTTGCTGAATTCAGCAGCCACATGCCCTCCGATGATGACCTTGCCGAGTCGGTGCTCGCCTACGCCGATCGCCGACAGTTGCAGGATCACACCGCACACGCCGGGGTCGTGGGCGGCTCTGGGACCACGATGGGAGGCCATAGCAGCAATGGCATACCTGTCGCTCTCGCCGGGGGGCCATTACTGTGGGACCATTTCGCTCTGTTTGACGTCGTTTCCGACTTCGGAGGACGGATTGTGATCAACGCGACGGAATCAGGGGACCGGTCGCTGCCAGGCCGGATCGACGAATCGCGGCTGTCGTCGTCGCCGTTGAGCGCGTTGGCCCACATGTACTTCGACGTCATCCCGGATGTGTTTCAGCGTCCCGGCACGCGACTGCTCGATTGGCTGGAAGGCCGGATGCGCGAGAGGCAGGTTCGCGGCCTCATCGTACACCGGTACGTGTGGTGCGATCTGTGGCATGCCGAGGTCGGTCGCTTCAGAAGTCGTTTTGATCTCCCGCTGCTCGACCTCGATTCGGGCGACGAGGATGGGCCAAACACGGCCCGTATGACCACGCGGGTTCAGGCCTTCCTGGAGGCCCTTCAATGAGAGAGCTCCCCACCAAGATCTCATTGGAGGAATGGGAAAGGCGGTGCCGATCGCATGGCGCAGGCGACGACGACCGACGCTCATATATGATGAGCCTGACGAAGCACGCCGACGACGGCGACACTCGGCTGAGGCAACTCCAGTTCGACGCCTCCATCGCATCGTTGCGACTGTGGAACCTGCTCCTGAGCGAGGAGGAACGGCTGCACGCCGCTCGCCGTGGCGGACATACCCTCATCGGCGTCATGAAAGACCTCGGTACAGTGCCGATCATCGCATACGCCTGCGATCGGGTCACGGCCTTCTACCCGGACGGCGCATGGTGGACGCCCTGCATCATGGAAACCTCCGCAGACTCCCTGAGAGCTGCCGACGCCGCCGGTATCGACGAATCGTTCTGCCCTGTCAGGGCAATGCTCGGCGCGTTTGTCACCGGCGAACATTTTCCAAAACCGGATCTGCTCACTTGCAGCGTTGGGGCCACCTGCGATGACGTCACCGCAATCGCAGAACGCATCGCAGACCTTGGTCATGACGTGTTCTGGTGGGAGATGCCCCACCGGCGTCGGCCCGATCCAGGGGAATCGGCCGTCGAACTCCCCGACGGCGGCGTTGCCCCGGCCGGTCAGGTAGCTTTCGTTCAGTCTGAGCTGGAGCGAGTTCGCCAAGTCATCGAAAGTGTCAGCAGCCGGCGAATCACCGACCAGGCCCTGGCCGCGAGCATCGAGCGAGCCAATCACGTCCGGGGGCTGATCGCTGAACTGCGCCGATTGTGTTTCACCGCCGCGGCCTGTCCCCTGCCGGCGCTGGAACTTTTGATCGCTGAGATGCTGGCCCTGCACTTCTGCTCGGATCCGACCGGCTCGGCCGAGATCTTGACCGAGTTGGTGGATGAGGTTCGGCGCCGGATCCGTGATGGTGTTGGCGTACTTCCACGCGACAACGTCCCGATCTACTGGGTCAATCCCGTAGCGGACCTGCGGGTGATGAACCTTCTCGAGGATTGCGGCGGTCGCATCTGCGGGACCGAATACCTCATCAGCCACGCGCTGACCCCGATTCCTACGGATCTGCCGCCCATGGAGGCGCTTGCCAGGACCGCGCTGGCCGATCCGATGGTCGGCTCAGCTCACGACCGGGCCGAGATGATTGTCCGACAGATTGAAACCCTGGGTTCACGGGTGGTAATCATCTCGCGGATTCCCGGGGCGAGCCACTGCGCGACCGAGGGACTGATCATCGCGGAACACATCCGCCGCCGGTTGAATCTGCCGGTGATCGAGATCGAGGTCCCTCCGATATCCGACGGCATGAGACAGACACTGTGTTCGCGGATCGAGGCGGCGGTCGAGGTTGCCCGAAACCGAGGGAAAGCATGATCTGCGCAGGAATTGACGCCGGCTCGCGGGCCATCAAGATCGTCCTGATGGACGGCGACAGCGGCCAGGTCATTGCCTCAACCGCGGCCGACCAGGGTGTCGACCAGGAGACTCTGGCCGAGGCACTACTCGACGGCCTGCTCGCCTCGTGCGGGGTTGACAAGGGTCGGCTCTCGCGCGTCGTCGCCACCGGCTACGGGCGCAGCATCCTCAGCTTCGCCGATACGACGGTGACCGAGATCACCTGCCACGCCGTGGGTGTCCGCCATCTCGCTCCCGATGCCGCAACGGTCATCGATATCGGCGGTCAAGACAGCAAGCTGATCCGGCTGTCGAGCAGCGGGGCGGTGCGCGACTTCGCGATGAACGACCGCTGCGCGGCCGGGACTGGACGGTTTCTTGAGGTTGTCGCGTCACGGCTCGGCGTCGACCTGGCCGAGCTTGGCCGACTGGCCGAGGCAAGCGTTTCTCCCGCAATCATCAGCAGCATGTGCGTGGTTTTCGCGGAAACCGAGATCATCGGGTTGCTGGCCTCGGGTGCCCTTCCGGAAGACATCGTAGCCGGGGTGCAGACCGCCATCGCTCAACGCATCGCGGCCATGGCCGGCCGCGGCGTGGAATCACCGGTCCTTTTCACGGGCGGTGTCGCTCTGATCCCTGGAATGGATGCCGCGCTGAGCGCCGCCGTCGATCATCCCGTCACCGTCGCCCCACAACCCCAGATGACCGGGGCCTTGGGTGCAGCGCTCTTGGCGGCGAGACATCCTGTTGACGCTCCAACCTGCAGAGCGGCGAAGGAGCTGGATGCTTGAACAGCGTGAATGGAGACCGCCGGCCAGAATCCGATCACCATCCTCGGGTCCTGCGACCAGACACCGCGAGCCCCACACGACACACGTCGCTACGACGGCATAGATGGTTGAAGCACGGAGTGATCGGCTCATTCTCGCAGACTCCCCTCAAAACCGGTCGTCCTGAAGACGCACCGCACTCGACCGCATGATGCGACCCATCGGCCTGTGCGACCGGGTTGTCACCGTGGTGCGCAGAACCCATCCTCACTGAACCAATATCGGCAGATTGACGTGCCCAGCACTTCACTATTTTAAACTACAGAGGATTGTTTTTAGACTATTGCAGCCTCAGACATAAGGCGCCGACCAGACGCCGGCGGCTACGCGAGATCACGAGTTCAGAGCCGGGCAACTGCACGGAGAGGGCATGCTGGCTGCGATACCAGGTGCCCGCGGAGAGAAAACCAGACCCCGCAGGGTTTCCAGGAAGGCGCGCCGACTTCTCGCGCATTTGTCCTATCCTGGGTCCGAGGGCAAACCATGCTCTCCTGTTCCACAGGCACCGGCGGCAATCACGGAATTCCTTGCCGCCTTTCCATGACAGCAACCAACACATCGTGTCGCACGGTGAACCCTCCTCTATCTTCGCCAACCGCAGCCGGTCACACAGGCTTATGCGCATATCAGCGTTTCCCCTATTTCTGGTGAACCAGGAGTGGTCATGCCGGTTCGCACGTCACGACAGAATCGTGGTCTTACCCGAGACAGACCCGCAGGCCAGCGACCTGCACACCGATGCTGTCACCTCCCTTCAGAAGGACTTCAAGTCTCAGCATGGCTACACAATCGAACCAGGCGCCGCACATTTACACAAACTTCGCCGCCAGACAAGATAGTTGACCATGGGCCTGCTGTTGGAAGTCAGCGGTCTGTACGTTATCATGAAAAGATGGTAAAGAAAGCACCGGCGAGCTCCTCGTGCCGGCGTCGAGCTTTTGGGTCGTGGCATGGTTTCCGGAGTATTCGTGGGCAGAGGGTAGAAGATGATTAAGATCCTGATTGCTGATGATCACACCCTGGTTCGCAAAGGCATTAGAAGAATGCTTGAGGAGCAGCCTGATTTCAAGGTTGTCGGCGAGGCCGCCGACGGAAAGGAGACGGTGACCAAGGCGCGTGAGGTCCAAGCGGATGTCGTGCTGATGGACGTCGCCATGCCCGGGGTGGACGGCATCGAGGCCACCAAGCAGTTGACGAAGAACCGCAAGTCGAAAGTGCGCGTTCTGGTTCTGACCATGTACGCTGACGAGCATTTCGCGGCCCGCCTGCTGCGCAGCGGCGCAAGCGGCTATGTCGTCAAGGACGCGGCGCCCGCCGAGCTTGTTGACGCCATTCGAAGCGTGCATGACGGCAAACGCTTCATTTCGTCGTCTCTGCGCGAAGCCCTGGCCATGCGGTATGTTGACGGCCAGGCGGCCGATCCCGTCGATGCGATTACCGACCGCGAGTTTCAGGTACTGCGCCTCCTGGCTTCCGGCCAGACGAGCCGGGAGATCGCCGCGGACCTGGGTCTGAGTGTCAAAACCGTTGATGCGCATCGGCTCAACATCCTGGGCAAGCTCGAACTGCGCAACAACTCTGATCTGACGAAGTTTGCCATTCGGCACGGCATTGTCAGCGGCTGATACCCGACCCCGTGCGGCATCGGCCGGGCAACCTGCCCCTTTCGCATGCCCCGATTTGGGCTACTGTCCCGGTGTCCGGGTTGAGCCGTCCTTGGGGCCGCATCCACAGGTAGGGTAGCCGTCCGGGCAGGTCGCGGTCTCTCTAACCTCAGGCCATCAGGATCACAGGTTATCGGCCGCAAGCGTCCTTGCACCGGCACGCCCGCCGGATCATTTCGTAAGAATGTCGTCCCAATGGTCGATAATGCAGACACGGTATAGGGTGATCGCCCTATCGCCCAAACGAAAGACCTGCGTCGGCATGTGGTCAGAAAAACACTTACGAGTTGCCCTGCCTCTGCGGAGACGGTTGGTCGTCGCCGCTTGTACGGCCGCGTTGATCGCCGGGTGTGCTGCAGCAGATCACAGGATCAGCCTGGCGGAGTTTCTTGCCTGTGAGCGGGCTTTCGACAGCGGCCCTGGGCTGGCCAGCCGGCCGGCCGATGAGACCGACTCCCTGCACCGCCGGTTGCAGGCCCAACTCAGCCCCTACAAACCCGGGCCAGGCGACCTGCTGACCGTCGCCCTTGTCACCCTCGAATTGGCCGCTCCTTCTCCATCAGTCCAGGTTCGCGTCGACGAACAGGGCAACGTCAAGTTGCCGATCATCGGAAGCATCAACGTCGGCGGCAAGCCCCTGGAAGAAATCGAAGCTTTGATACGACACGCCTACACGCAAGGGATCTACCGCGATGTGACCATCACGGTTGCCGTCAGCGAGCCGGCGCTGACGGCGGTCATGGTACGCGGGGCGGTGACTCAACCCGGTATGGTCGCGCTGCCCCGCAATCGTCGAAACATCCTTTTTGCGATCGTCAGAGCCGGCGGCGTGTCGGAAATGGCCTCCGGGCTTGTGGTTCTCCATCGGATTCGACAAGGCGGCGAGAGCCACACGCTGAATCTCTACAACGTCGAGGACATCCGCACGGCGCTGCTGTTGGACCCACTCGAAGAAGGAGACGTGATCACGGTCAAGCCGGCCGCGCCTAACACGGTTTTTGTGGGCGGGCTTGTCAACAATCCGCATCCTCAGATGTATCCGCCCGGCGCTGAGATCACAGTTCTGCAGGCGATTGCAGGAGCCAATGGTCTGCGGACCGATGTGACACCACGGGAAGGAACGCTGATTCGCCGGGCGGCTGACGGCCAAGAGGTACACGTCAGGCTCGACCTCGACCGCATCACTCGAGGCATCGACCCGAACATCGCCCTTGCGGCCGGCGACATTCTTTGGATTCCTGAAACGGCCGAGACCAGGGTACAGGACTGGATCAACCGAAACATCTTCCTGCGAGCAGGCCTGAGCGCAACGGCCGGCGTCAACTACACCGGGACAGGCGTGGAGTTTCTCAACGAGAATGCCCGTCAGGTCCATACCAGTGGCAACAGCGTAAACACCTTGCAGGACCGTTTTGATCCGTTCGGTTTCCTGATGCAGAACATGGCGATCCAACGGACACCCGCGAACCCATAGCGTGAAGGAGCCGGATTGTGCCGCTGACAGCCCCCGAACTCGATCCCGCGGCCGTTCGCCCGGACATCTCCTGCAAGGCTGAGGAGCCGGGCGATCAGGGCCTGATGGATCAGCTCATCTGCCGGGCCCCCGAGATGGCCTTTCTCCGCCGGCTTGGCGCAGGTTTACTTCGTGTTGGCGGCAACATGGCGGGTCAGGCCGCTCACCTGGCTGCCGTCCTGACTGCCGACGGCGACCTCAAGGATCGCACCCTGTTGCTGCTCAACAACGCACCGCCTAATAGACAGGACGTCTTCCGGACGGCCGAGGAGGCCATCGCACGCTGCGGCCCAGCTCATGTTCGCGCCGTGGCCGCGGCTGCCGCAGTGAGTGAGGTGATTTCCGGCACAGAGGGCCCGTCGCGATGTGCATACCAGATCGGGAGGCATTCGATCTGGGTCGCACTGTGCTCCAAGCTGATTGCCGAAAGATGCGAACTTCCTCATGCTCATCTGACTTTTGTAGCGGGCCTTCTTCACGACATCGGTCTTTTGATCGAGGCACGTCATGCCTCAGCAGCTTTCACCGGAATCATAGGCATGAAGTGTACTGACCAGGTCATGCCGGCTGCGGAAAGGGCGCAACTGGGCTTCGACCATTGCGAATTGGGAGCCAGGATCTGCCAAGAATGCGGCTTTCCCGGTCCGGTCCAGTCAGCCGTCGCGTTTCACCACCGCGCCTCTGACAGCTTGGCTGAAGACCGATGTATCGTAGAGTGCGTCGAGGTAGCCAACGTGGTGTGCTCGCTGACAGGGGCGGCATCCGTGCCCGGCCTTGCCCTCAAACCACCCATCGGCGCGATGGGCAATCTTGGTCTGGGAAAGACCGACCTGCGATCGCTCAGCAGCGAGTTGGAGCGGCAAGTCACTGTGTTCGAGACCATACTGATCCGGCACCAGAGCCGACATGATCCGCGGTGGACGCGGTCCGACGAAGAGGTCGATCTGTTCCAGGGCTAGGTGGCTTGCGTGCAAGACAGAGAAGGGACAACAACGAGCGAGAATACTACGAGCGTTGGGCATGTGCGGCCGAACGAGGTTGATCTACGGCTCACCGGGAACCGCATGACCTCGGGCGGAGTCCTCCGCATCCTCCAACTGCGGTGGCGGATCGCACTGCTGTGTACGGCCGTCGGCATCGCCGCTGCAACGCTGTATCTGCGCACGGCCACCCGTGTTTACACCAGCACGGCGATGATTCACGTCGAGCAGAACACTCCCAGCGTCGTTCTCGACGGCATGGATCACAGCGCCCGGTTTGACAACTATCTGTACACCCAAGCGGAACTGCTCAAGACAACGCCTATACTCGGTGAGGTGATCAAGCAGCCTGGTGTGCGTGATTGCCCAACACTGGCGAGCGCCACCGATCCGGTCCCCGTTCTCCGCGGCCTGCTTGACTGCTCGGTCGGCAGGAAGAACGATATCATCAGCCTTTCCTTATCGTCGCCTGACTCGAAAGACGCCGCCGACTTGCTGAACCATGTCGTCCAATCGTACCTGGACTACCACTCGCGCAACACGCGCAACACGGCGTCCGAGATCCTGCGGATTCTGAAAGAGGCCAGGCAAGCCGAAAGCGTGGAACTGGCCGAAGCCATGGCCAGGATTCTGGCCTTTCGTCGGGCCAATGGCGTCTTGTTCCTCGACAGTGAAAAAGGCAACATCATCATCCAGCGGCTGGGAATGCTCTCGGACGAGCTGACGCGGGTCGAACTCGAACGCATTGCGGCCCAGGTGTCCTACGAATCGATGACGGCGTTGCGAAGCGATCCTTCGAAGGTTCGCGCCCTGGCCCGCTCTCTCGATCCGAACACGATCGCTTTCACGCAGGAGCAGGCGGCCCTGGCCGAGATACTCAGCAGTGCCGAGGTGCGACACGCGGGCTTGCTGCAAAAGCACGGTCCAGCTCATCCGGCGGTGCTGGAAGCCGCCGCTGAATGTCAATCGGCCCGAAACCAGCTCAAACGGCAGGATGGGGAACAGGTTCAGGCCATCGTCTCGGTGGTGGAGCAGCGGTACCGCGCCGCCGAGAAGGAATGCAGCGAGCTGACCGCCGCCATCAGCCGGCAACGTGAACTGGCCATGGATTTCAACGCCAAGTCGGTCGAGTACGCGATGCTCGAGTCGGACTTGAAGCGAAAGGAGAAGCTGTGCGACATCCTCGAAAGCCGCATCAAGGATATTGACATTCGCGGCGACGCCGGAGGGCTGAACATCGCGGTCCTCGAGTGGGCGAAGGCATCGGCTCGGCCATCGAGCCCGAACGCGAGCCGCGTCATCGCCTTGGCGATCATGCTCTCGTTGACTTTGAGTGCCGTCGCCATGCTGGCCTGTGATCGCCTTGACGATCGGATTCGCGACACGGGCGAGTTGTTCCAGACGCTCGGATTGCCTTTTCTGGGGAGCGTGTGCGTCACACACCGCCTCACTCGTGAGAAACGCCGTGGCCTGATTGCCTCGGCACAAGGCGCGGATCTGTACGCCGAGGTGCGAGCTGCGCTCTGCATGCCCCACAGCCGTGGCTACGGTGGCACGATCCTTGTGACCTCCCCCGAGGCCGGCGACGGAAGGACAACGACGGTCAGCGGTTTGGCATCCGCCATCGCAGACACCGGCGCCCGCACACTGGTCGTCGACGGAGATTATCTCAAGCCCGCACAGCATGAGCTGTTCGGGCTCCAACAATCCCCGGGGTTGTCGGAGCTTCTGATAATCATCTAGCAAGCCTCCGAGAGGTATGCTGTTGGTTCGTGTTCAGGAT
>CAZTQK010000153.1:0-13453 GCA_964615635.1 uncultured Planctomycetales bacterium
GATTGTGACCTCAAACTTGAGGTGCCAGATTGGCGCCTCAAATCATCAAACTCGGTCGCGGTCAACTGGAACATGAAGTCGTCGGGGAAGCGATTGATATTCCGCTTCATGGCCCGGACAAGGGCCTTTGTTTCCACCCCGTAGAGGGCGGCTATGTCGGCGTCCAGGATGACCTTCTCGCCCCGGATCAGCAGGATGGCCCGTTCGATTCGCTCATGAGGAATGATGGATCGTTTCTCGGTCATTGTCGCCCCTTTCGCACGGGTCGCAGTACCAGGCCCAATACCTTGCACAGCCGGCCCGCCGTGTCCAGATTCAGACCTCGCTCGCCGCGAACGAATCGCCCAAAGACGGAAGACGGCCACGTCATGACACTCTGGGCGGGAGGCGTTTCGGCCTTTCGGAACCGCGACCGTGCCTGCCACGCCGAAGCCCGGCGAAGGCGGGAGGGAGCAATCCCCGTGCGCGGTGTTGGTCGCTCCGTGGCCTGGCCTGCCCTTGACCGCTTATGGAAATCGGACAAGGGCCCCTCGCTCACGCTCGGGGTCCTGAAAAAGCCGCCCAAGCTGTCACCCACCCCAGACGGCCGGATCGACACCCGATTCCTGTTGTCATCGCAACAGAACGGGTATCATATCCGGCTCGTTTCCGAGGCCGACCTGTTGTGGACACCGGCCGGCTCGGGGTTTTGCGAAGTTCACGAGGTGTAACCATGCAACGATATGTGAAGCACGCACTGTTGATCTGCGGATTAACCCTGTCGGCGGCGATCGTGCTGGCGGCGGAAGAAAAGAAAGACGAAGGCAAGAAGGAGGAGAAACGCGCAGGCCAGCCAACCACCCGACCGGCCTATCTCGACAAAGAGCACGCTCCGAGGGGCAAGGGCTGGGTCAAGTTGTTCAACGGCAAGGACCTGGAAGGATGGAAGTTCTCCCCCACCGACCGCAAGAGCAACTGGAAGGCCGTTGACGGCGTCATGGCTGCTGTCGAAGCGGTGGATCACCGCGGAACCAACGCCTACACGACCCAGAAGTTCGCCGACTTCGAGTTCTACTGCGAGTTCAAGGTGCCCAAGGGCGGCAACAGCGGCATCTTTCTCCGCGGGTTGTTCGAGATCCAGATCCGTGGCGACTACGGCATGAAGCTCGATGATCCCGGTCTCGACTGGGGCACCGGCGCTTTCTACGGCCAGAAGAAGCCGCTCAAGAACGTCAGCAAGCCGGCCGACGAGTGGCAAAGCGTCTACGCCAAGGTGGTGGGCGACAAGGCGACTGTCTACGTCAACAGCCAACTGGTTCAGGAGAACTACGTTCTGGCCCGACCGACGCACCGTTATGGCGAGATGTCGGACATCAAGGAGGCCGGCCCCGGCCCGATCATTCTTCAGGGCGACCACAAGCCGATTGAGTACCGGCACGTGATGATCAAGCCCTTCGAGAAGCCGGCCGAGAAGAAGTAGCCTGCAACGCGATTCGCCGTGCGGGACGGACACGCGATCAGGTGTTTCCATCCTGCGCGGGCTTCGGAGGAAACCCCGCCATTCAGCGCGACGCGACGTTCCGGAGACGACGAACATGGAATGCCGGCAGAAGACGAACCTCAAGGATTGTACCTGCACCTATGGCGGCTGCGAGCGCAAAGGCATCTGCTGCGAATGCCTCCAGTACCACTTAGCCTCGCGCGAACTGCCGGGCTGTTGCTTTCCGCCAGAGGCCGAGCGCACCTACGATCGCAGCTTCAAAGCTTTCGCCAAGGCGTGGAAGCTGTAAGGGATATGCCCGCTTCGAAGCGTCTATCACCGGCCGGCACGCGAGAGCGGCGAATCGCCGGCCGAAGGGGAGGTCCTTGCCCATGCGATATCGAGCAACGATTGCGATCGGGGCCGTGTTGGCCGGAGTCTCGGGTTGTGGTAGTCGGCTGTTCACAACCAGCGAGCCGGCGGTCGTCTATCCCGAGAGCAAGAAAGTCGGCGTTGTTGACGACTACCATGGCGTCAAGGTGCCGGACCCGTACCGTTGGATGGAGGATCTGGACTCGGCTGAAGTGAAGGCCTGGGTCGAGGCCCAGAACCGGGTCACGTTTGCCTACCTCGAGTCGATCCCGTCCCGGACCGCCATCCGCAAGCGTATCACCGAACTATACGACTTCGAACGCTTTGACGCCCCGTCGGTCAATGGCGGCCGGTACTTCTTCACCCACAACAGCGGCCTGCAAAACCAGTCGGTGCTCTACGTGGCCGACAGCCTCGACGGTGAACCGCGGGTCCTGCTTGATCCCAACACCCTGTCGGCCGACGGCACGGTGGCTCTGGCCGGCGCGGACGTGACCGACGACGGCAAGCTCCTGGCCTACGCGATCGCCCGGTCGGGCAGCGATTGGAACGAACTGTATGTGCGCAGCGTCGACACCGGCAAGGACCTGCCCGACCACATCAAGTGGGTGAAGTTCTCCGGAATCTCATGGACACACGACGGCGGCGGCTTCTTCTACAGCCGATACGACGAGCCGAAGGATGCCAAGCTCGAAACCAGCAACTACTACCAGAAGCTCTACTATCACCGGCTGGGCAGGCCCCAATCCGAGGATCGGCTGATCTACGACCGCCCCGACCAGAAGGAATGGATGTTCACGGGCGAGGTCACCGACGACGGGCGGTACCTGATCATCTACGTCTCCGTGGGCACCGAACCGAAAAACCGCGTCTACTACCTCGATCTCAAGGATGACAACGCCCAGGTCGTGCGCCTGCTGGACAAGTTCGACGCCGAATACGCTTTCATCGACAACGATGGGCCGGTTTTCTGGTTTCGGACCGATTTGAACGCGCCGCGCAGACGAGTGGTGGCGATCGATATCCGCCAACCCGAAGAGGCCAACTGGAAGGAGCTGATCCCCCAGGCAACCGAGACGCTCGAGTCGGTCAGCGTCGTGGCTGACATGTTCCTGGCGAGCTACCTCAAGGATGCGTATTCGCAGGTGAAGGTCTTCGACCTCGGCGGCAAGCTCGTGCGAGACGTCAAGCTGCCGGGAATCGGCAACACCTGGGGCTTCGACGGAAAGCGCACCGACCAGGAGACGTTCTACGGCTACACCAGCTACACGACGCCGGGCACGATCTACCGCTACGTGGTGAAGACCGGCGAGAGCACGATCTACAGGAAACCGAAAGTCCGCTTCAATCCGGACGACTACGAGACACGCCAGGTCTTCTACGCCAGCAAGGACGGCACGCGCGTACCGATGTTCATCACCCACCGCAAGGGGCTGGCCCTCAACGGCAACGCCCCCGCCCTGCTCTACGGTTACGGCGGCTTCTCGATCCCGAACCTGCCGCGTTTCGCGGTCAGCCGCGTGGTGTGGATGGAAATGGGCGGCGTTTATGCCGAGGCTTGCATTCGCGGCGGCGGCGAATACGGTGAGGACTGGCACAACGCCGGCCGTCTCAAGAACAAGCAAAAATGCTTCGACGATTTCATCGCGGCCGCCGAGTGGCTGATTGCCAACAAGTACACGCGGCCGTCCAGGCTGGCCATTCAGGGCGGCAGCAACGGCGGCCTGCTGGTTGGGGCTTGCATGACCCAGCGGCCTGACCTGTTCGGCGCGGTGCTGCCGGCCGTCGGCGTTCTGGACATGCTCCGCTTCTCGCAGTACACGATCGGCTGGGCCTGGACCAGCGAGTACGGCCGTCCGGACGATCCCGAGATGTTCCCGGTGCTCAAGGCGTACAGCCCGCTGCACAACCTCAAACCCGGCACGCACTATCCCGCGACGCTGCTCACCACCGCCGATCACGACGACCGTGTCGTGCCGTCACACAGCTTCAAGTTCGCCGCCGCCCTGCAGGCTGCCCAGGCCGGCCCGGCACCGGTCCTGATCCGCATCGAGACCCGCGCCGGCCACGGCGCCGGCAAGCCGACCAGCAAACGCATCGAGGAGGCCGCCGACCAGTTGGCCTTCCTCACCCGTGCGCTCAACATGGATGCAACGGAGTTTGTCGCAAAATGACCGCCCCGGCAGGTCCGGGCGGTTCTCCCGCCGCCTCGCACGAAGCACAACACGGCGCAACCCGCTCCTTGCAGGCCGACATGAACCCTCCGCTTGCATAGAACCGGACCAGGGACAATCGGATGGAGCCCTGGAGACGGAGAAAGCAGAAGCGAGGAGTGACTGACCCCTTACGATCAAGCGGGCTGCGATGCCCTCTTTGAGCCAGCAGGACTTGTTGACCGGGAAACGGGACACGTTTTGCGGCAGCCTTCTCGATCCCATGATCCCGCTCAGGGTGGTCCAAACGAAGCAGATGGCCACGCGCGCAAAGCGAAGAGCCTTGGACGCCGATCAACAGGTCGCTCTGTGCCTATGGTACCCCCACAATCCGCGCGGTCTGAGGAACCGGTCGTCCACGGCTCTTCGGTTGTGTAGAACTCCGTCTTTGCACGTCAATTTACCGCGGCCTCATTTCATCTATTACTGACCGGCGGTACCCCGGCCACCTTTGGGCCCCTTCCCCTGTCGCCCTTTGACTTCACCGGGCCCCTTGCCGGCGGGCTTGTCAGCCGGGCCTTTGCCCAAGCCGAGCTTGCCGCGGTTCTGCTCCCAGAAGGCCTTCAGCTCCGCATCGCTGAGTTTTCCGTCCTTGTCGGTATCGGCTTCCGGGTGGTTTTCGAGCATTCTCACTCGGGCCTGCTCCCGGATCGGCCCGTCACCGCGTGCACCGAATCGCGGTCCCATGCCGGCCTCCGCGCCTGCCACAGGACCGCACTTCTGACGGAACTTGATAAGCTCGTCCTTGCTTAGCTGGCCGTCCCCGTCAAGGTCCGCCTGGTCAAACTGTTCGATGAGACGATCAAGACCCGCCCACGGCGCAACCGGCGGTCCCCCGGGCTTGCCACGATGGAAGGCAGCGAATTCCTCGGGGCTGAGCTTGCCGTCGCCGTCCGTGTCGGCCTCGGGGTGTTTCTCCAGGATCTTGGCAGCGACTTCTTCACGGCTCATTCCCCACATCGCAGAACGGCCGGCCTGGATCTCTTCGTCACTGAGCGAGCCATCTGCGTTGGTATCCCATTCAGGGTGCATTTTGAGCATCTGCGCTGGATCACCCATGCCCCACGGCCCCGGCCCGCGACCACCCTTGCCCAATCCCAAGCCGCCCTTGCCCGGCCCGCGTTTGTCCTGCAGATATGCCCGAGCCTCCTCGGCCGTCAGCGTCCCATCTTTGTTTGCGTCAGCATCGGGGTACTTCTCCAGGATCTTGGACAACTTGGCGGCCGGGGGCCCGGCCTTGTCTTGTCCAGACGCCGTTGAAGCCACCAGAAGACAGCCGATGCCAGCCGTCAACGTTACCATCAACCCAGTCGCGCGAATCATCATGGCACAGCCTCCCTACTAAACATCTTAAAACCCCTGATTTGCACCAGCACGATGCCGGTGCCACAATAGCTCGCCAATAGCCCGCTCACAAGCCCGGACAACGTGTTCGACCTATGACCAGTCATGGGGCACAACGCCCCGGAGTCATGGTTATTGCAGTCACCAGGAAACAGATATGTTGCAGATGTGGAACAAGTGCGGATTCAAGGCCGACGGGAGGCTGAATCGAGAGAGTGTTCCGCACCCTGTCAGCCCCTCTGGGCGCAGTCAGGATCACCCTGCACGCCCGGGCCTGTCAGACACGCCGCCAACATCGCGAAATCGGCTTGATCGACGTCCGTATCAGGATCAAGCCTCGCGGGCCCACAGAGGGGGTTCAACTGATCAATACCCGGTCCCGAGAAACACGCCTGGAACCGCCCGAAGTCGTACTGATCCACGTCCTTGTCGTTGTCAAAGTCCCCTGGGATCACGAGCCCCTCGACGGTGAGGCTGACCGCGATGGTCTCGGCCTTGTTCGTCGATTCAGGATCCGAAATCGTGATGATCGCCTGATGACTGCCGGGGGCGAGACCGCTCACCGAGTACTGGATCGTGATCGTGTCGGTCTCGGTCGTGGCCGTGCCGGCGGAAGGTGTCTGACTGAGCCACCCGGCATTGTCGCTGATACTGTAGCTCAGCGTTCCGCCACCGGAGTTCCAAACGGTAAACGTGTCGTTCGGAAGGTCCTGTCCCTCCTGGATCGTTCGAACAAAGCTCGCCGGCGACCGCGAGATCGTGGGCAACCGCGGCGGAGAAACAGTCCACTTGAAGATCAGTCGGAAGTTGACATGGGCGTTGCACGGCGTGCCAAAGGGATTGTGCAGGCCCATACCGATCACCTTGTCGCTCAGCCCAATGAGCCCGACTGGACTACTGTTCTGGGAAATAAAGGCAGAGTATGGCCATCCGCAGTTATCAGGGGGGCAACTGCCACCCCACATCGCCACGTTACCCCAGTAATCGTCAAAGCCCGGCCCTTTCGTATAGGCACAGGTCCAGTTCGAGCCGACGCAGACGTTTTCGTCCACGGTGATGTTGCCGTAAGGCCAAGCCACGAAGAACTTCTGGTTCTCGATTCCCGTCCCGTCGGCTCGCAAGCACTTAACGTAGATGTTGTGATTGCCGCCCGCTTCAGACTCATCCTCGAATCGAGCCTCAGACAACCGCCAGTAGCCTTGGCCTTCAGGGACCAATGCCGCCACGTCGATCATCTCAAGCTGACAGATCTGGTCGAGGCGAGGGTCCCAGTAGTCCGGTGTGGCTGTGACTGCGTTGCAGACAGAAATCAGAATCCCCACAGAGATGACTGCCCTGATACGAAATCTGGTCATTGGTGCAACCCCGCCTCCTCCGGCGCCGATGTGTCCCCGAAAGTGAACCGTTTGCTCCCGCGACCATTCAAGCCTATCCGAGGCCTGCCACCGGATCAAGCAGATCCCGAGCCTAGCTGGAGAGAGCCGGCTGCCGGTTTCGGGAGCATGAGCCTGGCCAGTATAGGCCCAGCTGCACTTGCTGCCGCTCGCTTCGCGCCAACTCCCGGACGAGAAGGGCGGGGCGGCGCCATCATATCACAGTATATCAGTGGTCACAGCATACTGCGGCGTTTAACGCTTTGCTTCACAGCAAGATATGATTCATCGGCGATAGGCTCCAAAGGTCCGGTATTATCAGAATGATTTCAGGCTTTTTCATTGACAATTCATCGATAGGGTATTAACCTGACTAGTGTCTGTGCGGGCGTCTCAAATCTGTGGCAATCGCATAACGGCCAGACCGCAAGCGGAGGTGTGTGCAGGTAGGGAGTGTGGGCGTATTCTACGCGGTAGGTGCTGCCTAGACGGTCCGGCCTGCTGACCAACTCTACAACGGAAGAAGCTGCTTGAGGAGAGGCCGGAGTGCACAGAGGAGATCCCGGACTCGGTGAGGAGGGTTGGCGCGGGTGGCGATCCGGCACTTGCTGCAACTTGCGTTGGCTGCGGGCACAGCAAATACCGATTTCCCCGTTCCCGCCGCCGCAAGCACTGTGACGGACAGTGACTGTCTGCGTTCGGCGCCTCACCTTCTGTTGTGGTATCCGATTCCACCATGGAATTGTGAAAGAAGACTCTGAACTCTACTTTAAGAAGGAGGTGCGCAATGCGATCCGCAATCCAGTCAGTGTTAGCGGCAGGAACGGTGGTCCTGTTGTTGCTCGGAACAGGCCCGGTGCTGGGGACCCTCTACTTCCTGATCGACTCGGCGATCGAGTGGCAGGACGCCTTGGGCGGTGGAGGCGGAGGTGGCATGATCGAGCCGCTGTTCCCGCCAGAGTGGTCCGACTACATGATGCAGTGGAGCATGTTTCTGGTCGAGGGGGAGCCTTATCCATCATCTCCGTTCATCCCCCCCATACTGCCCCAAGGTGAGCTCTATGTGTACGGCGGCGGCGGCGGGGGTGGCACACATCCGGAGGATGCGGGTCTCGTCATGGTATGGGGACCTACGGCCCCAGGCGAATATGCCAGCGCGTGGAAGTATGAGTACGGGCTGGACCCGGATCTGACCAACACGATCATTACCGTGACGGTGACGGCTCCCCAATGGGGAATCACCGGCCAGGTCAACAACGTCTCCTTCGGCATTCAGGATGCCGTCGGGGCCATTCGATCGTGGCAGTGGCAGTGCGGGCCGGGCAAGCCGATTCCATGGAACATGCCTACCACCATCATGATCGATCCGATGGTCGCCGGCGTTGCAGCGGCGACGCCGGCTGCCAGCGGCTTCATGAACAACCCGGGTTTCAACTTGACGCAGTCTCTCGTGTTCATTGTGGATGAGAATGCCCAGTGGGTCGGCGGTCCGCTGCCGGTGCCCCCGCCCGGCGGTCAGGTCCAGGCAGGGTTGTGGAACTATTGGCACAACCTGGTGGTAACACCGAAGATCAAGAGCAAGCCCCCGCTGATCACCAAGTGGAGCCAGCCGCCGGTGCTCTGGGAGGAGCCGACTCACAATCCGCCACCGGTCTTCTACGGGTGGGATGAGCAGTCGCTCTTCAACTGGGGACCTCCGATCGTGGCCGATGACTGGCACTGCACGGACCAGCGGCCGGTAACCGACATCCACTGGTGGGGCTCATTCATTGGCTGGACCCAGCCTGACCCGCCTCAGATGCCTGACGCGTTCCACATCGGGATCTGGACGGACGTGCCGGCGGGAGTTGACAAGCCCTTCAGCCATCCGGGTGTGCTCATCTGGGAGAACTACTGCACCAGCTTCGAGTGGAACTTCGCAGGTTACGACTATGACCCGCGCGGGCTGATCGAGAATGAGGCCTGCTTCCAGTTCAACCAGTACCTGAATCCCGACGAGTACTTCTATCAGGACCCAGGTCCCGACGGCAACATCTACTGGATCAGCATCTCCGCGATTTACCAGCAGCTGCCGGTTCACCCATGGGGTTGGAAGACCCGGCCGCACTTTTTCCAGGATGATGCGGTTCGAATTACTGACACTTCGATGTGGCCTCCCGCCGTTGGCTCCGAGTGGACCGACGGCGAACCGATCGAGTTCCCGCAGGGTATATCCTGGGACGTGGCCTTCGAGCTTTCCACTCTCGAGGCGGAGGTGGGGGCCTGCTGCTATGACGATCCGGCCGGACCAGGAGTGATCCTATGCCAGGTAACGGACCAGATCACCTGCGAGCAGCAACTCCTGGGCGTCTGGAAAGGTCCCGGCACCGACTGCACCGACGCGGACGGGAATGGCGTAGCTGACATCTGCGAGGAGCAACCGGAGCACGATCTCGGCGATGCTCCCGATAGCAGCAACAGCTCCGGCGTCGCGATGACGGCCTATCCGCCCGGCGGGCCTCCCGGAGTACAGGCCAATTACCCGACCGTGTTCGCAGCGGGCTCGCCGCCGTACGGGCCGATTCACTGGCAGCCAAGAGCAGTAGCCTTCCTGGGCAACGCGGTCACGCTGGAGAACGAGGCCGATATCGGGCCGGACCAGGACCCGACCAATAACATCATTCCGCCAATGGACACTCCCGACAGAGATGGTGCCGACGACGGTCTGCTGCTGCCGCTGGTCTTCCCGCACTGCTTCCCGGCTCAGTTCAATTATGTGGTGACGGTCGTGGGACCTATGCCGGCACCTCTGTATATGAACGCCTGGTGCGACTGGAACCGGGACGGCGATTGGGATGACATCATGCCGTGCCCACATGGGCCGGCAGACGAATGGGCGGTCCAGAACCAGGTACTGATGCTGCCTGTCGGCACACAGGTGGTCACCACACCTCCGTTCCTGCCGTGGCATCCTGTTGGAGCCCCAGGCGACCGGCTGCCGCTATGGGTGCGAATCACGCTGTCGGAGCAACCGTGGCAGCAAGGGGCGGGGATACCTGGCTGGGGCGGATCGGGACCCGCCGCCGGCTATCAGTTTGGTGAGACGGAGGACTACTTCGTCACACCGGAGGTGCCCGAACCGCCAAGGGCCATCGCCTGGCGGAGCATCCGGAACCACACGACGCTCGGCCCGCTGGCCATCGACCTTGATCCGTCGGCCACCGGCACTTCGGTGAAGTCCGAGTCCCGCAACGGTGGTATCCAGTTGATCGAGGTCGATTTCGATCAAGCGGTCGTACTGGTCAACCCTGCGGGGATCACGGTGACCGACTCGCCGGGAGGAGTCTCCTATGTGCCATCTTCCGTGACCATGGTGGATGCGGACACAATCGCCATCGGCTTTGTGCCTGGGCTGCTTCCGGATATGAACTGCTACAGGATCGATCTGGACTCCTGCGTGCAGAGCGGCTTGGCCGGCCTGCCGCTGGCAGGTGACATCGATTGCTGGGTCAGAGCCCTCATCGGCGACGTTAATAACAGCGGCGTCGTCAACACAATCGACATGGCGCTGGTGAAATCCAAGATCGGGCAAAGCCCGGCCCTGCCGGGAAATGCACGGGTTGACGTCAACCTCAGCGGAACGATCAACACCATCGACATGGCGCTGGTGAAGAGCAAGATTCCCAATGCGGCACCCTGTCCGTAGCCCATGACGGCTTGTGGCCGCGATATCTACCAGAAACAACACCCGCCGGGATAGGCTCTGTCCCGGCGGGTGTTCTTGTCCGCTAAGCCTTGGCGGCATTCGACTGACTTGAGCCTGCGGCTGAGGAACCGCGAAGGGCGGCAGGAAGTGCGTCGCGGGCTTTCTCGCCTCCGAACATTGACGAACCAACACGTGGCCACTTATATTCGCGTCCCATGGAAGGCTCGCCGCGCACCAAGATTGTTCTGCAAATGGGCGACATCACGAAAGCCGCGGCAGATGCGATCGTCAATGCGGCCAACACCTCGCTCCTAGGCGGTGGCGGCGTGGACGGCGCCATCCACCGAGCTGCAGGACCTGAACTGCTCGCCGAATGCCGCAGACTCGGCGGCTGCCATACCGGCTCAGCCAAGATCACCAAGGGCTACAGGCTGCCGGCCCGGTACGTGATCCACTGCGTCGGCCCGGTTTATCGCGACGGCAAGTCCGGCGAACCGCAGCTTCTGGCCGGTTGCTACAGAGCAGCTCTGCGGCTGGCCGTCGAAAACAACTGCAAAACCATCGCTTTTCCCGCCATCAGTTGCGGCGTCTACGGGTATCCGCTGGCCGATGCCGCCAGGGTCGCGATCCAGGAGGTTGCAGCGTTTCTCCAAGACAATCAGCAGATCGAACAGGCGGTTTTTGTCCTGTTCGATGAGCGAGCATACAGTGCTTTCGACCGTGTCTATCGCGAACGTTTTGGACCCGAACGGGAGACTACATCGTGAAACTGACCTGGGAACGTCGACAACTCAAACTGCGTCATCCCTTCAACATCGCGAGAATGCCCATGTCCGACAGCACCGACAAAACGGTGCTCCTGGTCCGGATCGAGCACGACGGACTCGTTGGCTGGGGAGAGGCCGCACCTATCTCGTACTATCACCAGTCGTTGGACTCGGTCGAAGCGATGCTGTCAAAGGTCGGTGACATGCTGGGCAATGATCCTTTCGCCCTGGACGCCATTCTGGACAACCTGCTGAAGCGCTTTCCAGGTGAGTCCGCGGCTATCTGCGCTATCGACGGGGCCTTGCACGACCTGATCGGCAAGATCCTCAAGGTGCCCCTGTGGAAGATGTTCGGGCTGGACCGCTCCCGGATGCCGCTGACTTGCATCACGATCGGACTCGATACGCCCGAGATCATCGCGGCCAAGGTCCGCGAGGCGGCGGCATTCCCGATCCTGAAGATCAAGGTGGGCACGCCAGATGACGAGACGACTCTCAAAGTCATCCGCAGGGAAGCCCCCGACAAGACGCTTCGCGTCGACGCCAATTGCGGCTGGACTTCGGACAACGTCGTCGATCGGTGCCGGATGATGGCGGATTTCAAGGTGGAATTCGTGGAGCAGCCGACAAAGCCCGCCGATAATGACGCCCTGCCGAGAGTGCGAGAAGCGGGATTGGGACCGCTGGTCGCCGACGAAAGCTGTGTCACCGTAAAGGACGTCCTCTACTGCGTGGGCTTCTTCGATGGCATCAACATCAAGCTCAGCAAGTGTGGCGGAATCCGCCAGGCGATGAAGATGATTCACATCGCCCGCGCCGCTGGCCTCAAGATCATGCTCGGCTGCATGGTCGAGACGTCAGTGGGGATCTCCGCTGCCGCTCAGCTCGGTCCTCTCGTCGATTACCTCGACCTGGACGGCCATCTCCTTCTGGCCAATGATCCGTTTGTCGGTCTGGGTGGAGACGGCGGGCGGCTGACGCTCACCGATGCGCCGGGGCTCGGTCTAAAGGAATTGACAGAGTAGGCTGATTCTACTGAACGAGAATGGTATCGGGCTTGTCCGCCGCTGCGGCACCTGATGATTCGCCGCAGGCTGTTCCGTCGACATGCCCCAGCCCCACAAGACGCACGCAGTTCCGGCCAGACGCCTTGGCGGCATAGAGTGCTGCGTCAGCGTGTCGAAGGAGATCATCGGCGGAGCCGAAGCTGGCATCACGTTGCGATACCCCGATACTGATCGTGGCTCTCAGAAGCAGATTGCCATGCCGGACTTCGTTTGTCTCGACTGCCTTGCGCAGACGCTCCGCCGCGATGATGGCCTGATCCGCGGTCGTATCAGGACAGAGAACCACGAATTCTTCCCCGCCACAGCGGTACACCGGTTCGCTGGATCGGGCGTGCTTGGCCAAGGCCGATGCCACCGACTTCAAGACGATGTCACCGACCTCATGGCCATAGTCGTCATTGAAACACTTGAAGTGGTCGATATCCATCATGAGGCAGGACAGCGGCTGATTGCGGCGGGCAGCCGCTTCCCAGCAGTTCTTCAGGCGTTCCATCATGACGCGACGATTCGCCAGGCCGGTCAACTCGTCAGTGATGGCCATATCCTTGAGTCGGCGGTTGAGCAAGGTCAGTTCCGCGTTGACCTTGTGAATCTCGCGGTTCTGCCTGGCCAAGTGTGCCTCAAGGTCGATGATGCGGGCGGCCGCCTTGAGACGAGCCAGCAACTCGGCCTTTCGCGGCGGCTTGGCCAGGAAGTCGTCTGCACCAGAGTCAAAAGCTTCGACCACGCGATCGGTGTGCGCTGTCAGAATGATGGCATACACAAAACCAACGGTTTCTGAATGCCGGATTTCCCGACAAAGCTGCAGCCCGTCCATGATCGGCATCTCCCAGTCGGTGATCATGATCTGTGGGCCGACGTCGTTCAGAATGGATACCGCCTCTTTGCCGTTGGCTGCGGTGAAGACTTCGTAGCCTGCATGAGCAAGCAGGCCCTCGAGGACCTTGCGGATCGAGGGTTCGTCATCCACGATCAGGACTTTGCGCGGCCCTGAGGCGTCCGGCCGCTCGTCGGAGACGCCCTCGATCACAGCCGCCGTCTCCTGGATGAGGCTGGCTTCAGGTCCCTCAATTCCTGCTGACTCACGCTCGGGCTTTGGTCTTCGATCACTCATATTTAGACATTCGGGGGCGCAGTGTATCCTGTGATAGGTCGTCACATGCGGCGACCTCC
>CAZTQK010000154.1:0-13245 GCA_964615635.1 uncultured Planctomycetales bacterium
CGAGCGGTTGTTCGAGTATGACCCGCCGTGGGCCAGTGGTGAGAAGCTCGACCAGATCGCCACCTGCGTCAGGCTGCTCAAGGACTGCTGGTACACGCGGCGAGCTCAGGCGGTGACCTGGAAAGCGTGGGAGGACCTCGGAATCAGCGACCCGGCTTGCCTTCAGCGGATGTGGTTCCGCATTCAGAACGGCCGGCTCAACATGAACGTGCACATGCGGTCCAACGATGCCTATAAGGCGGCCTTCATGAACATGTTCGCGTTTGTCGAACTGCAGGCCCAGATGGCTCGTGAAATCGGCGTCCAGGTCGGCGAGTACATCCACATTGCCGACTCGTTTCATATCTATGGCAGTTACTTCGAGGAGTTCCAGGGCTTCCTCAGGACGGTCGAGACACGTGAGGCGGAGGATCGGGTGTGGGACACGGAGTTTGCCCGCGACATGTTCGTTGAGGGTTGCGACGCCCTGCTGGCCGAGCAGGACATGCCCGAGAGCAAAAAGGAGCTTGTTCGCAAGCGGCAGGCGGAACTGACGGCAACGAGGTAGATGCGGCGCTGCGGCGAGCTTGCGGTTATGAGAATCGCGGTCATTGGCTCCGGTTCAGTGGGTTGCTACTACGGCGCGAAGCTCGCGCGGTGCGGGCACGACGTTCGCTTTCTCATGCGCCGCGATCTGGAGGCGGTCAGGCAAAGCGGTCTGACGATCAAGAGTTGCGACGGCGATCTTCAGCTCGAAGCGGCGGCCTTCGGCGATCCAAACGAGATCGGCCGGGTTGACTTGGTCATTTGTGCGTTGAAAGCGACGGCCATTGACGCGGCCGAACGGCTGATTCGCCCTTGCCTGGGGCAGAACACTCGGATCCTGGCGCTGATGAACGGCTTGGGGATCGAGAATCGTTTCGTGCAGTGGTTCGGGCCGGAGCGGGTCTTCGGCGGGATGGCATTCGTGTGCATCAACCGGGGTGAGCCGGGCGTGGTGCACCATCTGGCCTACGGGCGGGTGGCGTTTGGGCACTACCTGGACGATCTGAAGCAGGTTGAGGAGATGGCAAAGCTCTTCGCGGATGCCGGCATCGAGACCATCGTGCGGCCGTCCCTCAAGCAAGCCCGGTGGGAGAAGCTGATGTGGAACATTCCCTTCAGCACTCTGACCATCACCGCGGGCGGCGTGACCACGCACGAGATCATCAACGACCCCGGCCTGAAACAAATGGCCTGGGCCTTGATGCAGGAAACCGGCCAGGCCGGCAACGCCCACGGCTGTACAATCGATATCGCCGTCATGACACGGAAGATGATGTCCAACACGCTGACCATGCCGCCATACCGGCCGTCTATGTTGATCGACTACCAGAACAGGCAGCCGCTCGAAGTGGAAGCCATTCTGGGCGAGCCCGTGCGCCAGGCGGCTGCCGTGGGTGTTCCCGTCCCGACCATCGAAGCGCAGTATCGTCTGACCTCGTTTCTGGACCGACTCAACCGTGGCGCGATCAGCGTTTCGCAGAGCCGCTGGTGAGCCCGCGGCCGTGGTTCCCTCCGCAGGAAGGGTGTGCATCAATATCGTCGAAGAAGGAAGGCTGTCATGTTGAATGTGGACGAATTGCCGTACCTGACCGCGGACGTACCTGGGATCGGCGGCCGCATCAAGGCCCACCCCGAGGACTTCGTTGTCGAAGAGGTGCCACTCTATCAGCCGTGCGGCGAGGGGACGCACGTGTATTTCCGTATCGAGAAGACCGGACTGTCAACGATGCGCGCGGTCGGTGATATTGCCCGCACTCTTGGCCGAGCGCCCCGCGACATCGGATACGCGGGCCTCAAAGACGCCGACGCGGTGACCACGCAAACGTTCAGTGTCGAGCACGTCAATCCGGACACTGTCCGCAACCTTGCGATCCCGCGCATGCGGGTTGTCGACGTGTCGCGGCATACGAACAAACTCAAGCTCGGGCACCTGGCGGGCAATCGTTTCACGATCAAGATCCGCGACGTGGACCCGGCACGCGCGGGTGATGTCCGCGGCATGATGGAGACGTTGAACAGACGAGGAGTGCCGAACTACTTCGGTCCACAGCGTTTCGGGATGCGCGGGGACACGTGGGAGGTCGGTCGTGCGCTGCTCCGCGAAGAATATGATGAAATGGTGCAGGTGCTGCTTGGACGAGTGAAACCGTCTGATTACGGCGACGTTCGTCGAGCCCGTGAGCTTTTCGACCAGGGTGATCTGGAAGGGGCGGCCAATACCTGGCCCTACCCGTTCAACAACGAGCGACGCGTCTGCCGGATGCTGATCAAGTTCAACGGCAATGCCCGTAAGGCCGTCCGCTCCATTGATATGCAGCTTCAGCGGTTCTACATTTCCGCGTATCAGTCGCAGTTGTTCAACCAGATTGTGGCCGGGCGCATCAGCAGACTCGATCGACTCATGACCGGCGATCTAGCGTGGCGGCACCCTCAGGGGGCGGTCTTTCGTGTCGACGATGTCGCCAGAGAGCAACCGCGGTGCGATGCTTTCGAGATCTCTCCGACGGGTCCGCTGTTCGGCTACCGGATGAGTACTCCGGATGGCGAGGCCGCGCAGACTGAAGCGGCTCTGATCGCCGCGGAAGGCATGAAGCCCGATGAATGGCGCGAGGCCGGCAGACACCGTGTCAAAGGTGCTCGGCGACCGCTTCGTTTCCAGCCGCATGATGTAGACGTCGACGCCGGGCAGGACGATGCCGGCCCGTACATTCTCCTCAGCGTCCGGCTCGAATCAGGTTGCTACGCAACAACGGTGCTGAGGGAAGTCTGCAAGACGGCAGCACACGCCGCCGAGGGACCTGGCGACTGAGAGGCAAGTTGCCTTCGGCTGGAGAACGGGCCTCACAAAAGCATCGGCTTTGGTGGCGCCTGCGGGGTGAGCGATGGCGCATCTCCTGCCCGTGCCACACACGATTCCGGCCGGTCGTAACACCCGAGAACACGCGAGCCCCGGTTGGAGCCTCTGTGGACCCGCTTTTATGGGACTCACACGAGGTTGCGGCAGTGAACCCAGGCGGCTTGAGCGCAAGTTGTGCAAGGCTCCTCAAGTTTTTTCAGGGGTCACGCCGATGACATCTTCGCTATGATCTCCATCTTTCCCAAATTAACACACGAAACGAGAATAGCGGAGGTATGAGTAAGACAGAAAACCATTGAAGGGTTAGAGGCTGCATGTCATTGTTGCCGGCGCGGAGCAGCCGGCAGGTCAAGCTTCCCGAGCGGAAGACTTCCTTTCCAAAGCATGACGCGACGGATGGGAGCGTGAAAACCCGGAATGGTGACACGGTGCGGAGATTCCCTGCGCCGACCATTCGTCAGCGAGCGTGGAGTGTGATGATGAGTATGGACCGTCATTTCCAAAGGCTAATGATACCTCTACTCGAAGGGCGTCGTCAGGAGTGCAGGGATGTGCTTGACGAGGCGATGAGCGATGGGCTTGGGGCCACGCAGGTCTATCTAAGCGTGATCTGGCCTGCGATGGAGCATGTGGCGCAGATGTATCGGGAAGACCGGATCAGCCTGGCTGCCGAGCACATGGCTATTCGAATCAGTCGTGCCCTTGCGGACCAGCTCCAGTCGAGACTGGAGCGAAGCACGCCGAACGGCAAGCGGATGCTGCTCACCTGTGCGGAGGGCGAGCCGGAGGAGTTGGGAGCGCAGATGTGCGCCGATCTGTTTGAAGCTGACGGATGGGATGTCTACTTCGTTGGCGGGGGGGTTCCAGATGATGAGATACTCGAACTTGTGGGGCGGCTGCGGCCCGACATCCTGACAGTTTTCGGCACCCAGCCGGGCGGTGTTCCCGGCGTGCGGCGACTGATTGACCTCATTCGCGAGGTCGGCAGCAATCCCACGATGAACATCATGATCTCGGGTGGGGTATTCAACCGAGCCGAAGGGCTCTGGAAAGAGGTCAACGCAGATCTGTTCGCCCCCAATGCCGCTGAAGCTCTGAAGATTGCCGCGACGGCCAAGCCACGCAAGCCCGAGATTCGAATTCCCGGCGCT
This sequence comes from uncultured Planctomycetales bacterium, assembly GCA_964615635.1. Lineage (GTDB taxonomy): Bacteria > Planctomycetota > Phycisphaerae > UBA1845 > PWPN01 > JAUCQB01. The sequence goes on from CAZTQK010000154.1 coordinate 4,033, forward strand.
CCGAAAAAGCGTCGTCGTCGTCGTCGTCCCCCATTGCTGGCACAGTTGGAAGCGTAGCGGTCCGCGCCGGCTTCATGGAGGAAGCCAGACGCAAACAGTCCACGGATGGACGCAAGCGGGGGAACACTTGAACAGGCCCGGCCTCGCAGCCGACCCGGAGTGGTGGCAGTGGGGCCGAGGCCTGTTCGTTTTCCGATGATTCAATCAGACGGCCGGCCGTCGCGGGGCTGCGATTGCACGCGCCGGAATTCATCCACCCCGCCGTGCATTTCCCACATCTTGTGCCGATAGTATGTTACGCGCTGAAGATAGCCGTCATGCTGCTTGACCGTCCCTGCGGGTGGGCCTAAACTGCGGGGCCGTTGCATGGCTGGCCTTTGGCGTGGACCAGGCGTGACAACACGAGAGCGAATCGACTCGACCGCAAGCGGGCAACGGTTGCATGCACCAGTCTGCGGAGAGGCGCTTATCTTGCGGGAATGGAAGCATGGGCAGGCGCCTTCGGAGAGCGCGATGGGCGACCCGAAGCCAGCTCGGCGGTTACCGCCGGGTGTAATGCGACTGGCCGGCGCGGGTATCGAGCTGGCGGCGGGCTTGGGCGGGGCTTGCTTATTGGGTTGGTGGATCGACCGCCACTTCGGCACGAAGCCCTGGGGTCTCCTGATCTGCGCGATCGTGGGGGTCGTTGGCGGTCTCTACAATCTGGTCCGACGATCGATGCTTGAGATGGTGGAACCGCAGCGAGGCAAAAAGAATCGCAGAAACGAAGAGCATGACGGGACTTCATCCTCATGAGCCCGCTTGTTGTATGGATCTCCAGAGCCCCGTGGCTGCTGTGCCTGCCGCTGGTAGCAACCGTGGCCTTGGCTGTAGCGGGCTGCTATCCAACATGGCGCGTCGGCGGCAGGGCAGGCCTCGAAGCGATGTTTGCCGGACAGTTGCTCGTTCTGTTCGTGGTGTACGCGACGTTGTTGCCGGCACGGCGGCGAATGTCCCTCAACGATGCGGTAGGGCGGCTGCAGACCGGACTGAAGGTTGGCGCGATTCGGCTCGTGCTCACAGCGGCCGCGATGGTGGTGATCGCCTGGTGTCGATGGGCGGAACCGAAGGTGTTTCTGACATGGGTGGCCATTGCGTACCTGGCAATGGTGAAGATTGAGACCATCGTACTGCTTCGTTCGAACAAGATGACTGGGGCGCGGGTATGATGATGAACTCTCTGGCCAGCGGTTCAAACCCTCTGACGCACGTGGTAGATCACGCGTGGGCGAAGGTGGGCCACGATGGACCGCTGAACACCTTTACGCTGATCTCCAATCACATCATCATGATGATCGTGGCGGCTGTGCTGCTGGTCATTCTCCTGCCGCGGCTCATTCGAGTGTCGAAGGCGGGAGACGAGGTCTCGCAAATGACGCCGCGAGGCGGCCGTAACGTCATCGAGACGATCTGCGAAATGCTGCGTGAGTTCGTGGCCCGGCCCAACCTGGGCCCGTATACGGATCGCTTCATGCCGTATCTGTGGACAGCGTTCTTCTTCATTCTGACGTGTAATCTCCTGGGCCTCCTGCCGCTCGAGCCGATCACCAAGCCGATCTTCGGACACGGTATCTACGGGACCGCCACGGGCAACATCTACACGACGGGCACGCTGGCCGCCTGCACGCTGGTGATGGTGATCGCCAATGGGTTGTGGATTCACGGTATGGCTTATGTGAAGCACTTTTTCATGGGGCCGTTTCCGATCAACTGTCTGATTGCGGTACTGGAAGTGTTCGGGATCCTCGTGAAATGCGTCGCGCTGGCCATTCGTTTGTTCGCCAATATGCTCGCCGGCCACATCCTGCTCGGCGTGTTGCTGAGTTTCATCGCGATGGCCGGGGCCGCGAGTGCTGCGATTGCGCTGCTGCTGGTGGCTCCGTTCGTCGTCCTTGGCAGCGTCGCGATCACGCTGCTGGAGATCTTCGTGGCGTTTCTCCAGGCCTTTATCTTCACGTTTCTGACCGCTGTCTTCATCGGACTGGCAGTCAACATTCACCATGAGGGCGAGCACGAGGATGGCCAGGAGCATGAGAACGAAGGTGCGAAGGTGCCGCAGGCGCAATGATGCGTGCCCGGGCCGGAAGGTGTGACGATTCAGCATGCCATGCCCGTGGAGTGGGACCGCGGGCCGCGAGGCCGAGAGGCGATGGCGTTTACGCTGATAGGCGAGAGGAACCGTTTCCACCGGCTCCGCAAGAGAAAGGAATGCGAGATATGAAGAGAGCAATTATGACAGGGGCCTTTGTGATGATGTTCCTGGCGGCACCGGTGATGGCGGCTGAGGCGGCGGCGGCGCCGGAGAAGGCGGCCGAGAGCACGGGCTTTTTGTTGCTTCAGGACAAGGGTGCGAGCTTCCTGGGCGCGGCCATCGGCGCGGGCCTGGTGATCATAGGTGGTGCGGCGGGCATCGCGCGGATCGGCGGCAGTGCCGTCGAGTCGATGGCCCGGCAACCGGACGTGGCCAGCCAGATCAACCTAACAACGCTGATCACCGCCGCCATGGTCGAAGGTGCGACGCTGTTTGCCGTGGTGGTCTGTCTGTTGGTATTGTTCATGTGACGATAGGCGACCGGCTTCTGCAGTGCCCGCGCGACGTGAGACTTGTTCTGCGGGCAGTGCGTACCGTGTTCGTCGGGTCCACCCTGCGAATGGCGGGGCAGGAGATGAAGACGAATGACAGCCAAGGCGATTGACTGTGCCGTGGCAGCGGTGCTGCAACTGGTGATGGCCGGCACCGTGCTGGCCAGTGAGAGCGCGCAGCCGAACCTTTTCAGCGGTGACCTGGGGAATCTTATCTGGACCCTGGTCATCTTCTTCTTAGTGCTTCTTGTTCTGCGCAAGTTTGCCTGGAAGCCGCTGCTGACGGGCCTGCAGCATCGTGAGAAGTTCATTCGCGACTCTCTCGCGTCGGCCAAGCGTGACCGGGAGGAGGCCGAGGGCCGGCTGAAAGATCTGACGACGAAGCTGGAAAGCGCCAAGCAGGAGGCCAGTGCGATCGTCGATGAGGGGCGGCGGGATGCTGAGGCGGTCAAGCGGCGGATCGAGGACGATGCCCGCCGCAACGCCGAAGCCCTGATCGAGCGGGCCAAGCGGGAGATCGGAATTGCCCGCGACACAGCCTTGCGAGACCTGCATGAGGAGTCGGCCAAGCTGGCCATGGAAATGGCCGGCTCGGTTCTCAAACGGCAATTGGCGCCGGAGGACCACCGACGACTCGTCGGCGAGGCGTTGGCGAAGCTCAAGGAACGAGGTCCCGACAGTCGCAACTGACCGGCGAGATCGGACGGACGTGAGATGGCCCACAGTTTCGATGAAAGCATGGCTTTGGCGGACATTTACGCCGAGGCGCTGTTGGCTGCGGCGGCCGAGCGCGGCGAAGAGGAAGCCATCGCCCGCGAGTGCGGCGAACTGATGCGGTTCATCGAAAAGGAGATCGATCTATGCCGCATGCTGGCGGCGGACTCGGTGGACGACGATCCGCGGCGCGAGTCGATCGAGCGAATCTTCCGCGGCCGGATGAGCGATCTGCTGGTCAATCTCCTGCAGGTTCTCAACAACCGGGGGCGGTTGAGCCTCGTCCGCAAGGTGGGCCGGTGCGTGGAACTGCGGATGGAGGAGAAGCACCATCAGCAGGAGGTCATCGTCGAGACGGCCATGCCGCTCTCGGAGGACCAGAAGGCCGCCATCCACCAGGAAATGAGCGCGCGGATCGGAAAAGAGGCCATCCTGATTGAACAGGTGATGCCCGAACTGATCGGCGGTGTCGTTATCCGGTGCGGTGACATACAGATTGACGCGAGCGTGGCCTCGCGGATCGGCCGCACGTACAGACGCATGCGAGAGCGGGCGACAGAGGAGATTCACGGCGGGCGCGGATACGTCGTCGAGGCGTAACGAGTTCAGGCGGTAAGAACATGAAATTCAAGGTAGATGAGATCGCGTCGGTCCTGCGGGAAGAGATCACCAAGTACAGGAGCGAGATCGACGTTGCCGAGGTCGGCAAGGTCCTGCAAGTCGGCGACGGCATCGCCCAGATCTACGGGCTCTCGAGTGCCATGGCCGGTGAAATGCTCGAGTTCCAGAATGGCGCGATCGGCCAGGTGTTCAACCTCGAAGAGAACTCGATTGGTGCGGTGATCCTGGGTGCCTATCTGGGAATCAAAGAGGGTGACACGGTCCGCGGGACGGGGCAACTGCTCAGCGTTCCGGTGGGCGAGGCGATGATCGGCCGCGTGGTGGATCCGCTCGGCCGTCCGCTGGATAACGCCGGCACGATCGAGACGCCTTTCCGCCGGCCGCTGGAATCCAATGCCCCGGGGATCGCCGGCCGTGAACCGGTGACCGAGCCCCTGCAGACCGGTATCAAGGCGATCGACAGCATGATTCCGATCGGCCGCGGGCAGCGAGAGTTGATCATCGGCGACCGCAAGACCGGCAAGACGGCCATCGGCGTGGATACGATCATCAACCAAAAAGGGACGGGGGTGATTTGCGTCTACGTCGCCGTGGGACAGAAGGAGTCGACGATTGCCGGTGTGGTTGAGGCACTCCGCGAGCACGGGGCCATGGACTACACCATCGTCGTTGCCGCCGGCAGTTCCGATCCGGCGCCGTTGCAGTACATCGCACCCTACGCCGGCTGTGCCATGGCCGAGTACTTCATGTACGAGCAGGGCAAGGCGACGCTGTGCGTCTACGATGACCTGACCAAGCAGGCCGCCGCATACCGCCAGTTGTCTCTGCTGCTTCGCCGCCCGCCGGGCCGCGAAGCGTACCCGGGCGACGTGTTCTATCTGCACAGCCGCCTGCTGGAACGGTCCTGCAAGCTGGCGACCCAGTACATGGTGGTGCCCAAGTCGGCGCCCGCCGATCATAAGCCGGCTATCAACGAGAAGACCTATGCCGGCAGGCCTGGAAAAGAGGAGGCGGAGAGTGATCTCAAAGCGCTCGGCAAACCGGACTACGAAGTCCGCAAGATTCCGGGATCGGGCGGTTCGCTGACTGCCTTGCCGGTGATCGAGACGCTGGAAGGAGAGGTCTCGGCGTACATTCCGACCAACGTGATTTCCATTACCGACGGGCAGATCTACCTGGAACCGGACCTGTTCTTCGGCGGCGTCAGGCCGGCGATCAACGTCGGCATCAGCGTGTCGCGCGTCGGCGGCAAGGCGCAGATCAAGGCGATGAAGACAATCGCCGGCTCGCTGCGGCTCGATCTGGCGTCCTTCCGCGAGCTGGAAGCGTTTGCCCAGCTCGGCACCGATCTCGACAGCGCCACGCAACGGCAGCTCGACCGGGGCCGCGCCATGGTGGAGCTGCTCAAGCAGGGGCAGTATGTGCCCATGCACGTCGCCGACCAGGTGATCAGTATCTTCGCCGGAACGCAGGGCTTCTGCGACGACGTGCCGCTCAGCCGAATCGGCGAATTCGAAGCAGCGTTGCTCAAGCACGTTCAAGATGAATTCCCCGAAGTGCGCGATCGGCTGGTGCAGACCGGCGAGTTGGCCGGCGAGATCCGCGACAAGCTTCTGCAGATCATCGGCGATTTCAAGAAGCGGTTCGTGGCGGGCAAGCCGTAAGGCGGGACGACTGGCTTAGGGACAGGCGGCCGAGGAAGGTCAGATGGCCAAGGCGAGAGCAATCATCAAGCGCCGCAAGGCGGTCATCAACATCCGCAAGATCACGCGGACCATGCAGTTGATCGCCACCGCGCGCTTCCAGGCCGCTTTCAGCCGTGCCACCAAGACCCGGCCCTACACCGAGCGGATTACCGAACTGGTGCGCCAGCTTTCGCGAGGGCAGGGCGAGCTGTCGCATCCGCTGCTGAAGGTCAACGGCGACGCGAAGCGGTCACGGCTCCTCGTACTCACCAGCAACCGCGGCTTGTGCGGCGGTTACAACGGAGGCGTTCTTCGGTCGGCGATCGAGCACCTGAAGGCCCGTGAGGGGAACGGCGAGACGGTCGACCTTCATGTCATGGGCAAGAAGGGGATTTCATACTTCAAGTTTCTGGGACGATCTCCGGTGGCGACGGATACGCGGTTCGAAGACAAGCCGCAGTATGCGGAAATCGAGCCGATCGCCGCGGGGTTGATCAACAGTTATGAGCGCAAGGAAATCGACGCCGTGCATGTGGCGTACATGCGTTTTTTCTCGGCGGGCGTGCAGCGGCCGCACGTGATGCAGTTGCTGCCGATCGAACCGCCGGCGCCTGATACCGCGACGGGCGAGGCCGCTGCGCCGGTGCAGTACGATTTCACGCCGCCACCCGAGGAGTTGCTGGCCGAGCTTCTACCCGCGACCGTGAAGGTCCGGCTCTTTCAGTGTTTCATCGACGCGGCGGTGAGCGAGGAAGTGGCCCGCATGGTCGCGATGAAGTCCGCGACCGACGCGGCCGGAGACATGATCCGAACGCTGACTCAGCACTACAACAGGGCACGGCAGTCGCAGATCACGCTGGAATTGCTGGACATCGTCAGCGGAGCGGAGGCGATCAAGTAATGGAGCCGACGCGATTGTTTGCGATGATTTTATCTTTGGCGCCGCCCCCGGCGACGCAGCCTGCGACAAGAGAAGCTGAACTGAAGGTCAAGTCCGGCGACCAGATTGTCGCCATGGGCGACAGCATCACGCAGGCCGGCGGCTATCTGCGGGCGATGGAGGTCGTATTCGCCCAGCCGTATGCCGCGATGAAGATCCCCGGGATTGTCAACGTCGGCATCAGCGGCCAGAAGGCCGAGGACATGGTCGCGCGGTTCGAGAAAGACGTCGTGCGCCGAAAGCCCGCGATCGTGACCATCAGTGTGGGGATCAACGATGTCTGGCACCGGATGGCCGAGCCGGCCGATCCCAGGGTGCTGGAGGCCTACGAACGCAACGTCGAGCGCATGGTCAAGATGGCCAAGGACGCCGGTGCCCGCGTTTTCGTGCTCTCCCCCACGGTGATCGAAGAGGATCCGGCTTCCGAGGGCAACAAGCGGCTGGCGGCATACGTGGCGGCGGGCAAGAAGGTTGCCGATCGCAACACGTGTGACTACGTGGATCTGCACGCCCTGTTTCTTAAGTCGATCGCGAGCCGCAGCAAGGCCGCCAAGCCGGGCGAGCGGTTCTTCACGACCGACGGCGTGCACATGAGGCCCGCAGGCGACGTTCTGATGGCCGTCGGCGTACTGCGGGCGATGGGTGTGCCGGATGCGAAAATGAAGACAACGGACCTGGACGAGGTTCTCCCCAGGGCTGGACAGCCTTGAGGTTGCGTGAGGTGTGGGACCGGCATCTTGCAGGGCCGAGATCGGGATTCTGCCGGTCCATGACAGGCTGAAAACCTATCCCACATGGTCCAGTGGGTGTGTGTTAGTGAGAACGACAACCATGGCAAAGGCAAATGGTCGTAATTTCGGGCGAGTGATACAGGTGATCGGCTCCACGCTCGATGCGGACTTCGACGAAGACAAGATGCCCAGATTGTACAACGCCCTGAAGGTGGACGTTGAACGCAAGGTGCTGGGCATGACCGAGCGCGAGACGCTCTGGTGCGAAGTCGCGCTGCACCTGGGCGGCGGCAAGGTGCGGGCTGTGGCCCTGGGCACCACGGACGGCCTGGTACGTGGGTCGCAGATCGAGGATACAGGCGGCCCGGTGACCGTGCCCGTGGGCATGCAGACGCTTGGCCGGGTCTTCAACCTGATTGGCGACCCCATTGACATGCGCGGTGAAGTGAAGGCCGAGTCGCGTCGACCGATCCACCACGAGCCTCCCAATTTCGCCGACCTGACCCCCAAGTCAGAGATGATGGAGACGGGCATCAAGGTCATCGACCTGCTGGCTCCCTTCGTTCGCGGCGGCAAGATCGGCCTGTTCGGCGGTGCCGGCCTGGGCAAGACGGTTGTTGTGCAGGAGATGATTGCCCGCATCGCCCGCGAGCATTCCGGCTACTCTGTGTTTGCCGGCGTCGGCGAGCGGACCCGCGAAGGGAACGATCTCTGGCTCGAAATGCAGGAGGCGACCTTCAAGGATGCCCAGGGCAAGGTCAAACAGGTCATGGATCACACCGCGATGGTGTTTGGGCAGATGAACGAGCCGCCGGGCGCCCGTCTCCGGGCGGCGCTGAGCGCCCTGACCATGGCGGAATGGTTCCGCGACGAGTCCGGCGCCGATACCATGTTGTTCGTGGACAACATCTTCCGGTTCTCCCAGGCCGGTTCGGAGGTATCCGCGCTGCTGGGTCGTATGCCCTCGGCCGTCGGTTATCAGCCGACGCTGGGCACCGAAATGGGCGATCTGCAGGAGCGGATCACCTCGACCAAGAAGGGCGCGATCACGTCTGTGCAGGCGATCTATGTCCCCGCCGACGACCTGACCGACCCGGCCCCGGCGACCACGTTCACGCACTTGGATGCATTCATCGTTCTGGCTCGCGGAATCAGCGAAAAAGGCATCTATCCGGCGATTGATCCGCTGGCCTCGTCCAGCCGCATTCTGGACCCGCAGTACATCGGCGAGCGGCATTACAAGGTCGCCCGCGAGGTGCAGCAGGTTCTCCAGCGATACCGCGATCTGCAGGATATCATCGCGATCCTGGGCGTTGAGGAGCTTTCCGAGGAAGACAAGCTGCTGGTCAGCCGGGCGAGGAAGATCGAGCGGTTCTTCTCGCAGCCGTTCTTTGTGGCTGAGGTATTCATCGGCATCCCGGGGAACTACACCCGGAAGGACGACACCATCCGCAGCTTCGAAGAGATCTGTGCGGGCAAGTGGGACCACCTGCCCGAGCAGGCCTTCATGTACGTCGGCACGGTTGAGGATGCGGCGGCAAAGGCGGAGAAACTGGCGAAGAATTGAGAATCCCCGGGTGTTTCGATGGCAGACAAGACCTTCAACTGCAGTGTGCTCACTCCTGAGTCCCAGGTCTTCGACGGGGACGTCGAATCGGTGGTCCTGCCCGCCCATGATGGCGAGATTGGCATTCTGTTCAGCCGCGCGCCGCTCCTGTGCAAACTCGGCGCGGGTCGCCTGCGGGTACGGAAGGGCAGCGAGGAGCAGGCATGGTTCGTCGACGGTGGTTTTGCCCAGGTGATCGACAACCAGGTTACCGTTTTGACCCAGAGAGCCCTACGGCCGGAAGAGATGTCCGCCGCCGAGGCACAAGCTCGCCTGGAAGAAGCCCTCAAGATG
>CAZTQK010000155.1:0-13231 GCA_964615635.1 uncultured Planctomycetales bacterium
GACGCCCTCATTCCCTCCGCCCGCCGAAGGCGTCTACGAGATTTCGCTCAGAGTGTCCGACCCTTGTGGAGAGACTGACATCGATGCGATTTTGATCTCGGTAGGCGGGATCAATTGTGAGGACAATCCGGCTTACCCCGAAGCCCAGGCCAGCACGGATCTGGCGAGCATTCCGGAAGGAGCTGTTGGCAACCTTAATGGTTCGACCTCCATAGATCCATGCGGCCTGATACTCACTTTCCGTTGGACCCAGACGGGTGGTCCAAATGTCGATATTGCCAATCCTTACCTAGCCGATACGAATTTCACCGCTCTTCCGGTCACCGCCGACACGCAGTTGGTCTTTGAGCTGACCGTCAGCAACGGGACTTACAGCGATACGGACACCTTGACAATCACAGTACTGGATGCCGTGGTCGACGCCGATAACGACGGCGTGCCAGACGCGACAGACAACTGCCCAGCGGTTCCCAACGCCAATCAGGCCGATGCCGACGCTGATGAGGTTGGCAACGTCTGCGACAACTGCCCGCTGGTGGCTAATCCCGACCAGACGGATTCGAACGGCAACGGCGTGGGAGATGCGTGTGAAGTCGTAACGTTACAGGTCAACGCCGGGCAGGACAAGACCGCATCGTGCGGCGGTTCTGTGTCGCTGGAGGCGACCGCGACTGGCGGCACGGCACCGATTTCCTTCCTGTGGGAAGTTGTCGCGACGGGATCCAGTGGTTCGGTGAACCTGACCAACGCCTCGACCCAGACCGCGACCGCAACGTTTTCCGCGGATGCGCAAGGCATGTTCACTTTCACTGTCACAGTGACGGACAATACAAGTGTAACCGCCTCGGACATGGTCACCGTTAGCATCTCGCGTGTATGGGGAGACTCTGAGCAAATGGTGTTTGTCCCCGCCGGCGGATTCCAGAGGGGTGACTCCCTCAACGAAGGGACCGCCGATGAGCTTCCCCTCAGCCAAATTCCTCTCGACGCGTATTGGATCAACCGGTACTTGGTGACCAACCGGCAATACGTTGAAGCTCTGAACTGGGCGTACGGGCAAGGCTTGGTTACGGTGAGCAACGGTATCGTCTACAAGGCTGGTGGGACAAGCTACATTTACTGCAGCACGACCTCTGCGCCGGCCGGTTACCCGAATTACGGTGACTTCACCCGGATCACCTGGAACGGCTCAACCTTCGGGGCGGTCTCCGGCAAGGAGAACCATCCGATGGTCGTGGTAACCTGGTATGGGGCGGCTGCCTACGCCAACTGGCGCAGTGGGATGCAGGGCCGACCGTTGGGCTACGACCTGTCCACGTGGACCTGCAACTGGGGTAGCGGGTACCGGTTGCCGACCGAGGCGGAGTGGGAGAAAGCGGCTCGCGGCGGCCCGCAAGGCAAGCGATATCCATGGGGCGATGCTCTCGACGGGTCGAAGGCGAATTACTGGCAATCGGGCGACACTTTCGAGACCGGAGCACAGCCCTGGACTACGCCTGTCGACTACTACCTCCCTAACGGATACGGCCTCAATGATATAGCTGGCAATGTGTATCAATGGTGCAACGACTGGTACAGTGATACGTACTACAGCACCGCTGAGGCCTCACTGCCCAATCCGCGCGGGCCCGTCAACGGGACCCTGCGGGTCATCCGTGGCGGCTCCTGGTATTACACCGGCACGGACCTGCGTTGTGCCAACCGCGACAAGTACGATCCGACCAACAGACCTCATACCTTCGGGTTCCGGCTTGTGCTGGATGCCGATCCTGTTTCCGACGACAACGACGGCGTTCTGGCCGCGACAGACAACTGCCCGGCCGTCTACAACCCCGATCAGGCCAACGCAGATGGTGATAGCCTCGGAGATGCCTGCGACGGCTGCCCGAACCACGGCAGCAAGACCGCGCCTGGCCAGTGCGGCTGCGGTGTGCCGGATACGGATACCGATGGCGACGGTGTAGCGAACTGCATCGACAACTGCCCGAACGTGAGCAATCCCGACCAGGCTGATTCCGACGGGAATGGACTAGGCGATGCCTGTGAGACAAGCATGATCCTGATTCCCGCCGGCGCGTTTCAGATGGGCGATACGTTCAATGAGGGTGGCTCAAAAGAGTTGCCGGTGCACACGGTTTATGTTGACGCGTTTCGCATGGACCGGTACGAGGTGACCAAGGCGCTGTGGGACACCGTCAAGGCCTGGTCGGTGTCGAACGGCTACGGTTTTGACAACGCCGGTTCCGGCAAGGCGGCCGATCATCCGGTGCACCACGTCAACTGGTACGACTGCGTGAAGTGGTGCAATGCGCGATCGCAGAAGGAAGGTCTAACGCCCTGCTACTACACCAACTCGGGCTTCACGGCGATCTACAAGACGGGCCAGCTAGCTCCGTTTGTGAAATGGGATGCGAACGGTTACAGGTTGCCGACGGAGGCCGAATGGGAGAAGGCCGCCCGAGGCGGCGTGGCCGGGCATAGGTTTCCGTGGTCGGATAGCGACTACATCCAGCACTCCCGTGCGAACTACAACAGTTCGTCTGACTATTGGTACGACAACAGTCCGACGCGAGGGTTTCACCCCGGATTCAGCACGGGAGACCCTCCCTATACCAGTCCGGTCGATTCCTTCGCGCCCAACGGTTACGGCCTCTACGACATGGCGGGCAACGTTTGGGAGTGGTGCAACGATTATTACAGCTCAACGTATTACGCCAGTAGCCCATATGACAACCCACGCGGGCCATCAACTGGCCCAGACCGGGTTGTTCGTGGTGCCGGTTATGACCATTTCGCCGTCAACTGTCGTGTGGCCCACCGAGGCGTCTACGGCCCGCACGCCTCTGGCGACTACTACGGGTTCCGTTGTGTGGCGGGGGCTCCGTGAAAGGAGAGGCAACATAGCGGCGAAGAAGTCACAAACCGCTGACAGAGCAGAGGAAGCGAGCGCCAACGCAGGCTCGCTTCCCTTGCTGCATGAGGACGCAGTGGGCGGCCGCATCACGCAGACGTCGTCAGAGGGTGCGTGATCCACGGCCCAGATGCCGACGCCTGCGTGGTCCGATGTAAGGCAATCAGTAGCAGGGCAGAACGATGAAAAGAAAGACCTCATCAAATCGATGTCAGATGGGCGCTGTCATCGTTCTCGGAATCGCGTGGTGTCTTCACGGGCAACCTGTCCTCGCGGCCCCAAGCACAGCGCCAGCAGGTGCACGTGTCGGCTCAGCCGCGAGTCAACCGGCCGGGTCAGGCACACCGTCCCAGCCTTCAATTGCTGCCACCCGTCCGGCAAGCCAGCGGACGTCCGGAGGCAACACCTCGCCGAGTGATAAAACGGTGTCGATGTTGTCCCGCTCGTTGGTCGGGAGCAGCGTATCGGGTATTGGGTCCGCCCCCACCGCCAGGACGGCCAGCGAGGCAACGGTTTCGGCGTCGAATCCACCGGTGATTGGTTTACCCGGACAGCGAGCTACCCCGCCCATCACGAACGGTGTGATCGGCAACATCCCCGGAATCCAACGGGGCTACGCGGCCGGGTTGGGATTTGCCGGGCGGCAGAACGTCCTGACCTGGCAGCGGAACCCGACCGACCGGCCGTGTCAGGACCTGGTGCGGGCGGGGTTCTTTCCGAATCTGGCGGGCTGCAACGGGAAGATGCGAAGGTAGCTATTAGCTGTTAGCCGCTGATGATGACGGGGGAAAGGATTCCCCCATACGAGCGAACGAGAAAGGATTCTCGTTCGAGCAGAGGTGCCCCGCGCTTACGCTTGGGGTTCTGAATGAGCCGCCTGAACCGTGATGAAGCCAAAGCTCTGCCACATGAAAGAAACGGCCTCTCCCCGCGAATTGTCTGTGGGGGCTGTGTGGAGGCCGTTGGCGGGGCGGGGTATAGTGGGATGGGTAGCTCTTGGCTGTTAGCTTCTAGCTCTTAGCCATTTTTTGCGGAGCTCTCGCTTGAATACCGTCACGAGCACAACTCTCCTTGACGCCCTGCTCCAGGCCGACGACTCCGATGGCTGGAAGCACTTCCACGAACGGTACTGGCCGATGATCGTGGCCTTTGCCCGCAAACAGGGGCTGGCCGACAACGATGCTGAGGATGTGGGGCAGGAAACGGTGATGGCCTTTGTTCAGAGCTACGGCAAAGGCGGCTTTGACCGCGGCAAAGGCCGCCTGCGAAGCTGGCTGTTCGGCATCGCCAGCCACAAGTGCATCGACGTGCTGCGCCGCCTGATGCGGGAAAACGTAGTCTGCCCTGAGACATCCGGCACGTGCTTCCTGGACCGGATCCCCTCGGCGGATGAGATGAAGAAGACCTGGACAGCCGCATGGCAGCAGGGAGTGCTCAAAGCCTGCCTGCAGGAAGTGGCCCAGGAGGTTCAGCCCAAGACCTACCAGGCCTTTGACCTGTACGTCTTGCAGAACTGGTCGGTGGAAGACGTCGCCCGCAAGCTGGGCATGACCGAGAACGCCGTCTACATCGCCAAGAACCGCGTCCTTTCGCGGGCACGAGAGCTCCTACCACGGATGGAGGAGATATGGTAAGCACACTCGAGACATCCGCGCACCCGACGATGAAGCAGATCGAGTCGCTGGCGGCGGGCCTGCTTGAAGAAACCGAGGCCTCGCTGGTCCGGCAGCACATCGAACAGTGCGAGACATGCAGCACGCTCCACGACGAGTGCGTGCAGAACCTGGCTTTCGCCGAGGAGTTGAAGTCGGTCGTCACACCTGAACCACCAGGGCATGCCGCCACCATTCCGCTTGATGTCCGGGAGAAGATAGTCGTACCCGGTTGTCCCTTGATCGAGGGCTACGAGGTTGGAGAGCGGCTGGGCGAGGGAGGCCAGGGGATCGTCTATCGAGCGGTCCAACAATTTCCTCGTCGCGAGGTGGTCATCAAGCTGCTGAAGGACGGTCCCCGCTCTGCCTCGGCGGCCGCGAAGCGGTTTGAACGTGAGATCCTCATAGCGGCCCGACTGCAGCATCCGGGCATTGTAACCGTCCACGACTCGGGCGTACTGCCGGATGGTCGTCGGTTCTGCGTGATGGAATACGTCCACGGTCTGCCGTTGGGTCAATACGTCAAAGAACGAGGCCTCTCCCTGGGCGAAACACTGGAGTTGTTCGCCCGCGTGTGTGACGCAGTCAGTTACGCACACCAGCGGGGCATCATGCACCGCGATCTCAAGCCGTCCAACATCCTGGTCGATGCCGACGGGCAGCCCAAGGTGGTTGACTTCGGGCTGGCAAGGGCGGTGGGCCAGATCGAGGATATGAATGTGTCACGAGACGGACAGGTTGTGGGTGCCCCGGCCTACATGTCGCCGGAACAAACGCGCGGAAACCCGGACGAAATCGACGTGCGTACGGATGTCTACTCGCTTGGCGTCATTCTGTATGAACTGCTGACAGGCGTTTTCCCTTACGATGTGGAAAGCGATCTGCACTCGCTGATCACCCGCATTCGCGAGCAGGCGCCGACGCCTCCCACCTCCGCATGGAAGACCGATTCCGGAATCCACTCGGCTCGTCGCACCCGCTGGTTCCGGCGTGCGAGTTTGTCCCGCTGCCCCATCGACTGGGAACTCGAGACTATTGTCCTGTTCTGCCTTCGCAAGGAGCGAGATCGCCGCTACCAGAGCGCCGGCGAGCTGGCCCGCGACATTCGCCGCTACCTGGCCGGCGAGGCCATTCATGCCAAGGGCGACAGCGTCGGATACATTCTGAAGAAGTGGCTGTGGCGGCGGCGCAGGCAGATCGCGGCCGTGGTTTGTGGTCTGATTATCCTTGCTCTGGCCGCCTGGGGGCTTTGGTACCGGTCACAATGGGTCCAAAAAACCGCGGGGGAGGTACTGGCCACATTCGCCGTTGATGTTCCGACCGCTTTTCATCGGTTTGAAACGGCTGGCAACGCCGTAAGGGGCAGGGTGATTGAACAGAGCCGCGCCAGTATCGCTTCAGTGATGCCGGCGGAACGTGTAACCGGAGCTCGAGCCGCATTCCTCGTTGCCTCAGAGGCGTTCTGGGAACAGGTTGATGGCAAAGAGCTTTGGTCCGGCGGCGAATGGCTGGAGATCTGCCAAGCCACTTGGCCGGCCAGGTCCCTGGCAGTGAAGCAGTTGGCGAATCGGGCGAAATCCGGCACCGACCGTCAGAAATACGTGGCTTTCTGCCTGCTCGGCCAGATCGCCCAACCAGAAGACGGCGTAGCCGAGTTGTGCGCCAACGCAGCCCGCAACGAGCCACATGCCGGTGTGTCGGCTGCCGCGAGGTGGGCAGCGGGAAGGCTCGGTATTCCGGTAACGCCCGTTACCGCCCATGATGTGCTCGTCGACGACCTGCTCGGAGTGCCCTTTGTTCGCGTGCCCGGCTGCGAGCATTACAAAAAGGGCTCACTCCTCGCCGAAGCTGATCGGCACCCAAACGAGACCCAACCGGCGAAGACTGTAGACATTCCGGCTTTCTTCATGAGCGCTCACGAAGTGACCGTCGGTGCGTTCGCCGGCTTTCTGCAAAGTCCGGCATACGCGGACTATCTCGGCAGCCGCATAGACGGCGAAGCTACGGATATCGCCCAAGAAGCCCACACGGCTTCACTGATGAATCCATCAGCAAACCCAGCGACGTGTCCGATGAGCCATGTCAGCCGCAATCTGGCCATGCGGTTCTGCGAGTGGCTCAATGATCAGGCCCAATCCGCCGGAAAAGCCCGCAGCTATGGCCTGCCCACTGAGGCGGAGTGGGAATGGGCGTGCCGCGGGGGCAATGCGGGCCGGTTCTGTTACGGATCAGATGCCGCTTATCTCAAGTACTTCGCCAATCACAATGGAGATGCGAGGAGTCACGAAGTTGCCCAGAGGATGCCCAACTGGTATGGCCTGTTCGACATGCACGGCGGCTTGTGGGAATGGACCGACTCCCCTTACAGGCCGGAGGAATGGGAAATAGCACAGTATCCGCCATTCGCGGGCCGGGAGTTGTTCGCCAAGCGAGGCGGTGCGTTCTATTCACCAGCGGTACGATGTCGCTCCGCGCAGCGCAACTGCGCCGAGCCCCATTCGATCGATTTCTATACCGGTCTTCGACTGGTCGTAAAGTTGGATCAGCCATGAGACCCATGACGGCGCATCTTGTTTCTCTGCTGCCAGCGGTTATCCCGGCAATGGGCCTGTCGTGCCTTCGCCAAGAATTGCCCGTCGACACCGAAGTCGGGTTTATGAACCTTTCCACGCGGTACTACGCGGCATTCGAGATTCGAGCCCACGACGCCGGTGGTTCTCAGCCTTTTGTCTCGACCGACCTGCTTGCTCCGGGAGCTGTTTTCCGCGTCGATTGCGTCGAACTGATTGGCAAGCAATGTCCATCCTCGCTGGATGTGCGAGTCCTGCTATACAAGCGTGTGCTCGACGGTCAGGATCCGCCCGTCCCGATCGGCATGGATGAAACCGAGGCCGTGGAGCCTCAGCCGATTGCGGCCGGAGAATTCAGCGACGTGCCCGGGCCCTGCGCGGTTTTCCCGCCGGTCGGGACGTACACGATCGTGAACTGGGATACCGATGCCGGCCGGGCACGGGTCAAGTTTGCCCAGGATAGCCAGTTGGACACCCTCATCGGTTGGTCAAACGTCTTCGGCAATGACGAGGCCGTCTGGGACTTCACCGGTGTTCAAGAGGATCTGGCGGACACCGCAGCACCTCCGCTGACGGAAGCCGCCACTCTATCGGGGCGCGTGACGCTCGTGAACGGCTCCGGCGTGGCTGGTGTGGGTGTCCTGCTGCGGACGAGGTATCGGGTTCGCATGGATGATAATGACGCCGGCAATGACCCGGACGCCGGATACGGCGATCCGATTGACTACAGAGTCACAGATGAGTCGGGGTATTTCCAGTTCGATCGACCGCCAGGGGTATATCAGTTGGAGTTCTTCTCCGACGACTATGCATTTGCTCCCGCGACTGTCGAGGTTGAGACGCCGCTTTCTACGATTGCCGTGCTGGCGGACCCGTTATGAATAGGCTGTCATACATGTTTGGCATGTCACGAGGCGGGTCATTGACCACGATCGTCATCGGCACGGCCCTCATGGTTTCGCTGACCGGGTGTCTGCCGAATCTCGAGAATCCGTTTCAGGATGCCCCGGCGTTGCCGTTGGATGGGCAGCCACATCAACTTGATTACGACCTCGCAGCGCTGGGCACGCTGGTTCCGGGACAAACGCTGCAACTGCTTGTTGAGGGGCAGTCGGTCCAGAGCATACTGATCCTCGTGCTCGATGAGACCACGGGAGCGGAAGGTCTGCTGGCCGGAGGAGGACCGGCCGATGAGTGGTTTGAATACGCCGTCCGCGTGGGCGGTGAGTACTTCGCGTTCGTCCTCTTCGACCCGGCTGCGAGTCGGTACGATCGGGCGGCGAACCTTTCCGGAACGATAATCAACTCAGCCGTCCCGGCACCGGAGCGACAATCGGTCCTGGTCGAGTTCGAGTCAGGCTTCCTTACTGAGCCCGGCCTCTCGGATCCGGAGTCGTTCACTGCCGAAGAGCGTCAGATCCTTGAAGACATCGTTCCGATGGTCCAACAGCAGATTGTGGATCGGCTGCGGGTCATCTTCGCCGACGCGCCTGTGGATATCCTTCAGGTCGGTGATGTGCTCCCGAGCGACTCCTACTCCCGATTGGTTTTCTCTCCGAAGCAGGAATTGGCGGACGACACGGACCTGTACTTCGACGCCGTTCTGACACCGATTGACGCTGAGCATGAGGCCTGCCTGCAACGGGTGATCTTCGGCGAGGTGTTGCCGCGAGGCCGGATGATCGATCCGGGCAACCAGGACCCCGAAGACGAGGCCGTGGTGCATGTCGGGAGTTTCCAAGGCCGGGGGCTCGAGTGCCGAACCGCCGCAATCAATTCCGTGAACAACATCGTTCTTGGCCTGGCCCACACCGGAGCCCACGAGATCGGCCACCTGATTGGCCTGTACCACGTTCCCCTGCCCGATATCATGAACCGCTCGCCCAATTTGGCCTTCCAACGCGAGCTCACCTTCGACCGCGGCCAGATCCTAATCGAGAGCCCCACCGGTGGTTCGCTCCTGACCTCTGTGCTGCAGGTTCCAGACTTCTACTTCGCCGCTAGATTCGGCGAGTAGGCGGCAAGCGTCTCGGGCGCCTATTGTTTATCCGCGGGTTGTCCAGCTTCGCGGCGATTGGTACACCAAATGATACTGAATCTGAACCCGCGATGGCGGGGCTATGAGCTCCGCAAGCCAGAGCCCTTTTTCACTACGGGGGGCGCTTCTTTTGAGCCCCGCAACTGAAGCCGCCGACTTCACCTGTCCTTCCATGCTGAAGACAACTCAGCAACCCGGTTCCCAGCCTCTTCCGCTGCCCGAGAAGAGGCCGGTCACGACAGATGACATGCCTCGGAGGACAGACAATGACTATGATAGGCTGCGTAGTTGCTGCAGAGTGCGGCTCTGGACCGGGCGAACACGTCGGCATCTCCGCACCAACCACCGAAGACATCACCACGACGCAGCAACTCAAAGAAGCCTGCCGGGTCGTCGGTGTCGAACTGCTCGACCACGTCATCCTTGGCAGCAATGGCCGCCACTGGAGCTGGGCCAATGACGAGCGGCCGGGGCGGCTGTTGAAGACGGGTGATCGATCGGCGGGCACGATTGCGGCAAGGGACAGGGGGCGGGGACGATGACTCAAGCTGAAGCCTGGCGAGCGTTTTCCGAACTGGATCTCGTGGAGGTCACGGAGGATCGGGCACAACTATCCGAGGTACAGACAGAGACTCAGCCGAGCGAAACGCCGGCCGATAAAGACCTTGCGGCGACTCTGGTTCATCTGCTCCGGAATCACCCGGCCGTGCGCCGGGCGGTGGTGGAGGTGGTGATGAGTTGTCCGAACATCAAGTGGGAGTTGTGAACGGTCCCTTCGGTTGAGCCGTGGAGTTGCTCGGGGAGACGACCGGAGACCCCGCACTCGGGGCATGTCGCGACGAATGCGAGGTACTCGGCGCGGAGTCGATCCCAAAACTGCCTGAGCGTGGCGAAGCGGGCGAAGTTCAGAAGGCGCAGGGCCTGCTCTTCTGTCCAGATGGCAGCAGGCCATTTCCTTTGGCACTCAGGGCAGACGCACATCACCGACCGCTGGACCTTCATGAAGTCTCGCAGCAACTCCTTTTTGCCGGCAGGGTTGCCGTTCCGCGTCACCACGGCGGCGAACTCGCCGGGCCCGCTGAATTCAGCGTATTCCCGATCCGACTTGACAAACTTGTCCATATCCAGGCTCATCACCGTGTACCTCCGTTACGGCCACACGGACGGCCACGACGGTCGTCCTCTACCTGGAATGCGCGAACAAGTTTTTCTGGAAAGTGAGTGGGGCCGTGGTCGGGTAATTCCGAGACCGCGCCTGATGGCTTCTCGGAGGAAAAGCGTTTTGGGCAGGATCTCGCAGAGGCTTGTACGTTGTAGCAATCGGCGTCGATCGGTTGGTGCCCGTCCTATAGGGGAGAGATATGTTGCGCGAATTATCGGGATTCTATCCGCCAAGAGCGCCCTGCAAGTCGGTTCAGACTCGGCCCGTCGGAGAACGGTGGCGTCGAATCGTTCAACGGTCAGCTGCGGGACAAACCGCTCAACGGCGATATCTTCCAACCACTACTGGGAACCAAGGTGCTCATCGAACGTTGGCGGGCACCCCACAGCCGGTTCCGGCCCCATATCGCCACCGGCCACGGACCGCCAGCACCAAGAGTGATCCCGTTGACCAGTTTTCTCGCGGGAGCTATCGCAGAGTCAAGTCTGCTCTTTGCCCAGCCAGATCACGCCCTCGTCGTCCGCTTGGATCTGCGCGATCGCCTCCGCGGAAAGGGCTGTCGGGTACTGCAGCACGCGAAGTCGGTCGATACTGGAATAGGCCCGCACGCTTCGCTGCAAGTTGGCAATCACGCTGACCACGTACTTGCACCACTCCTCCCGTCGGCGGATGCCAGCGATGGCAGCCGCTTCGGCCGTGTGGCCGTGCGATGCGAGCGCCTCCTGTGTTTTACGCAGACCCGGTCCCCGGGCGTTTACCGCTTCGGCGAAGATCTCTTCTGCGCCGAGCGATACCGCCATCTGAACGAGATGATCGATTTGTTCGGATGAATCGGCAATGCCGGGCAGTATCGGACAGAGCATCGCATAGGTTCGCAGGCCGCGAGCGTGAGCCTCAGCCATCACCGCGCTTCGCTCCGAGATCGGCGAAGCGTGGGGCTCGACGGCCGACATGATGTGGTCCTGGTCGGAGCTAGCGGTGATGCTGACACCCACCAGTACGCGATCTCGATACTGTTCGATGAGGTCGAAGTCTTTTCTGACGGCCGCATTCTTAGTCAGAATCCTCACCGTCCAGCCGGGCTCGGGAAGAATCGCTTCGAGACATCGGCGGCCGAGATTGTGCTTCTGAGCCTCCGGCGCCCAGGCATCGGTCAGGGTGCAAAGCTGAACAAGCCCGCGTTGACGCTTGTGGCGGCGTGCATCGGCGGCAACGCGGTCGGGCGTGTCCGGATCAACAATGGCATATCCGCTCTCGAACGGGCTCCGGCCGGCCTCCTTGAACGACCGGTTCATGCGCAGGACGGCGCCCGTGCTGCAGTAACTGCACCCGTGACCGCACTTGGTCCCGACATTGACCCCAAAGGAGGCCAGTCTCTTTCGCTCGAACTCTTTGGTGCGGGCGATGCCCGATCGCAAACGGGTCGTGTAGACTTCCATTTCATCCTCCTTGGAACAGCGCCATCTCTAATGGTAGCACCGTTCGACACCCCGTGGTCTTCCTCGCGAACGCGATGCAGCTACACCCCTATTCCGCGAACAGTTCCACGTGGACCGGCTCCTCCTGGACAACGAGCCCGGCGCCGACGGCCTCTTTGGATTCAATGCGGAAATCGTCGCCGAGACCGGGCGAGGGGAACTTTTCGAACTTGGCCCGGGCGGCCGTCCGAATCCACGTTTCGACGGCTTTTCTGTCAAGGCTGTCGGGTTGGGACGCTTCGGCTTTTCCAGCCTCAGCCTGGTTATGCTCGTCGGGGCCTTGCTTTCGGTCTGCCTCGTGGCGCATCACCGTCTCAAGAGCGTCAATCCCATAAGCCCTCGCCAGCTTGGGCAGAAGTTTGCCGAGCGTTTCGGGTTTGTCGAACAGATCCATGCCAGCGACCCGGCCGCCGAAGGCAAAGACCACGCCGTTGCAGCCCTCTGGTACCCGCAACCCCGCCAGCATCCTCGCGAGCCGACTATCGTAATCCGTGTACGCCTGCTGAAGGGCGGCCGACCGCGAAGGAGATCTCATAGCGAATAGCTTGCGATCGACTTCGTTCCAGACCGCGCCCTGATCCGATGATGGTTTACCCGTCCTTCGATAGCTTCTCGAACTCTGACCGCTCATCATCTTCCGAAGAACGTAATGCGACGCGCTGCCGCTGCTGCCGAACGACCGAGACCTGTAGCCCCATCGCCCGCGCTCAACACATGACACGGGAATCTTCGTTACCGACTTGGGTGCGATCATGATAGTGACGTTCAACACCCGGTTCTGCTTGGCGCCGACCAATTGCTCACCGGCAACCAGCAGGACCTTCGTATCGCCGTTGTTGGTCACTGTCAGTTCAGGGACGCTGCCGCTCTCACTGACTTCCGTGACCTGCAGTGTCCCCGCGGCCATGGCCTCTTCCATTGTCTGGTATTCGAGGCTACTGTCCTGCTGCCAGCGCACGCCGAATACCTGAAGTTCCTCCGCCGGCACCGCATCCGCCACCTCTACCTTTGTGAACAACTCATTCAATTCCGTCGCCATGTGGTCCTCCTTCTCTCCTTCATTCCCATTGCCTTCTTCGATTCATCTACGGCCGTTCGTGGTTCGTAACCTACCGCACAAGCTCTTCGGCCAAATCATTCAATATGGCCGGCAGATGCGAAATTCCTACAAGCGAGAACACGTAAGACAGCAGTTGATAGTCGACCCCGTCACCCAGTTGACGATTGAGCGCACTGAAGACCAAGGAGGCCGAGTGAAGGTTCTGCCAAGCCTCCGTTACAGGCTGAAGATAAGGCTCCTTGCCCTGGATTGAGGCTCCGAACGACTGTCCTGTTCGTCTCGCCCTTCCTGCGAGACTTCTCAGGTCCCGTTCAAAACCTCTCATAACTCCGTGGCCACATTCGTAGAGATGAGCCTGGA